>JAJUJF010000155.1 GCA_029265455.1 Paracoccaceae bacterium | reverse complement strand
GGCAATGACACCGATGCGCTTGTCCTGGAGGCGGGGATCGGCAATCGTCTCGACATCGGCGATGTCGCTGTCGGAGCGCGTCACGATGACATAGGTCGACGTGTAGTAATGGTTGGTATTGAGCACCATCTCGTCGCCCTGGGCATAGCCGATGATGACATCGCAGCGGTAGGCGAGCAGCGTGTTGCGCAGAAAGCCGAGCGCCATCGGAAACCAGGTGTACTGAAGCTCCCGGTCGAGCGCTTCGGCGAAATGCTCGGCGATCTCGTTCTCGAATCCCTCGCCCGATTCAGATGACATCGGCATGTTGGCCGGATCGGCGCAGACCCGGAAAGCGCTCTCGGACACGAGATCGGTCAGCTGGGCGCTGGTCGGCGCGGCGCCGATCGTCATCAGGCCGATCACTGCTGCCAGAACTCCGCTCGTCAGTCGTGCCCGCATGGTCGTTCTCCCGTTTCGTCCGTTGCGGATCGGCCCGCCATCCGGGGCGGCGGCCGGTCGGATGTTTCCGGAACCTTGCCCCAGACCGGGGCGGTCCGTCACGTGGCGTGTCTTCACGTTATGGTATGCAGTAACACCCGCGGGGGCGGTGGAAAATGTCGGGGGGCGGAACGCCCGCGCGTTCCGCCCCCCTCGTTCTTCATCTTCGCCGTTCCGGAGGGATGACGCCACCTGCGGGCGTCATCACCTCGCTGTCGGCCCTCCGTCTCAGCTCTCGGGCAGACTGAAGACGGTGAGCTGACCACCGAGCGCCGTGTAGTCGCTGAGCGAGGCATAGCCACCCACGGCGCCGAGGCCTTCGGTCGGCTCGGTCAGGCCCGCGGCGAGACCGATGCCGGCCCAGCCGCCGATGCCGGACAGGACGGCGATGTACTGGCGACCGTCATGCTCGTAGGTCGAGACGTTGCCGATGATGCCCGACGGGGTCCTGAAGCTGAACAGCTCCTCGCCGGTCTCCATGTCGACCGCCTTCAGATAGCCCTCGAGAGTGCCGTAGAAGACCACGTCGCCGGCCGTGGCGAGCGCGCCCGACCAGACGGAGAACCGCTCGGGGAGCGACCAGACGATCTCACCCTTGGTGGCGTCCCAGGCGATGAAGTTGCCCATGCCGCCATGGCTGTCGGGGGCCGGGTACATCGACACCGTGGCGCCGACATAGGGCTGACCCGCAGTGTAGCTGATGCGGTAGGGCTCGTAGTCCATGCAGACGTGGTTGGTCGGGACGTAGAAGAGACCCGTCTTCGGCGAGTAGGCCGCCGGCTGCTGGTCCTTGGTGCCGAGCGCCGCCGGGCAGATGCCGGTGACGTTGGTGTCCTCGCCGGCCGCCGACGTCGAATACTCCTCCACGACCTGCGGACGACCGTACTGATCGCTCTCCGGGTCCATCTCGACATGGGTGGCCCAGTTCACCACCGGGTCGAACTTCTCGGCGACGAGCAGCTCGCCGGTCTCGCGGTCGAGCGTGTAGGCGAAGCCGTTGCGGTCGAAGTTGACCAGGAGCTTGCGCATCTCGCCGTCGATCTCCTGATCGACGAGGATGTTCTCGTTGACGCCGTCGTAGTCCCACTCGTCATGCGGGGTCTTCTGGTAGAACCACTTGGCCATGCCCGTGTCCGGGTTGCGGGCCATGATGGTCATCGACCACTTGTTGTCGCCCGGCCGCTGCGACGGGTTCCACGTGCCCGGGTTGCCGGTGCCGTAGTAGAAGAGGTCGAGTTCCGGATCGTAGGAGAACCAGCCCCAGGTGGTGCCGCCGCCGATCTGCCACTGGTCGCCTTCCCAGGAGTCGATCGACGAGTTCTCGCCGATCGGCTCGCCGAGATGGGTGGTGTTCTCCGGGTCGACGAGCATCTCGTCGTCGGGGCCGGTCGAGTAGGCGCGCCAGACCTGCTCGCCGGTCTCCATGTCGTAGGCGGTGACATGGCCGCGGACGCCGAATTCGCCGCCGGAGATGCCGACGATGATCTTGTCCTTGACGGGAAGGACATGCGCCGTGTTGGTCTCGCCGATGGAGGGATCACCGTTGGTCGCGGTCCAGACAACCTCGCCGGTCTCGGCGTCGAGCGCGACGACCGTGGTGTCGGCCTGCTGGAAGAAGATCTTGCCCTCGGCGTAGGAGAGGCCGCGGTGGACGGTGTCACAGCACATGACCGCGATCACGCTCGGATCCTGCTGCGGCTCGTAGCGCCACTTGATGACGCCGTCGTTGGCAAGGTCGAGCGCGTAGACGACGTTCGGGAACGGCGTGTGCACGTACATCGTGTCGCCGATCACCAGCGGCGCGCCCTCGTGACCGCGCAGGACGCCGGTCGAGAAGGTCCAGTCGACCCGGAGATCGGCGACGTTGTCCCGGTTGATCTGGTCGAGCTCGGAATAGCGGGTCGCGGCGTAGTCCATGGTCTGGCTCGCCATCTGGGTCGGATCGTTCATGAGCTCGATCAGACCGTCGTTGGCGAGGGCCGGCAGTCCCGTCGTCATCATCAGCATCGCTGATGCCGGTACGAGATACTTCATTCGTTCACTCCTCCCAAATCACGAGCCCGGTCCGTCTATGCCTGTCGTATGGCTCTTCTGACAGGCCCGGAGGGGGCCGATGGCGCCCCTTCGGATGCGCAGGCACCCCACCGTGTGAAGATAATAAGGAGCGGAATTCTGTTGACGGGTCAACTGCTAAGCGCGGGGCGTGCGACATTAGTCGTAGGCGCAAAAAGAGTGCCTGCATCTCATGCGACAATTTCTTGGTAAACGGACGCTGGCCCGCGCGGAGACGGCAGGAAAAAGCCCCGGCCGAAGCCGGGGCCCTCGTTCCGGAGGCGCGACCGCGCCACCGGGAATGCGGCAATCGCGGAATCAGTAGATGACGACGCCGCGGATGCTCTCGCCCTTGTGCATGAGCTCGAAGCCCTTGTTGATGTCCTCGAGCGGCATCGTGTGGGTGATCATCGGGTCGATCTGGATCTTCCCTTCCATGTACCAGTCGACGATCTTCGGCACGTCGGTGCGGCCGCGGGCGCCGCCGAAGGCCGAGCCCTTCCAGACGCGGCCGGTGACGAGCTGGAACGGACGGGTCGAGATCTCCGCACCCGCCGGCGCGACCCCGAGGATGATCGACTGGCCCCAGCCGCGATGCGCGCACTCGAGCGCATTGCGCATCACCTTGACGTTGCCGGTGCAGTCGAAGGTGTAGTCGGCGCCGCCGATCTGGTCGTCACCGCGCTTGGTCATGTTGATGAGGTAGGGCACGATCTCGTCACCGACCTCGGCGGCGTTGACGAAATGGGTCATGCCGAACTTCTCGCCCCAGGCCTTGCGCTCGGGGTTGATGTCGACGCCGATGATCATGTCGGCACCGGCGAGCTTGAGGCCCTGGATGACGTTGAGGCCGATGCCGCCGAGGCCGAAGACGACTGCGGTGGAGCCGATCTCGACCTGCGCGGTGTGGATCACCGCACCGACGCCGGTGGTGACACCGCAGCCGATGTAGCAGATCTTGTCGAAGGGCGCGTCCTCGCGGACCTTCGCGACGGCGATCTCCGGCAGGACGGTGAAGTTCGAGAAGGTCGAGCAGCCCATGTAGTGATGGATCGGATCACCGTCGAGCGTGGTGAAACGCGAGGTGCCGTCCGGCATCAGGCCCTGGCCCTGCGTCGCCCGGATGGACGTGCAGAGGTTGGTCTTGCGGCTGAGGCAGGAGGGGCAGGAGCGGCATTCCGGGGTGTAGAGCGGAATGACATGGTCGCCCTTCTTCACCGAGGTGACGCCCTCGCCGACGTCGACGACGATGCCCGCGCCCTCGTGGCCGAGGATCGCCGGGAAGATGCCCTCGGGGTCGTCGCCCGAGCGGGTGAATTCGTCAGTGTGGCAAAGGCCGGTCGCCTTGATCTCGACCAGGACCTCGCCGGCTTTCGGACCCTCGAGATTGACTTCCGTCACCTCGAGCGGCTTGCCCGCCTCGAAAGCAACTGCTGCGCGCGTCTTCATGAGCGGTCCTCCTCCTTTCGGCAGAATGAAATCACCGGTGGCGCCGCGGAAGCCGCGCCGCCTGCGACCGTCAGTCTCGGCATGAGCGGGCCACAGTCCAGCCCTTTTCGCGTCTCCTGCGCTAGGACCTTAGTCGCGCCATCCGCCTGTCCGCACTGGCGCGCCGGTGCGGAACGTCCCCTCGCCGAGCCTCAGGGGTGGCCGGGAGTGGTTGTCTCAGGGAACTCTTATTAACACTTTTCGTTTGACCTCAGGGAAATAGCGGCCAAAAATGCCAAGGGTCGCTTCATGTCAACAAAGGAGACTGCCATGGCTTGGACCACGCCGAAGCTCGAGGAAGTAACCTGCGGCATGGAAATCAACATGTATTTCCCGGCCGAGGATGATCCTGTCCTCTTCTGAGCGTTGAACGTCGAGCGTTGAACGCTGGACACGCGAGGGGGCGCCGCCCCCTCGCGGCCGCCCGGCAGCGGCCGGGACGGAGTGGGGTGAATCGAATCATGAGACCTTCGCGCTCTGCCATGAGCCGGGATCACGGCTCGTGGCGGTTCGGCATTCCTTCGCATCCTGACGAGGCGTGCTCTGCCGCGGTGGCGGAGGCCTGACGCCATGCGGATCCGGATCCTGGGTGCCGGTGCGGGGGGCGGGCTTCCGCAGTGGAACTGCGGCTGCCCCAACTGCCACGCGGCCCGCGCCGGCCGCATCCCGGCGATGACGCAGTCCTCGATCGCGGTCAGCGCGGATGGCGAGAGCTGGGCGGTGATCAACGCTTCGCCCGATATCCGCCATCAACTCGCCGCCTCCCCGGAACTGCATCCGACCGGGCCGCGCGAGATGCCGCTGAAGTCGGTGCTGCTCACGAATGGCGACATCGATCATGTCGCCGGCCTGCTGACGCTTCGGGAAAAGCAGCCCTTCACGCTGTTCGCCACCGAGGAGATCCACACGGTCCTCGCGGGGAACCCGATCTTCGCGGCGCTTGATCCGGCGCTGGTGGAGCGGCGGGGAATCGCGCTCGAGCGGGCATTCACGCTCGTTCCCGGTCTCGACGCCCGGCTCTTCGCCGTGCCGGGCAAGGTGCCGCTCTATCTCGAGGGCGAGGAGGTCGTGACCGACCTGGAGGGGGAGCAGACCGTGGGGGTCGAACTCGCCACGGCCGAGGCGCGC
>JAJUJF010000002.1 GCA_029265455.1 Paracoccaceae bacterium | reverse complement strand
GCGCCCGTTTCTACCCCGGCGAGAACCGTGACAGCCTCACGCCGACCGAGACCGAGGCGGAGCGGCTTCTGGCGATACTCGAGGCAGAAGCCACCACCGCCTGACGACCCTCACGGCGAGGGCCGGTTCACGAAGAACCGGGACCTGCATGGGGATCATTGAAAACCGGGCTGGAGGCTGGTTCACTCGTCCTGCGCGGGAAGGAGTCGCAACGAGGCCCTGCGGCATGTCGCGGTCCCTGCGGGTTCCTCCGGGGATTCCCTGTCGGAGGCCCCGTGCCGGGGCCGGGCCCTGAAGTTCCTTTCCGACCGTCGTCCGGAAGGGAGTGGCGGGGGAGAAAGCCATGACCTGTCTCGGCATCGATATCGGCACGTCCTCGGTCAAGGCGGTGCTGATCGGGCGCGACCGGCATCCCGTCGCCTCCGCATCCGCGCCCCTCACGGTGTCGCGGCCGCAGCCCGGCTGGTCGGAGCAGGACCCGGAGGACTGGTGGCGGGCGACGCAGGCGGCGGTTGCCGCACTCGGGGCGCCGCTCGCCGGGCTTCGCGGCATCGGCCTCTCCGGCCAGATGCACGGCGCGGTCTGCCTCGATGCCGACGACCGGGTGCTGCGCCCGGCCATCTTGTGGAACGACGGCCGCGCCGCGGCGGAATGCGCCGAGATCGAGGCGGCCTGCCCGGAGAGCCGGGCGATCTCCGGCAATATCGCCATGCCGGGCTTCACCGCACCGAAGCTGCAGTGGATGCGCCATCACGAGCCGCGGATCTTCGCCCATGTCTCGACCGTGCTCCTGCCGAAGGACTACATCCGCTTCCGCCTGACCGGCCATCATGTCTCCGACATGTCGGACGCCTCGGGCACCCTCTGGCTCGACGTGGCGGCGCGCGACTGGTCGGACGATCTCCTCGAGGCGAGCGGCATGAACCGCGCGCAGATGCCACGCCTCGTCGAGGGGATCGAGGTCTCGGGCACGCTCCGTCCCGAACTCGCCCGCGAATGGGGCTGCGGCGAGGTGCCGGTGGCGGGCGGAGCGGGCGACAACGCGGCCACCGCCTGCGCCATGGGGGTGGTACGCCCGGGCACGGCCTTCGTCTCGCTCGGGACCTCGGGCGTCCTCTTCGTCGCGACCGCCGCCTTCGCGCCGAATACCGATGGCGCGGTCCATGCCTTTGCCCATGCCCTTCCCGGCACATGGCACCAGATGGGCGTGATCCTCTCCGCGGCGGACAGCCTCGAATGGCTCGCCGGGGTCACCGGCCGGAGCGCGGCCGATCTCGCGGCGTCGGTACGGCCCGGACGGCCATCGGAGGTGATCTTCCTTCCCTATCTCTCGGGCGAGCGCACACCCCACAACGATGCCTCGGCACGGGCGAGTTTCACCGGGCTTGCCCGGACGCACGGGAGCGCCGACCTCGCGCAGGCGGTGATGGAGGGGGTGGCCTACGCCCTTGCCGACTGCAGGGCGGCGCTGGCGGAGGCAGGCACGGATTTCGAGCGGGCGATCGCGGTGGGCGGGGGCGCGCGGTCGGAGGCCTGGCTCGGGATCGTCGCGAGTGTCCTCGACCGGCCGATCGACCTGCCGGCCGATGGCGAAGCCGGTGCCGCCCTCGGCGCGGCGCGGCTCGGCCTCTGCGCGGCGGAAGGCGCCGACCCGCTCGAGATCTGCCGCCCGCCGGAGATCGCCCGCACGATCGTGCCCGATCCTGCCCTCGCACCGGCTTACGCCGAGGGGCTTGCCCGTTTCCGCGCCCTTCATCCCGCCATCCGTGACGCGCGGCGCTGAGCCGCGCGGACGCTGTCACCGGCTGATTCCGGTCGTTCGTCTCCTGCCGGGCCCGGGCGCAGGCGCGAAGTGACGGATTGCGACCATTCCGACACTCCCGCAGTCATCCCGGCCCGGGTTCCCCACGCTGTCCGGATCGCGCCGCGCTCCGGTTCAGGGCCGGATCCGTCCCGTCGGCACCACGATCGGCCCGCGCGCGTCGGCGGCGTGGAAGGCGCTCACCCCATAGGCGGCGGCGAGGGTGGCGGGGCTCAGCACCGCCTCCGGCGGGCCCTCGGCGAGGAGCCGGCCGGCGCGGAGCAGGACGAGCCGCGTGCAGTGCCGTGCCGCAAGCGTGAGATCGTGCAGCGAGACGAGCACCGCCTTCCCCTCCGCGCCGAGATGCCCCAGCGTCTCCATCAGGTCGAGGGCATGGGCGGGATCGAGGCCCGCCACCGGCTCGTCGGCGAGGAGGAGCGGCGCCTCCTGCGCAAGCGCGCGGGCCATCAGCACCCGCGCCCGCTCGCCGCCCGAAAGCTCCGTCGCCGGGCGAGTGCGGAAGGCGGAGACCTCGGCCATCTCGAGCGCGGTCTCGACCGCGGCGCGATCGGCGGCAGACAGCCGCGCGCCGGGGCGGCGGTGGGGATGACGCCCGAGCGCCACGAGCGCCTCGACCGTGATCGGCCAGGCGATCTCGCGCTCCTGCGGCAGGTAGGCGACAATGCGCGCGCGTTCGGCGGGTGCAAGCTCCGCAAGCGGCCGGCCGGTGATCGCCACGCGCCCCTCGGCCGGGATCAGGCCGAGGCAGGCGCGCATCAGCGTGGTCTTGCCGGCGCCGTTCGGGCCGATCAGCCCGACGACCTCGCCCGCCCTGATCGCGAAACTCACGTCGTCCACCACCGGGCAGGGCCCGCGGCGCACGGTGAGCCGGTCGAGGGCGAGCAGGCTCACGCGAGCCTCCGCCGCGTCGTCCAGACGAGTCGCAGGAAGAAGGGCGCGCCGACAAGCGCCGTGAGCACGCCGAGCTTGAGGTCGCGTTCGGGCGCGATGAGCCGCGCCGCGACATCGGCGGCAAGCAGGAAGGATGCGCCGCCGAGAGCTGCCGCCGGCAGCAGCCGGGACGGTGAATGGCCGACGACGGGCCGCAGCAGGTGCGGCACCACGAGGCCGACGAAGCCGATCGCCCCCGCGACGGCAACCCCCGCGCCCACCGCCGCCGCCGTGCCGCCGAGCGCGAGCGCGCGGGTGCGGCCGAGCGGGATGCCGAGGCTGCGTGCCGCATCCTCCCCGAGCGTCAGCGCCTCGAGGTCGCGCGCGAGCAGGAGGAGGAGCCCCATGCCGGCGAGGATGAACGGTCCGGCGAGGGTCACATGCATCCACGACCGGTCCGCGAGCGAGCCGAGGAGCCAGAACATGATCTCGGACGCCGCGAAGGGATTCGGCGAGAGGTTGAGGACGAGCGAGGTGAGCGCGCCCGCGAGCGAGGAAACGGCGACTCCGGCGAGGATCAGCGTCAGGGCGCCGCCCGCCACTCCCGCGAGACCGACCACCAGCAACGTGGCGGCAAAGGCGCCGCCGAGCGCCATCAGCGGCAGCGCGAGCGGAAGGAGCGCGGCGAGGCCGGTATAGAAGGCGAGCACCGCGCCGAGCGCCGCCGCGGCCGAGACGCCGAGGAGGCCGGGCTCGGCCAGCGGGTTGCGCAGATATCCCTGAAGCGCCGCCCCCGCGAGGCCGAGCGCCGCGCCGATCCCGAGGCCGAGAAGCGCCCGCGGCAGCCGGATCTCGCGCATGACGAGGGCAAGGGCAGGATTGTCGCCGGTCAGCAGCGCGGCGAGGCTCCGCCCGGCCGGTGCGCCCGCCGGGCCAAGGAGCAGGCTAGCGACGAAAAGCGCCAGCGTCACGGCGCCGAGAAGTGGCAGGACCAGCCGCTGCGGCGTCATCGTCCGCCCCGTCCGGCCAGGTTCGCCCTCTCCGTCGCGAGGGCGCGCGCCTCGGCGCGCAGCATCGCCACCGCCTCGGCAAGGAGCGGCGTTCCGCAGGTCCAGAGATTGTCCGGCATCGCCACCCGGCGCGTCCTGCCGAGGCCGCGCGCCGCCGGATGCCGGAGCCGCTCCTCCGCCAGCGCCGGCGTGCCGTAGGTATCGCCCACGATGATCAGGTCCGGCTGGGCAAGCAGCAGCTCCTCGAGCGACAGCCTGCCCATGCCGCTGATCCCGCGCTCCGCCGCAAGATTACGAAACCCCGCCGCCGCCAGCACGGCGTCCGTCAGCGTTCCCGCGCCCGATGTCCAGGAACCGGCGCCGAGGACCACCGCCACCGGCCGCTCGTGCCATGGCGGCGCCTTCTCATCCGCCAGCCCCGCATCGAGTTCCGCCACCGCCGCTTCCCCGCGTTCCGGCACGCCGAGGAGCGCCGCCACCCGCCGGATGTTCGCCCGCGCGTCGTCGAAGTCGCGCTCGATCGGGAAGCGCTCGACCCGGATGCCGAGCGACTCCAGCATCGCGAGCGGCACCGGATCGTCCCATTCCCCCGCCAGCACGAGATCCGGCGCGAGCAGGTGGATCTCCTCCGCCGCGCCGTGATTTTCCGGGATCGCGCCTGCCATCTGGTGGAGCGGCGAGGCCACCGGGTCATGCACGACATGGCTCACGGAGACGAGCTGGCCGGGTTCGGCGAGCAGCAGCGCCAGGAGATCGGTGCAGAGATTGGTCGAGACGACCCGCGCCGGCCGCGCGACCGCCCCGGTTCCGGCATTCGCGGATGGCGGCTCCGCCCCGCCGCCGGAACCGGCCGCATCCGCTGCGGCCATGGTCCCGGCCGGTCCCGGCATGCTCCCCGCAAGGAAGGCCGCGGTCAGGATCGCGACAATGCGGCGCATGGTCAGAACCGCGCGACGAGGCCGAGATAGGCCGAACGTCCCGCCGTCCCGTAGCCCCGCGCCACCTGGTAGTCGCTGTCGAGCAGGTTCTCGGCGCGCAGCGTGATTTCCGCCGTCTCGCTCAGGACATAATGCGCCCGCGCCCCGACGAGCGTGTAGTCGTCGAGCGGCAGCCCGTTCTCCACCGTGTCCTCCACCCGCCTGACCTCGACGCCGAAGCCGAACCGGCCCTCCCATTCCGCGTCGATCCCGAGGGCGAGATCGTGGCGCGGCACGCGCGAGCGGCGGATGCTGCCGCCATTCTCCGCCTGTTCCGCGTCCGTATAGGTGTAGCTCGCGCTCACGGTGATGACATCCGTCACCATGTAATCGGCAAACAGTTCCAGCCCGTCGCTGACGCTGGTGCCTCCCGTTGCCTGAGCATAGCAGCCGAAGGGTGGATTGCAGGCGGAATCGAAGAGGATGAGGTCGTCCACCTCCACCCGGAACAGCGTCGCCCCCGCCCGCCCGCGGCCCTCGGCGAGGATCTGCTCGATCCCGACCTCGTAGCTCAGGCTCGTCTCCGGCTCGAGGTCAGGATTGCCGTACTGGCTGAAGAGCTCGTAGAGCGACGGCGGGCGGAAGCCGGTGCCGAGCGAGGCGCGCAGCACCGTCCCGGTCGGGAATTCGTGGGCAGCCGTGATTCGCCCGGTGGTGTGGCCGCCGAATTCCGAATGCTCGTCCTGGCGCAGGGCGGCGGAAAGCGTGGTGCCGCCACGGCTGTACGTGCCCTGCAGGAACGCGCCCGTGAGCCACGCCCGGCTGGTGTCGTCGTCGTTGACCGCCCGCTCCCGCCGATGGTCGGCACCGCCGATGAGGCTGATCTCCGGCGTGAGTTCGACTTCGCCCAGGTAGTCGAAGGTGAGCCGCTCGCCGGTCGAAGGGCCGCCGAAGGCGTTCGGGCCGAAGAACGAGCGTTCGATGTCGAACCAGCTCGCGGAAAGGGTATGCCGCGTGGCGCCGATGCCGATCTCGCCGCCGGCGCGCAGGCCGCGGCTGCGGATCTCGAACCGGTCGTCGGAATCCGCGAAGGGAAAGGCCGCGTCGTATTCCCCCTCCTCGTCGTTGATGAAGCCCGAGGCGAAGAGCCGCAGCGTCTCGCTCGGATAGAGATTGCCGGAGAAGGAGAGCCGCCGCCGCCGGTAGCCGTCATCCTCGCTGTTGCCGTCCGCCTCGTCGGCGGCGGAGAAACCGTCGGTGGTGAGACTGTCGAGGATGAACCTGATGTCGCCGCCGTCCCCCGCGACGCCGAGGCCGAGCGTGCCGCCCACCGTGCCGTAGCTCCCCGCCTCCGAGCGGATCTCGCCCGAGAAGCCGTCGCGCTCCGGCGCCGTCGTCTCGAGGCTGATGACACCGCCGACCGCGCGGCCGCCCCAGAGCGCCGACTGGCTCCCCTTCAGCACCTCGACCCGGTCGAAGGCACGCGCCGGCAGCCCGGAGAGCGAGGCGAGGGGCTGGGGGCTGGAGGGTTCGCTGATCTCGATCCCGTCGACATGGACCGGCACGTAGGCCTGCGGCAGGCCGCGCAGCGAGAAGCCCGAGACCTGCCCCTGCCCGCCATTCTGGTGAAAATGGAGACCGGGCTGGCGCGCGAGAACCTCGCCGACGCTGTCGCCGCCGGCCGCGGCAAGGGCGGGGCGTTCCACCACCGTGACCGAGGTCCCGGTGCGCGCGGCCTCGGTGGGCGTGCGATGGGCGATGACGACGATCTCGTCGAGGCGGAATGTCTGCGCCGACGCGTGCGGGGCGAGGACCGGCGTCGCGGCGGTTGCCAGCAGGAGGGCGGTGGTGGGGAGGGGAATGCGCATGGTCGGCGCCTCCGGATGACGGGCCCGCGCCGTCGGGCGGGGGCGGTTCCAGTTCGTCTTCCGCGTGGAGTCGGCACAACCCCGGCCGCGTCGGACAGCGATGGTCACCGCTGCGGACGAGCCGCTCCGCCGCGCCCCCCGCGCGGACCGGATGGGTGAGTACCAGGGCAGGTCTCCTGGCTTGCGGGTCCTGACCCGTTGCGCCTCGCCTTCCCGGTTCTTCCCAGTGGCATCGTGAGGCGCGGGCTCGCCGCCTACAGTTGCGGGGGCAGCCGCGGCTTCGGCCACCGTTGGCCCGGCGGTCCGTCCGCGTTCCCTTTTCACCTCCGCCCGTGGACGGAGGACCCTGGCGCGCCTCTGGTGCTGGTCCTGCTGCTTCTTGTCAAGCTGGTGCTGGCGCCGGAATGACGCGTTCCCGCTGCCGCCAGGTGTCGTGGAAATGGCGCTGCGCTCAGGGGTTGTTCGGTGCCGTCATCCCTTCGACCTTTGCGACCGGGTGAAGAGGGAGGCCTGGCTGTGAACCGCCGGTCCTGCAACTCTCCCGGAGGAGTGGATCAGACCCGCACCTCTTGAGCGCGACCGGAAGGGGCCTCCGGGAGACCGGGAAGCCGCGCCTGCTAACCTTCGGGTAGGAATCTGTTCTTGTTTGAAATCAATCGCTTGGTTTGGTTTTCACGCGTGGGCGCCCGTGGGCCCACGCCTGGCGCATGGGCCGTCAGCGGACCCGGGTCAGCCGGATCAGGCTCCGCAGGATACCTGACGCCGCCACCGCCGTCGCCGTCCCGGCAAGATTGGCAACCACATCCGCCGCCGAGCGGTCACGCCCGACGAGAGGCTGCATGATCTCGATCGCGACGCCCCAGAGCACGAATCCCGCCACCAGCCAGAGCCAGCCCCGCGGCCGGGCGAGGCAGACGGGCGCGGCGATCGCGGCATGGGCGAGACAGTGAAGGACCTTGTCGTTCATGCTCGCTGCCGTCACGGCGCCCCCGGGCGGCATGAGGCTGAGCACGCTCGCCGTCCCGAGCACGAGGAGCGTCATGAGCGGCCACAGGCGCTCGTTGAGGCGGAGGATCTGTATCATCATCGTGGTCACCTAGCCCGGAGCGGGCGGGGAGGGTCAAGCCGGGAACCGGCAATTCGCTTAATGGTGTCCGGGAGGCAGCATGGAATTGCCTGCCGCTGCAGGCGCCCGGCGCCGAGGAGGGCCGCGCCCCTAGCCATCCGCATGCCAGGCCCATATATCGCCGCGAACGGAGCGGAGGAGACGAATGAGCGCGACGGAGGAGAGGTTTCCGGGCTGGCACGGCACGACGATCGTCGCGGTGCGCAAGGGGGGGCGCGTGGTCGTCGCCGGTGACGGCCAGGTGAGCCTCGGCCAGACGGTGATCAAGGGCACGGCGCGGAAGGTGCGGCGAATCGAACCGGGCGGCGTGCCGGTCCTTTGCGGCTTCGCGGGATCGACGGCCGATGCCTTCACCCTGCTCGAGCGACTGGAGAAGAAGCTCGAATCCGCACCGGGACAGCTCGCCCGGGCCTGCGTGGAACTGGCCAAGGACTGGCGGACCGACAAGTATCTCCGCAACCTCGAGGCGATGCTGATCGTCACCGACGGGAGCGATCTCTTCGTGGTGACGGGAGCGGGCGACGTGCTCGAGCCCGAACATGACGTGACCGCGATCGGCTCGGGCGGGAATTTCGCGCTCGCCGCCGCGCGGGCGCTGGTCGAGACCGACATGGATGCGGAAGCGATCGCGCGCCGTTCGCTGGCGATCGCGGCGGATATCTGCGTCTACACCAACGGCAACATCACGCTGGAGAGCCTCGAGGCGCGGGGCTGAGGATGGAGATCGGGTTCCGCCCGGTCGAGAGCGCGGATTTCCCGATGCTGCGGGAATGGATCGCTCGGCCACACATCCGCCGCTGGTGGGGCGAGCCGGAGGCCGAGGTGGCGATGATCGCGGAGAGCCTGCGGGCCCCCGGTTTCGCAGCCTTCATCATCCGCCTCGACGGACGGGATGCAGGCTCCATCCAGTGGTGGAAGCCGGACGGAACATGGGAGATCCCGGTGGCGGCGCCGCCGGAGACGACGCGGGGGATCGATCTCAGCCTGGCGGAGGAGACCGATTGCGGCCGGAGGATCGGACGGCGGGTGATCGAGGCTTTCGTGGCCCGGTTGGCGGCCGAGGGGGTGCGACGGGTGGTGATCGATCCGCATCCGGAGAACGAGCGGGCGCGGCGCGCCTACGCGGCGGCGGGATTTGCCGAGGCGGGGCAGGGCGTCCATTGCGAGGGACCATACGTTCTGATGGTCCGCGACATCTGCGAGAAGGTGGAAACATGACCGACCTGACGCCGAGGGAGATCGTCTCGGAGCTCGACCGGTTCATCATCGGGCAGCGCGAGGCGAAACGCGCCGTGGCGGTGGCGCTCCGGAACCGCTGGCGGCGCAAGCAGCTGCCGGAGGACATCCGCGAGGAGGTCTATCCCAAGAACATCCTGATGATCGGCCCGACCGGCGTCGGCAAGACCGAGATCTCGCGCCGGCTTGCCAGGCTCGCGCGCGCGCCGTTCCTGAAGGTGGAGGCGACCAAGTTCACCGAGGTCGGCTATGTCGGCCGCGACGTCGAGCAGATCGTCCGCGATCTTGTCGACGCCTCGGTGGTGATGGTGCGCGCCGACATGCGCGAGAAGGTGAAGGCACGTGCCCATGATGCCGCGGAGGCACGCGTGATCGCGGCCCTTGCCGGCGAGAATGCGCGCGAACAGACCCGCGACATGTTCCGCAGGAAGCTCCGCTCCGGCGAGCTTGACGACAAGGAGATCGAGCTCGAGGTGACGGAGACCGGCAATCCGCTGGGAATGATGGACATCCCCGGCCAGCCCGGCATCGGCGCGATCAACCTCGGCGACATCTTCGGCAAGGCCTTCGGCGGGCGGAAGACGCGGCGGCGGATGACGGTCGCACAATCCTACGAGGTGCTGATCGCGGAGGAGGCTGACAAGCTCCTCGACCAGGAGGCGGTGACCAAGGCCGCGATCGAGGCGGTGGAGCAGAACGGCATCGTCTTCCTCGACGAGATCGACAAGGTCTGCGCCCGGGCAGAGACGCGGGGCGCCGATGTCAGCCGCGAGGGGGTACAGCGCGACCTCCTGCCCCTGATCGAGGGGACGACGGTCTCGACCAAATACGGGCCGGTGAGGACCGACCATATCCTGTTCATCGCGAGCGGGGCCTTCCACATCGCGAAACCTTCGGACCTCCTGCCCGAACTGCAGGGCCGGCTGCCGATCCGCGTCGAACTGAGGGCGCTGACAGAGGCCGATTTCGTGCGCATCCTCACGGAAACGGACAATGCCCTGACGCGCCAGTACAAGGCCCTCATGGCGACCGAGAATGTCGAGGTGGAATTCACCGACAACGGGATCGCGGCCCTTGCCCGGATTGCAGCGGAAGTGAACCGTTCCGTCGAGAACATCGGCGCGCGTCGGCTCTACACGGTGATGGAGCGGGTGTTCGAGGAGCTGAGCTTCACCGCGCCGGACCGCGCGGGGGAATCGGTGCGGATCGATGGCGCCTTCGTCGAGGCGCATCTCGGGGAGCTGAGCCGGTCAGCGGATATCAGTCGTTACGTGCTGTGACAGCGCCGAAGGGTCGTCCTCCCGCGCGGATTCGAGAAGGCTCGCCACCACCGCAGCCATGACCAGGGCAAGCGATCCTGTCAGGCTGTAAGCGATGATGCCGATCAGGACGCCCCAGCCGGTGATGAGCGCCCAAACGAACGCCGCCATGCCGACCATGACCGAGAGAACGAGGCAGACAACAACCTTGGGAGACACGGGGGACCCCCCTTACTCATACACTACATCCGCGAAAATCCGCTCACCGAATTAAGAAAGCTTGAATCCCGTCTGAGGCAAGGCTCACACTCGTATAAGTCGCGACCTTGTGATTCGAAGCAAGTTTTTCATGATCAGGGTCGCAGCGCTTTCCCCTCATGTGTCCTGCGCAGGCCCTGGTTTCCTCACGGCAGGAGAACGCTGGCGCCGGAGGTCTGGCGGCCCGCGAGGGCGCGGTGGGCGGCAGCCACATCGGCGAGGGCAAACCGCTGACGGACTTCCGCGCGGAGGGTGCCGTTGCCGACGAGCGTGAAGAGGGCCCGCGCACGTTCCTCGAGTTCGTTCCGGGTGTCGATGTAGTGGAAGAGGCTCGGGCGGGTGGCGTAGAGGGAGCCGCCGGCGGCGAGTTCCTTGATGCCGAGACCCTCGACCGGACCGGAAGACTGCCCGAAACAGACGAAGATGCCCCGGCGACGGAGACAGGCCAGCGACCCGCGCCAGGTGTCGCGGCCGACGCTGTCGTAGACGGCATGGACGCCGGCGCCGTCGGTGAGGCGGCGGACCTCCTCGACGAAGTCGGTGCTGCGGTAGTCGATGACATGGGTGTAGCCATGGTCGCGGGCGAGGGCGACCTTCTCCGGGCCGCCGGCGGTGCCGATGGCGGTGGCCCCGATATGGGCAAGCCACTGGCC
Organism: Paracoccaceae bacterium; assembly: GCA_029265455.1. Lineage (GTDB taxonomy): Bacteria > Pseudomonadota > Alphaproteobacteria > Rhodobacterales > Rhodobacteraceae > Amaricoccus. The sequence continues at coordinate 38,614 of JAJUJF010000002.1, read as the reverse complement.
GAGGAGGAGGCCGACGCCGCCTGCCGCCGCATGGACGAGGACGGTCATGCCGGCTTCGACCCGGAAGGTGGAATGGATGAGATAATGCGCGGTCATCCCCTTGAGGGTGATGGTGGCGGCAACCTCGTCGGGGACGCTGTCGGGGATGCGCACGAGGCGGTCGGAGGCAAGGAGGCGCCGCGTCGCGTAGGCGCCGTAGGGGATGGTGTAGGCGACGCGGTCGCCGGGGGCGATGACCTCGACCCCGTCGCCCACCGCCTCGACCACGCCGGCGGCTTCGGAGCCGAGGATCGCGTCGCGCTCGACCGGCCAGGGGTACTGGCCGACGCGATGGTAGATGTCGAGGAAGTTGAGGCCGATCGCGGTGTGGCGGACGAGGGCCTCGCCGGGGCCGGGCGCGCGGAGGGTGATCGGGGTCCGGCGGAAACCCTCCTCGTCTCCCGGGGTGGCGATCGTCATGGCGTAGTCGGTCATCGGTTCCTCCGCTGGCCTGTTCCGGGCAAGTCTAGCTGCCGGGGCGGTGGCGTCGAGGCGGGGCGGGAGCGCCGGGATCAGGCGTCAGCACACCGGGCGCCAGGCGTGGGCAGAAGGCGCCCACGCGTGAAAACCTGTCTAACATCTTGATCTTCAACAATAACCAAAGCTTACCCGTTCGTTAAGCCCACGCCGCCGGGGCGGCAGGAGCCGGGAGAAGGCGCCCTCGGTCATTCCCCGTCGAAAAGGCGGAGGATCAGCCGGCCGAGCGACTCGCCGGCGATGGCGGCATTGGCGAGCACGGCCTCGATCGTGTCGGGCTCCTGCTCCGGGCCGCCGGTCGCGACATTGGTGATCGCCGAGAAGCCGAGCACCGGCAGCCCGGCATGGGCGGCGGCGATGACCTCGAGCACGGTGGACATGCCGATGGCGTCGCCGCCGGCGGAGGCGAAGAAGCGCCGCTCGGCCGAGGTCTCGAGCGAGGGGCCGGCGATGCCGACATAGATGCCGCGCCGCAGCGTGATGCCCTCGGCTTCGGCCGTGCGCATGGCAAGGGCGCGGAGCGAAGGGTCATAGGCGCGGCTCATGTCCGGGAATCGCAGGCCGAGGGAAGGCTCGTCCGGGCCGGCAAGCGGGTTTGCCCCGGTGAAGTTGATATGGTCGTCGATCAGCATGACCTGACCGGGCTCGAAGATCGCGTTGAGCCCGCCCGCGGCATTGGTGACGATGAGCTGCCGCGCGCCGAGCGCCTTCAGGAGGTAGACGGGGAGCGCCACGTCGCGCGCGGACCAGCCCTCGTAGAGATGGAGCCGCCCCTGGGCGATGGCGACGCGGGCCTGCCCGAGCCGGCCGAGCACCAGCCGTCCCGCATGGCCCGGAGCGGTGGCATGGGGGAAGCCGTCGATCTCCTCATAGGGGATGGCGACCGGGTCCGTGACCATGTCGGCGAGGTGGCCGAGGCCGGAGCCGAGGATGAGGGCAGTATCGGGGGGATCGCCCACGCGGTTTTCAAGCGAGTTGAGGGCGGCGGCGATACGGTCGGCCTGGAGGGTCATGCGATGCTCGCGGCGATGGCGGGGGTGAGGTCACGCACGGCTGCCATCGTCTCGCGCAGGTCGTGGCGGACGAGGCCGCCGTCCCGGACAACGGCCTCGCCGCCGACCCAGACATGGACGACATCGGATTTTGCCGTCGAGTAGACGAGATGGGTGAGCGGATCGAAGAGCGGCACCGCATGCGCCCGGTCGGTGGAGATGAGCACCATGTCCGCGGCCTTGCCGGGTTCGAGCGAACCGATACGGTCCTCCGCCCCCAAGGCACGGGCGCCGGTGAGGGTGGCCATGGCGAAGGCCTGATGCGTGGTGACGGCATCGGCGCGGCGGGTCGCGCCCTTGTGGAGGGTGGCGGCGAGGCGGAGCGCCATCCAGAGGTCGAGGTCGTTGCCGGAAATCGCGCCATCGGTGCCGAGGGCGACGGGAATGCCGGCGGCGAGGAGATCGGGGATGCGGGCGATGCCGCTCGCGAGCTTGAGGTTGGAGACCGGGTTGTGCACCACCGCCGTGCCCGAACGGGCGAGGAGCGCGATCTCCTCGTCATCGAGCCAGACGCAATGCGCCAGCAGCGTGCGCCGGTCGAGCAGGCCGAGCGCGTCGAGATGGCGGATCACCGACCGGCCGTAGCGGCGGGTGATGTCGGCCTGTTCGAATTCGGTCTCCGCCGCATGGGTATGGAAGAGCGCGTCGTGGCGGTCGGCGATCGCCTTGGCGGTCTTCAGCCCCTCGGGGCCGACGGTATAGGTGCCGTGCGGGAAGGTGCCGGGGATGATGTCCGGCGCGTCCCTGTGGGCGGTGAAGAAGGCTTCGGCGGCTTCCGCGCGGGAGGCGGGGGTGGCGCCATCGGTGCCGGGCGCGTCGAAGAAGATGCCGCCCGTGCCCACGCGCACGCCGAGCCTGCGGGCGGCCGCGACCGTCGCCTCCGGGTGCCAGAACATGTCGAGCGTGGTGGTGACGCCGCCGAGGACGAGTTCGGCAAGGCCGAGCGTCGCGCCGAGTTCGCAGGTCTCTCGGTTGAGGATGGCGGCCTCGGCCTTCCAGACGGTCTGGAGCCAGGGTTCGAGCGGCAGGTCCTCGACCAGGCCACGGAAGAGGGAATCGGCGGCGTGGCAATGCGCGTTGACGAGGCCGGGGATGAGGATCATCCCGCCCGCGTCCACGGTCTCGCGCGCGGAGATGCCGTCGGTATTTCCGACGATGTCGATCACCCCGTCGCTGACGGCGAGGCCGCCTGCGGGATGGACGGTGCCGGCCGCGTCGCCGGTGACGACGATTGCGTTGCGGATGAGGAGATCGTGCATGGCCCTGTCTCCCGCTCGGGCAGGAATGGGTGGCACGGGGCTTCTTCCCTGTCAACGCGCGGTGGGCCGCGGAAAAAACGCCCCGGCGCAGGGGCCGGGGCAGTCGGGGAACAAGAGGAAGGCAGAGGGTGTCGGGGAAGTCCCGTGGGGAGGTCGCAAGAGCGGCAGTTCCGGTCGTCACCGGCCTGCCGGAGATGGACTGCCTGACGCCCTCGGCCGGGTTAACGTTTTCCGCGCCGGAAGGTTGCACGCCACGCGATCATGATCGCGCCGTCGTTCCGCTCCGGGCGCGGGCGATGCTCCTGCCGTGGTCATGACGCGACGGCGGCGAGACAGGGGCAAATGCGGAAGACCTGCGCGGGGAGCACGCAGGTCTTCCCTCGACCGCTCCGACAGGGGAGGAGGCCGGGCGGCCGTTTTCCGGTGGCTTCAGGCCGCGCGGCTGAAGCCGAGGACATGCGCGACCGTCTCGCCCATCGCCGAGGGATGGGGCGCGACGGTGATGCCGGCCGAGGAGAGGATCTCGACCTTCTCCTGGGCCGATTCGCCGAAGGCGGAGATGATGGCGCCGGCATGGCCCATCTTCCGGCCCTTGGGAGCGGAGAGGCCGGCGACATAGGCGACCACCGGTTTGGTCATGTGGTCGCGGACATAGGCCGCGGCCTCGGCCTCCTGCGGGCCGCCGATCTCGCCGATCATCATCACCGCGTCGGTGCCGGGATCGGCTTCGAAGAGCTCGAGGATGTCGCGGAAGGAGGAGCCGTTGATCGGGTCGCCGCCGATGCCGACGCTCGTCGAGACGCCGATGCCGAGGGCCTGCATCTGCGACGCCGCCTCGTAGCCGAGGGTGCCGGAGCGGCCGACGATGCCGACGCGGCCCGGCATGTAGATATGGGGCGGCATGATGCCCATGAACGCCTTGCCGGGCGAGATGACGCCGGCGCAGTTCGGGCCGATCAGGCGCATCCGCCGCTCGGAGGGGTAGCGGCGCAGGAACCGCTTCACCTTCATCATGTCCTGGGCCGGGATGCCGTCGGTGACGCAGACCGTGAGCCGGAGCCCGGCATCCGCCGCTTCCATGATCGCGTCGGCGGCACCGGCGGGCGGCACGAAGACGAGCGAGGCTTCGGCCCCGGTCTCGCGCACCGCATCCTTCACGGTGTCGAAGACCGGCCGGTCGAGCACGGTCTCGCCGCCGCGGCCGGGCGTGACGCCGCCGACGACATTGGTGCCGTGGCGGATCATGTCCTCGGCATGGAACCTGCCGATGCGGCCGGTGATGCCCTGGACAATGATCCGGGTGGTTTCGTCGATGAGGATGGCCATGGGTCTCTCCCTCAGGCGGCGGCTTCGGACCGGAGCGCCGCGACCGCCTTGGCGGCGGCATCGGCGAGGGTATCGGCGGTGACGAGGGCAAGGCCCGATTCGCGGATGATCCGCTGGCCTTCCTCGACATTGGTGCCCGAGAGGCGGACGACGACCGGCACGGTGACATTCGCTTCCCTGAAGGCCTTGACGATCCCGGCCGCCACCCAGTCGCAGCGGTTGATGCCGGCGAAGATGTTGACGAGGATCACCTGCACCTTCGGGTCGGCAAGCACGGTGCGGAAGGCGGTGACCACCCGCTCCGGGCTCGCGCCGCCGCCGATGTCGAGGAAATTCGCCGGCTCGCCGCCCGAGAGCTTGATCATGTCCATCGTCGCCATGGCGAGGCCGGCGCCGTTGATGATGCAGCCGATGGTGCCGTCGAGGCCGACATAGGCAAGCCCGTTGTCCTGCGCGGTGCATTCGCGCGGGTCTTCCTGGCTCCGGTCGCGCAGGGCGGCGATCTCGGGGCGGCGGAAGAAGGCGTTGCTGTCGAAGGACATCTTGGCGTCGAGCGCGATGAGCCGCCCCTCGCCCGTCACGCAGAGCGGGTTGATCTCGACCATGGTCGCGTCATGGTCGCGGAAGGCACGGTAGCAGGCGTTGAGGATCCGGCAGCAGGCCGCCACCTGCTCGCCCTCCATGCCGAGCGCGAAGGCGAGTTCGCGGCACTGGAAGGGGGTGATTCCGACCGCCGGGTCCACGGTCTGGCGGATCAGGCTCTCGGGGTCCTCCTCGGAGAGCTGCTCGATCTCCATGCCGCCATGGCCGGAGGCGACGATCATCACCCGTTCGGATTTCCGGTCGAGAACGAAGCCGAGATAGATCTCGCGGGCGATGTCGGTGGCTTCCTCCACCCAGACCCGGAACACCGGCTTGCCGCCGGGGCCCGTCTGGCGGGTGGCGAGGTTGCGGCCGAAGAGGCTCTGGGCGTAGGCGGAAGCCTCCTCCGGCGTGTGGACGAGCTTCACCCCGCCTGCCTCGCCGCGGCCGCCGGAATGGATCTGGGCCTTGACCACCCAGGGGCCCTCGCCGAGTTCCCGGGCACGGAAGGCCGCCTGTTCGGGGCTGTAGGCCAGCCCGCCGCGCGGCACCGGCACGCCGGAGCGAGCGAGTATTTCCTTGGCCTGATACTCGTGGATGTCCATGATCGTCTCCTGTGGCACGCCTTCTCCGCGGGGCCGCGCGGGTGGGCGCGGCCCTGGGGATGAGCGACGATGTCTGGTGCCGGGGCTGCCGGCCCTCACGGGGGAGGGGGAAGAGGGTGCGAGCCGGGGGTGGCCCGACCCTTTCCCGTCACCTCACCCAGCGAGAGACGCGACCCCCTGTCATTCGGCGGCGATGCTGTGTTCGGCCTGATTTCCGGCGTCGCAATACCAGGCCTGGGCCGCGCCGACGCCCGAGCCGAGCTCGATCTTCGCACCCGAATCGACCAGCGCCATCTCGGCGGCAGCGAGGGCGGAGAGGCACATCACCTCGTTGAGATCGCCGAGATGGCCGATGCGGAAGGCCTTGCCGGCGAGCTGGGCAAGCCCGGTCCCGAGCGAGGTGCGGTACTTGTTGTAGGCGGTGGCGATCACCTCGCGGGCGTCGACATCCTGGGGGACCCGGATCGCCGAGACCGTGTCGGAGTACCAGCAGGGTGCCTCCGCGACGAGATTGTAGCCCCAGGCGGCGACGCCGCGGCGGACGCCCTCGGCGAGGCGGTGGTGGCGGGCGAAGACGTTTTCGAGCCCTTCCGCGAAGAGCCGGTCGAGCGAGGTGCGCAGCCCGATCAGGAGCTGGGTCGGCGGCGTGTACGGGAAGTAGCCGGTCTCGTTCATGCCGAGCATGTCCTCGAACCGGAAATAGGCCCGGCGCGAGGTGGCGCTCTTCGAGGCCTCGAGCCCCTTCTCGCTGACCGCGAGGATGCCGAGGCCGGCCGGAAGCATCAGACCCTTCTGGGAGCCGGCGACGGCGAGGTCGACGCCCCATTCGTCCATGCGGAAGTCGATCGAGGCGACGGACGAGACGCCGTCCACGAAGAGAAGCGCATCGTGGTACGCCTCGTTGAGGGCGCGGCGAACGGCGGCGACATCGGAGGTGACGCCGGTCGCGGTCTCGTTATGGGTGACGAAGACGGCCTTGATCCTGCCGCGGGTGTCGTCCTGGAGCCGGCGGGCGAATTCCGCCACCGGCGTGCCGGCGCCCCAGGCGACGTCCACCACCTCGACATCGAGGCCGAGGCGCTCGGCCATCTCGACCCAGAGGCTCGAGAACTGACCGAATCGGGCCATCAGGACCTTGTCGCCCGGCGAGAGCGTGTTGGTGATCGCCGCTTCCCAGGCGCCGGTGCCCGAGCCGGGGAACATGATGACGCGGCCGGTCTCGGTCTTGAAGACCTTCTTCAGGTCGGAGAACAGGCCGAGCGTCAGGTCGCCGAAATCCGGTGCACGCATGTCCTGCATCGGCACGTTCAGCGCCTGGCGCACGTCTTCCGGGACGTTGGTGGGCCCCGGGACGAAGAGATGGGTGATGCCGTTCTTGACGACGCGCTTCCTCGTTTCGGCGGGGCGGAAGGTGCTGGTGGTGCCGGTCATGTGTGATGGCCTCCTTGGATGGTGGTGCGGGGCGCAATGGCCCCCCTCCCCATCTCTCTGACTCATTCTCGGCCCCTTGAAAAACAAACTCGGGTCGTGTTGTAACTGCGAGGTGTGACAAAGTTTACAGAGTGTCAGCTTGTAAACATGACAGGCCGTGAGCGGGGGTGGCGCATGCAGGGAAAGACCTTCATCGGACCGCGGCTGAGACGGCTCAGGACCGAACGCGGCGAGACGCAGGCGCAGATGGCGAAGGCGCTGGGCGTCAGTCCATCCTATGTCAATCTCCTCGAGAACAACCAGCGCAGCGTGTCGGTCCAGGTGCTGTTGCGGCTGGTGGAGGCCTATGGCGTCGACTGGCGCGACCTCGCGGAGGACGAGGCCTCGACGCTGCTCGCGGATCTGCGGGTGATCATGCAGGATCCGATCTTCGAGGGGACGCGGCCCGATCTCGCCGAACTTCGGGCGGCGCTCGTCCATGCACCGACGCTGGCCTCGGCCTTCCTCAAGCTCCACCAGAGCTGGCAGAGCGCGGCGGAGCAGCTGCTTGCCGCCTCGGAACATGGCGCGGAGGCGATGCTGCCGGGGGTGCAGAGCCGTCCGGAGGCGGCGGTGCACAACTTCTTCCGCCGCCACCGCAACTATTTCCGCGAACTCGAGGAAGCGGCGGAGAATTTCTGGGAAGGCGAGCGGCCGGAGACCGACGACATCTATCACGCGCTCAAGACCCGCCTGCGCCGGCAGGGAATCGAGACCCGCGTCGCCCCGGTCGAGGAACTGCCGAATGCGCTGCGCCTCCTCGACGAGCGGCGGGGCGAGATCCTGCTCTCCCAGGCGCTCGATCATCCCAACCGGATATTCCAGCTCGTTCACGTGACGGGGCTGCTCACCAATTCCGCGCTGTTCGATTCGCTGGTGGCGCAGGCGGGCGAGGCGGAGCCGCGGGCGCAGGGGCGGTTGCGGGTCGAGCTTGCCAACTACTTCGCCGCCGCGGTGCTGATGCCCTATGACGAGTTCCTCGCGGCGGCCCGGCGGTCGAAATACGATTTCGACCATCTCGCCACCCGGTTCGGCGTCTCCTTCGAGCAGGCCTGCCACCGGGCGACGACGATGCAGCGCGAGGGAGCGCACGGCGTGCCGTTCTTCTTCCTCAGGATCGACAAGGCGGGGAATGTCACCAAGCGGTTCAACGCCACCGATTTCCATCTCGCGGAATTCGGCGGCGCCTGTCCGCGGCTCGATGTCCATACCTCGTTCCGGCTGCCGGGGCGGATCGTGCCGCAATTCGTCGAGATGCCGGACCGGTCTCAATATTTCGTGTTCTCGCGGACGGTGGAGCGGCCGATCTTCGAGCGGTCCTCCCAGGACAACCGCCTCGCGGTGGCGATGGGCTGCGCGGTCGAGCATGTGAGCGAGATCGGCTATGCGGACGCCTTCGCGGTCCAGGGCGCGCAGATGACGCCGATCGGGATCAACTGCCGGATCTGCCCGCGGGCCAACTGCGACCAGCGGGCCTATCAGGCGGCGGTGCTGGCAAGCCCGATCGACGAGCGCAGGCGGGGAGCGACCCGGTTCGAGAGCTGACCGCTGCGGATCATCGGGATGAGCGGACCCTTGCCTCCTGCGGTCCCGGCACCACCATCTTCGGGGAACGGGTCGTTGCCGCAGCCAGTCGCGCGAGGGATCATGGAATTCATCTTCGGCCTCATCATCCTCGTCCTCGACATCTATGCGATCGTCCGGATCATCGGCAGTTCCGCCTCGACGGGGGCGAAGATCGTCTGGGTTCTCCTGATCCTGATCCTGCCGCTGGTCGGACTGCTGATCTGGTGGCTCGCGGGGCCGAAGGACCGTGCCGGCGCCGGGGTCTGAGGGCGGCCGGCCGGTCCGGGCGGCGCATGGCGCGGGGATTGTGCTTGCGCTCCCCCCGTACAGGCCCTATATCCCGCCCGACAGCGGCAGGTTGAACCTCGGTTCATCCTTCCACCGGGAAGTTCGACGGGCCGCGCGCCCGTCTTTTTGTTTCCGGCTCCACCCTTGGGGGGTTCCTTGTCCGACCTTGTTGCCAAGACCGCCATCGACCGGCGCCTCGCCGCGATCGTCGCCCCCGTGATCGAGGGGATGGGATTCGAACTGGTCCGGCTGCGGCTGATGGGCGGGAAGAAACCCACCCTGCAGATCATGGCCGACCGCGCGGGCGGCGGCATCGAGGTCGAGGATTGCGCCGAGATCAGCCGACAGGTCTCTGCGGTGCTCGATGTCGAGGATCCGATCGAGGGCGAATACACGCTCGAGGTGTCGAGCCCGGGCATCGACCGCCCGCTGACCCGGCTCAAGGATTTCGACCGCTGGGACGGCTACGAGGCCCGGCTGGAGACGACGGAACTGATCGACGGCCGGCGCCGGTTCAAGGGCGTGCTCCAGGGGGTCGAGGACGACGAGGTGCTGATCGAGATTCCCGAGGGGACGATCGGCCTCCGGTTCGACTGGCTCTCCGATGCCAAGCTCGTGCTGACGGACGAACTGATCGCCGAGAGCCTCGCGGGCCGGAAGGCGCAGGGAACGGACCCCGGCCAGCCCGCGGAGAGCGGGGCGGAAGCCGCCGAGAATGAAGCCGCCGCAAATGACGAGGAAGAAGTGAAATGAGCGTGACCTCTGCCAACCGGCTGGAACTTCTGCAGATCGCCGATGCGGTCGCGCGCGAGAAGATGATCGACCCCGATCTCGTGATCGAGGCGATGGAGGACAGCCTCGGCAAGGCCGCGAAAAGCCGCTACGGCGCGGAACTCGACATCCGCACCCACATCGACCGCAAGTCGGGCGAGCTCACGATGACGCGGCACCGGCAGGTGGTCGAGGAGGTGGAGAACCACTTCACCGAGATCGCCCTCGAGGATGCGCGCGCGATCAGGCCGGACGTGAACATCGGCGACGAGATCGTCGATCCCCTCCCGCCGATGGATTTCGGCCGCATCGCCGCGCAGTCGGCGAAACAGGTCATCATGCAGAAGGTCCGCGAGGCCGAGCGGCTGCGGCAGTACGAGGAGTTCAAGGACCGCGTCGGCACGATCATCAACGGTGTCGTCAAGCGGACCGAATACGGCAACGTCATCGTCGACATCGGGCGGGGCGAGGCGATCCTGCGGCGTGACCAGCTCATCCAGCGCGAGGCCTACCGCAACGGCGACCGGATCCGCGCGCTGATCCGCGACGTGCGCCACGAGACGCGGGGGCCGCAGGTCTTCCTGTCGCGCACCGCGCCCGAGTTCCTCGCGGAGCTCTTCAAGATGGAGGTGCCGGAGATCTACGACGGCATCATCGAGATCAAGGCGGTGGCGCGCGATCCCGGCAGCCGGGCGAAGATGGGGGTGATCTCCTACGACAACTCGATCGACCCCGTCGGCGCCTGCGTCGGCATGCGCGGCTCGCGCGTGCAGGCGGTGGTGGCCGAGCTCCAGGGCGAGAAGATCGACATCATCCCATGGTCGGCCGATCCCGCCACCTTCCTCGTCAACGCGCTGCAGCCGGCCGAGGTCGCCAAGGTCGTCTTCGACGAGGATTCGGACCGGATCGAGGTGGTGGTGCCCGACGAGCAGCTCTCGCTCGCCATCGGCCGGCGCGGCCAGAACGTGCGCCTCGCGAGCCAGCTCACCGGCTTCGACATCGACATCCTGACCGAGGCCCAGGAAAGCGAGCGCCGGCAGGCGGAATTCGCCGAGAAGAGCCAGCTCTTCATGGATTCGCTCAATGTCGACGAGATGGTGGCGCAGCTTCTCGTGGCGGAGGGCTTCTCCACGCTGGAAGAAGTCGCATATGTGGATCTCGATGAGCTGGCCTCCATCGACGGTTTCGACGAGGCGACCGCCGAGGAACTGCAGGCCCGCGCCCGCGAGAGCCTCGAGGAGCTGAACCAGAAGGCGATCGAGCGGGCCAAGTCGCTCGGCGCGGAGGAGAGCCTGCTCGGGTTCGAGGGGCTGACGCCGCAGATGATCGAGGCACTGGCCGAGGACGGGATCAAGACCCTCGAGGATTTCGCCCAGTGCGCCGACTGGGAGCTTGCCGGCGACATCACCGTCGTCGACGGCAAGCGGATGAAGGAGGAGGGGCTTCTCGAGAAGTTCGATGTCGATCTCGACGAGGCCCGGCATCTCGTGATGCGCGCCCGGGTCCAGCTCGGCTGGGTCGACCAGGCGGAACTCGACGCACTCGACGCCGCCGACGGCGAGGGCGGGGAATCGGGCGAGGAAGAGCTCGCGGCCGAGGTGGCCGAGGACACGGTTGCCGACGTCGCTGCCGGAGGAGAGAAGGACTGATCACGGAGGCGGGCGTGACGCGGGGCGGACGGAAGTCGGCACGGGGGGAACCCGAGCGCCGGTGCATCGTCACGCGTGAGTCACGGCCTCGCCGCGGCCTGATCCGCTTCGTGATCGGGCCGGATGATTCCGTGGTCCCGGACCTTGCGGAACGGCTGCCGGGGCGCGGCATCTGGGTGAGCGCGGACCGGAGGAGCGTCGAGACAGCGGCCGGCAGGAATCTCTTTGCCCGGGTGGCCCGGCGCCCGGTGCGGGTAGACCCGGCGCTTGCCGACGTGATCGAGGCGGGGCTTGCGCGCCGGCTCGTGGAGCTTATCTCGCTGGCACGGCGCGCCGGCGGCGCCGTGGCCGGGCGCGAGAAGGTGCTCGAGTGGCTGAAGGCGGGTCGGGCGGCGGTGCTGATCCAGGCCGCGGACGGTTCCGCGCGGGAGAAGGCGGCCTTGCGGCCGCCGGGTGGTCCGAATACTTATGTCGATTGTCTTACCGCCGGGGAATTGGGCGTGGCGTTCGCCCGTGATCGTGTGGTACATGCCGCAGTTGACGGGGGCGGCCTGGCCGAGCGGGTAAAGGGCGAGGCCCTTCGCCTCGGCGGTTTCAGATCTGATGCGGCCCGGCCCGATGCCGGGCGAGACGCGGCGGGGGACGTCCCTCGCGATGAAAGGCTGGTTAGGAATGGTTGATACCAAGGACGGCGACGGCAAGGGCAGGACGCTCGGGCTGCGCGGCGGCACCGAGACGAGTCACGTGCGCCAGAGCTTCAGCCATGGCCGGACCAAGTCCGTTACTGTCGAGCGCAAGCGCAAGCGCGTCGTCGTGCCGAAGGCGGGCGCGTCCGGCGGGCAGGCGAAATCGGGCGTGCTGAAGGGCCTGTCCGAAGCCGAGGTCGAGCGGCGGCTGAAGGCGGTCGAGGCGGCGCGGGCCCAGGAGGCGGAGCGCCTGCGCGCCGAGAAGGCGGCCGAGGCCGAACGCGAGGCGGAGATGGCACGCCTCAGGGCCGAGAAGGAAGCGGCGGAGCGCGCCGAGCGCGAGGCCGAGATCCGGGCGCAGCGCGAGGCAGCCGAGGCCGAGGAGCGCGCCGCGGAAGCGGCTCGCGCCGCCGCCGCGAAGTCGAAGGCCGCGCCGAAGCAGAAGGAGGAGGTGATCGACCCCGCCGCCGCGCAGGCCGTCGCCGCGCGCGCCGAGGCGGGCCGTGCCCCGGGCGGCAAGAAGGCTGCGGCCAAGGCTCCGGCCGAGGAGAAGCGCGGGCGGCTCAAGAGCGCGGGCGATCGCCGGCGCTCCGGCAAGCTCACGATCGCAGACGCCACCGACGAGGGCGGGCGGCAGCGGTCGCTCGCCGCGCTCAAGCGCCGCCAGGAGCGCGAGAAGCGCCGGATGGCCAGCCAGTCGGGCGAGCGCGAGAAGATCGTGCGCGACGTGCAGGTCCCCGACGCCATCACCGTGCAGGAACTCGCCAACCGCATGGCCGAGCGCGCCGCCGCGGTCGTCAAGGCCCTGTTCCAGAACGGCATCATGGCGACGCAGAACCAGACGATCGACGGCGATACTGCCGCGTTGATCGTCGAGGAATTCGGACATCGGGTCGTGCGCCGGTCGGAATCGGACGTGGAGGACGTGATCGTCCAGCAGTCGGCCGAGGAGGATCCCGCGAAGCTCCAGCCCCGTGCACCCGTGGTGACGATCATGGGCCATGTCGACCACGGCAAGACCTCGCTCCTCGACAAGCTCCGGCAGACGAATGTCGTCTCCGGCGAGGCGGGCGGCATCACCCAGCATATCGGCGCCTATCAGGTCGAGACTGCGGACGGCTCGAAGATCACCTTCCTCGACACGCCGGGTCACGCCGCCTTCACCTCGATGCGGGCCCGTGGCGCGCAGGTGACGGATATCGTCGTGCTGGTGGTGGCCGCCGATGACAGCGTGATGCCGCAGACGGTCGAGGCGATCTCCCACGCCAAGGCGGCGGGCGTGCCGATGATCGTGGCGATCAACAAGATCGACAAGCCGACCGCCGATCCGAACCGGGTACGGACGCAGCTCCTCAACCACGAGGTCGTGGTCGAGGCGATGGGCGGCGAGGTCCTCGACGTCGAGGTCTCGGCGCTGACCGGCAAGGGGCTCGACCAGTTGCTCGAGACGATCGCGCTGCAGGCCGAGCTGCTCGAGCTCAAGGCCAATCCCGATCGCCCCGCCGAGGGCGCGGTGATCGAGGCGCAGCTCGATGTCGGACGCGGCCCGGTGGCGACGGTGCTCGTGCAGAAGGGCACGCTGAAACGTGGCGACGTCTTCGTCGTCGGCGAGCAGTGGGGCCGCGTGCGCGCGCTCATCAACGACAAGGGCGAGCGCGTCAACGAGGCAGGTCCTTCGGTGCCGGTCGAGGTGCTCGGCCTCAACGGGACGCCCGAGGCGGGAGACGTGCTCAACGTCGTCGAGAACGAGGCCAAGGCGCGCGAGATCGCCGATTACCGGGCCCGCGTCGCCCGGGAGAAGCGGGCGGCCGCGGGTGCCGTCACCTCGCTCGACCAGCTGCTCGCCAAGGCGAAGGCCGACGAGCAGGTGAAGGAGCTGCCGATCGTGGTCAAGGCCGACGTCCAGGGATCGGCGGAAGCGATCGTCCAGGCCATGGAGAAGGTCGGCAACGAGGAGGTCCGGGTCCGGGTGCTGCATTCCGGCGTGGGCGCGATCACCGAATCGGACATCACCCTTGCCGAGGCCTCGAGGGCGCCGGTGATCGGGTTCAACGTGCGCGCGAATGCGCCGGCACGCGAGGCCGCGAACCAGAAGGGCGTCGAGATCCGCTACTATTCCGTCATCTACGACCTCGTGGACGACGTGAAGAAGGCGGCCACGGGGCTCCTCTCGCCGGAAGTGCGCGAGAAGTTCATCGGCTATGCCGAGATCCGGCAGGTCTTCAAGGTCACGGGCGTCGGCAAGGTCGCCGGCTGCCTCGTCACCGAGGGCGTCGCGCGCCGCGCGGCCGGTGTCCGCCTCCTGCGCGACAACGTCGTGATCCACGAAGGCAAGCTGAAGACCCTCAAGCGTTTCAAGGACGAGGTCCGCGAGGTCCAGTCCGGGCAGGAATGCGGCATGGCCTTCGAGAATTACGACGACATCCGCGAAGGCGACGTCATCGAGATCTTCGAGACGGAGCAGGTCGAGCGGCAGCTCGCCTGATCGCGGATCATCGGGAACGGCAAGGCGCCGGCGCTCCAACCCGCGCCGGCGCCTTTCCTGTCATCTGCGGATTGACGGACGCGGGGGCCGGGCGACTGGCACAGCGTCGGCTTCCGCATCTACCGCTTGTCATCCTGGCGGGCGCAGGTGAAGTTGCCTCGCGTCCCGGCCAGCGGGAAGTCAGAGCGGAGCGGGAATCTTGGGCTGCGAGAAGATCCATTTCGCGGCGAGTACGGTCGACGTCGCGATTTCGGCGCGGGATCGCCTGATCGCCCGGTACGGCCAGGTGCCGGCGGAGGAGGCGGACGTGATCGTCGCTCTCGGGGGCGACGGGCTGATGCTGTCGGCGCTGCATGCCAATCTCACGCTGGAAGTGCCGGTCTACGGCATGAACCGGGGCACGATCGGCTTCCTGATGAACGAATTCTCGGAGGAGAACCTTCTCGAGCGGCTCGCTGCGGCCGAGGAGGCGGTGCTCAATCCGCTCAGGATGCACGCGGAGCGGCCCGACGGGACCGTGGTCGAGGCGCTCGCGATCAACGAGGTGTCGATGATCCGCGCCGGCCCCCAGGCGGTGAAGCTGCGCATCCTCATCGACGGGCGCGTGCGGATGGAAACCCTGACCGCCGACGGGGCGCTGGTGGCGACGCCGGCGGGATCGACCGCCTACAATTATTCGGCGCATGGTCCGATCCTGCCGATCGGCGCCGAGGCGCTCGCGCTGACGCCGATGGCGGCCTTCCGGCCCCGGCGCTGGCGCGGAGCGATCCTGCCGAAGAACGCCAAGGTCGTCTTCGAGGTGCTCGAACACGAGAAGCGCCCGGTCGCCGCGGCGGCGGACGCGAACGAGGTGCGCGGCGTCGTGCGGATCGCGGTCGAGAGCGTCCCGGAGATCCGGCACCGCATCCTTTTCGATCCCGGCCACGGCCTCGAGGAGCGGCTGATCCGCGAGCAGTTCATGTGAACCGCTCTTGCCGGCCCGATCGCGTTCGGCATAAGGCACCTGCGGAATGACCAGGGAGATGCTCGGATGACGCGCCGGGCGCAGCTTGTATGGTGGGGCTTTGTTGCCGCGGTGGTGCTGGCGCTCCTGTGGCTGCTCGGCGGCGCGCTCGCGCCCTACATCACCGGGGCGGTCCTTGCCTATCTGCTGGTGCCGCTTGCGGACCGGATGCAGAGGGCGGGCATTCCCCGTACGCTTGCCTCGCTCCTGATCGTCGGTTTCGCGGTGATCGTGCTGCTCGGCCTCGTGGGCGCCGCCATCCCGCTCACCCTCCGCCAGGCCGAGGAATTCGCCGCGGATCTGCCGAATCATATCGACGCGGTCATCATCTGGATCGAGAACCAGGCCCCGGATCTGGTCGGCAACCTGATCGGCGAGTCGCTGGCGGCCGGCGAGACGGCCCTGCGCGAGCATGGCGTGGAGGTGGCGCGCGGGCTCCTCGCGCAGACGGCGCGGATCGTGGACTTCTTCGTCTTCATCGTGATCCTGCCGATCGTGACCTTCTTCCTGATCCTCGGCTGGCATGAGATGGTGCGGACGATCGACGAGCTTCTGCCGCGGCGGCAGGCGCCGACGATCCGGCGCATCCTGAGCGACATGGACGACGTGCTCGGCGGCTTCGTGCGGGGCCAGTTCGTCGTCGCGCTGATCATGACGGTCTATTACGGAGGTGCGCTCACGGCGGTCGGCCTGTCCTACGGCCTCGCCGTCGGGGCGGTGGCGGGGATCGGGACGCTGGTGCCGATCGTCGGCGCCACCGTCGGCGCGGTGCTCGCGATCGGCATCGCGCTCTTCCAGTTCTGGGGCGAGTGGGGGCAGATCCTCCTCGTTGCCGCCGTCTATTTCGGCGGGCAGCTCGTCGAGGGGAACGTGATAACCCCGCGGCTGGTCGGACCCTATGTGAAGCTGCATCCGGTCTGGCTCCTGCTCGCCTTCTCGGTCTTCGCCTCGCTCTTCGGCTTCGTGGGCGTGCTGGTGGCGGTGCCGGTCGCGGCACTGATCGGGGTGCTGGTGCGGTTCGCCATGGAGCAGTATCGCGGCAGCGCCCTTCACGCCGGCGTGCCCGAAGAGGAGCCGATGGTGGATGCGGCCGGCCGCCCGATCCGGCTCGACCTGCCGTGAGGGCGCCGCCGCAGCAGCTCGTGCTCGACCTCGCGACGCGCCCGGCGCTCGGGCGGTCGGACTTCTTCCTCGCCGAACCGAACCGGCTCGCGCTCGCGCAGATCGACCGCTGGCCGGACTGGCCGGAAGGCAAGGTCGCCCTGGTCGGGCCGCAGGGTTCGGGCAAGACCCATCTCGTCGCGGTCTGGGCGGCGCGCGCCGGAGCCCGCGTGGTGGCGGCGGCGGAGCTTGGCTCGCTCGAACTTTCCGCCGTGCCCGAAAGGGCGGCGGTGGCGGTCGAGGACGTCGACCGGCTTCACCTTCTCGGGGCGGAGGCAGGCAGTGCGGAGGAGATGCTCTTCCATCTCCACAACCGGCTCGCGCTCGGGGGAGGCACGCTCCTCGTCACCGGCGTCGGCCGGCCCGCCGCCTGGCGGCTCTCGCTCGCCGATCTCGCGAGCCGGCTGCGCGCGGCAGTGGTCGCGGAGCTCGCTCCCCCCGACGATGCGCTTCTCGCCGCCGTGCTCGTCAAGCTCTTCGAGGACCGCCAGCTGGAGGTCGCGCCCGATGTCATCGGCTATCTCCTGCCCCGGATCGAACGCTCCTTCGCGGGAGCCCAGGCGGCGGTGGCGGGGCTCGACCGGCTGGCCCTGGCGCGGCGGCGGCAGGTGACGGTGCGCCTTGCTGCCGAGATGTTCGGCAGGGCAGTGTGATCTCCCTGCGCTGACCGTGAAGGTGAAGATTTTGTAACGGTTTGAATCTGCCTGCGTTTGACGCCGAGGTTCCTCCGGCCCGCGATTGCCTGCCGGAGCGGCGGGCCTTACACTCCTGCGGGGAGAACAGGAGGAGTGATGTTCGAAAAGGCCCATGAACACGGCCTGCAGGAGAAGGACGAGGCAGGAGCGCCCGAGGCGGAGGACCGCGTTGCCACGACGGCAGGCGCGCAAGTGGATGCAGATTTCCTCCGCAGCGTGCCGCCCGAGCCGCAGGTCCTCACCGGTCTCGACATCACCGGTCCCGGACGCTTCATCAATCGCGAGCTTTCATGGCTCGCCTTCAACTGGCGGGTGCTGGCGGAAGCGGAGAATCCGAACGTGCCGCTCTTGGAGCGGGTGCGGTTCCTGTCGATCTCGGGGACGAATCTCGACGAGTTCTACTCCGTACGTGTCGCCGGCCTGCGCGGCCTGGTGCGGGGCGGGGTGATGACGCCGAGTTCGGATGGACTCTCCCCGGCCGAGCAGCTCGAGCGGATCGACGAGGATGCGCGGGCGCTGATGCTCCGCCAGCAGGACTGCTGGCGGGAGCTGAAGCTGCTGCTCGCCGCCGAGGGCATCCACGTGCTGTCTGCCTCCGATCTCTCGCCCGGGGATGTCCGCACGCTCGAGAGCTATTTCCTCGAACAGGTCTTCCCGATCCTGACGCCGCTCGCGATCGACCCGGCGCATCCCTTCCCGTTCATCCCGAACGGCGGCTTCGCGATGGGGCTGAGCCTGCGGCGCGGCACCGATGGCGAGATGCTCGATGCGCTCCTGCCGATACCCAACCAGATCCCGCGCTTCCTGCGGCTGCCGGACGGGCCGGGGGACGAGATACGCTTCCTGCCGATGGAGGCGCTGCTCGAGATGTTCCTCGATCGCCTCTTTCCGGGCTACGTGCCGCTCGGCCGGTGCACCTTCCGCGTGCTGCGCGACAGCGATCTCGAGGTGGAGGAGGAGGCCGAGGATCTCGTGCGCGAGTTCGAGACGGCGCTGAAGCGGCGCCGGCGCGGGCAGGTGATCCGGCTGAAGATGAGCGCGGGCGCGCCGGAATGGCTGCGGCGGGTCATCGTCGAGGAACTCGAGGTTCCGTGGGAAGTGGTGATCGATGTCGAGGGCATCATCGGTGTCGGATCCGTCGCGGAGCTCTGCCAGATCCGGCGGCCCGACCTCCTGTGGCCGCCCTTCAAGCCGCGGATGCCGGAGCGGGTGCAGGATCACGACGGCGACATCTTCGCCGCCATCCGCCAGAAGGACATGCTCCTTCACCATCCCTACGAGACCTTCGACATCGTCGTGCGGTTCCTCCAGCAGGCGGCGCGCGATCCCGACGTGCTGGCGATCAAGCAGACCCTCTACCGGACGAGCCGGAACAGCCCGATCGTTGCCGCCCTCTCGGAAGCCGCGGAGGACGGGAAGTCGGTCACCGTTCTCGTCGAGCTCAAGGCGCGTTTCGACGAGGCGGCGAACATCCGGCTGTCGCGTCAGCTCGAACGGGCGGGCGCGCAGGTCGTCTACGGCTTCATGGACTGGAAGACCCATGCCAAGATGAGCGTCGTGGTCCGGCGCGAGGGCAACGAACTCGTGAGCTACTCGCATTTCGGAACGGGGAACTACCATCCCGGCACGGCGGGCATCTATACGGATCTCTCCCTCTTCACGGTGGATGCGGCGCTGGGGCGTGACGCGGCGCGGGTGTTCAACTACGTCACCGGCTATGTGCGTCCCGAATCGCTGGAACAGCTCAAGATCTCGCCGCACATGATCAAGCCCACCATTCTCGAACTCCTGGAAAGGGAGACGGAGCATGCCCGCGCCGGACGACCGGCTCAGGTCTGGGTCAAGCTGAACGCCCTGACCGAGCCCGACGTGATCGACGCGCTCTACGCGGCGAGCTGCGCGGGGGTGAGGATCGATCTCGTCGTGCGCGGCATCTGCTCGCTCAGGGCGGGCGTGAAGGGACTGAGCGAGAACATCCGGGTGAAGTCGATCATCGGCCGGTTCCTCGAACACAGCCGGATCGTCTGTTTCGGCAACGGCCACGGCCTTCCCTCGCAAGGGGCCAGGGTCTTCATCTCGAGTGCCGACTGGATGGAGCGCAACCTCAACCGCCGGGTCGAGACCCTGGTCGAGATCACCAACCCGACCGTCCATGCCCAGATCGTCAGCCAGATCATGGCCGCCAACATGGCCGACGAGGCGCAGAGCTGGGTCGCCCAGCCCGACGGGAGCTATCTGCGTCACGGAGATGCCGCGACGGACCGCTCGCGGCTGTTCTCCTGCCACCGGTTCTTCATGGAGAATCCGTCGCTTTCCGGACGCGGCAGGGCAGGTTCGCAGGATGTGCCGCAGCTCGTGCATGCCCACGACTGACGCGCGGGCAATTGACGGCGCTGGCGCTTTCCGCAAGGTTCCATGCCGGGAGCGAGCGGATCGAGCGATCCTTGCCGGCCTGGGGGCAAGCACATGCACGAGGACATGATGCCGCCGATGCCCGATGCCGCGGAGCGGCGGTTGCAGCGCATCGGCGTCATCGACATCGGTTCGAACTCGGTCCGGCTTGTCGTGTTCGACGGCATGGCACGCAGTCCCGCCTATTTCTACAACGAGAAGGTGCTCGCCGGGCTCGGTGCCGGGCTGAAGGAGACCGGCAGGCTCTCCGCCGACGGGGTCAGGCGTGCGATGACGACGCTGCGGCGGTTCGCCGGGCTTGCGGAGCGGATGCAGCTCTCGGACGTGAAGGCAGTCGCGACCGCCGCCGTGCGCAACGCCAGGGATGGCAGCGACTTCGTCGCCGCGGTCGAGCGGGAAACCGGCCTGCATGTCCATGTCGCCTCGGGCGACGAGGAAGCGCGGTTGTCGGCGCAGGGCGTGCTGCTCGGCTGGCCGGATGCGGAGGGCGTGGTTGCCGACATGGGCGGCGCCTCGCTGGAGCTGGCGCGGGTGGGCGGTTGCGACATCGGCGAGACCGCCAGCGCCAATCTCGGGCCGCTGCGGCTGGCGGAGATCAAGGACGGGTCGGCACGGAAGAAGACGATCCGCAAGGCGGTGGAGGCGCTGAAGGAGGCGATCCCCCGGCCGGTCGAGCGGCTTTTCCTCGTCGGCGGCTCCTGGCGGGCGATCGCCCGGCTCGACATGGTGCGCGGCAGCTATCCGCTGCCGGTGCTGCACGGCTACGAGCCGCCGGTGAGCCAGTTCGTCGCCACATCCGAATGGATCGGCACCCAGCGCCCCGAGGCCATGGCCAAGGCGACGGGAACCAGTCTCGAGCGCATGAAGCTCGTGCCCTACGCGTCCGAGGTGCTCATCGAGCTGATCGCCAGACTCGATCCCGAACGGGTCGCCATTTCGGCCTTCGGTCTCAGGGAGGGGCTGCTCTACGGACAGATGCCGGAGGCCATGCGCCGGCGCGACCCGCTGATCGAGGCCTGCCGCCACATGGAGAAGGGGCTCGCGCGTTGCCCCGGGTTCGGTGCTGCGCTCTACCAGTGGTTGCAGCCGCTCTATGAGGATGCGCCGGAGGGGGAGAAGCGGCTGGTCCGGGCGGCCTGCCTGCTGCACGATACCAACTGGCGTGGTCATCCCGACTTCCGGGCCGAACTCGGGTTCGAGACGGTGGCCCGGGCGAACATGTCGGGGATCGACCATCCGGGCCGGGTCTTCCTCGGGCTGGCACTGATCTACCGCTACAAGAATGCCGACGGCGAGCTGGTGGCGCGGTATGCGTCACTGATCCCGCCGGCGCGCGTGGTGGAGGCGCAGGTCCTCGGTGGCGCGATGCGGCTCGGCGCGATGCTTTCAGGCGCCTCGACGGGGGTTCTCGAACATACGGCCCTCGAGCGGGCCGAAGGCAGGCTCCGGCTGATCCTGCGGGGGCCGGCAAAGGCCTTTCTCAACGACGCGGTCGAGAAACGGCTCCAGGTACTGGCGCGGCGGCTGTCCGTCGTGCCGGAGGTGGTGTTGGGCGACTGATCCCGGTCTTCTCCGGATGCCTGTTCACCCGCTGCCGCATCAGCAGGAGCTGCGAAGCTCCACCCGGGCGGAGGGTGATCGATGGGGATGCGAAAGCGATCTGCCGGTGCAGACCGCTTTCACTTCCTCCCTGCGACCTGGGCCAGGACAGAGAGCGAAGTTCCCGGCGTGCCGGATCAAGTGATTTTCACCAAGCCGCACGAATTATACTTCGCTCTTCCCGTCCGCAGACCTTAAGCAGGGACGCTGTCCCAGATCAATGGTTTTGTGCCACGTGTTCGCATGGGTGACATGACAGCGCGACGACACGCCTTTCCCACCGCAATGCCGCCCGGTTCGGCGCCGGACCTATCGGGGCGGGATGGTGCGTCGGGCGCATTGCGCCGGGATGGCGCTTCGCCTATCCCGGTCGGCAACCGAGATCGAGCGGAGATGAAAACGCCATGCGGCTGACGCAGTATTTCCTGCCCGTGCTCAAGGAGAACCCGGCGGAGGCACAGATCGCGAGCCACCGGCTGATGCTGAGGGCGGGAATGGTCCGGCAGGCATCGGCGGGCATCTACTCGTGGTTGCCGCTCGGGCTCCGGGTGCTGCGGCGGATCGAGGCGATCATCCACGAGGAGCAGGAGCGGGCCGGGCATATCCCGATGCTGATGCCGACGATCCAGTCGGCCGATCTCTGGCGCGAGAGCGGGCGTTACGACGCCTACGGGCCGGAGATGCTCCGCATCCGCGACCGGCACGAGCGCGACATGCTCTACGGGCCGACCAACGAGGAGCTGATCACCGACATCTTCCGCAATGCCGTCGGCAGTTACCGCGATCTGCCGCTCACCCTCTACCAGATCCAGTGGAAGTTCCGGGACGAGATCCGGCCGCGTTTCGGCGTGATGCGCGGGCGCGAGTTCCTGATGAAGGACGGGTACAATTTCGACCTGACCCGCGAGGACGCGCTCCATGCCTACAACCGGCATCTGGTGAGCTACCTGCGCACCTACGAGCGGATGGGGGTGAAGGCGATCCCGATGCGCGCGGCCTCGGGGCCGATCGGCGGCGACGATACCCACGAATTCCTCGTGCTGGCGGAAACCGGGGAGAGCGCGGTCTTCTACGATTCCGCCGTGACCGATCTCAGCTTCGGCGACCGGCAGGTGGATTATGCCGACCGCGCGGCGGTGCGGGCGATCGTCGATGAATGGACCGCCCCCTATGCCCGGACCGACGAGACCCATGACGAGGCGGTGTTCGCGGAGGTGCCGGCGGAGCGCCGGCGCGAGGGCCGCGGCATCGAGGTCGGGCAGATCTTCTATTTCGGCACCAAGTATTCCGAGCCGATGAAGGCGGTGGTGGTGAACGAGGCGGGCGAGCGGGTGCCAGTCCACATGGGCTCGCACGGGATCGGGGTGTCGCGGCTCGTCGGCGCGATCATCGAGGCGAGCCATGACGAGCGCGGGATCATCTGGCCGGAGGGCGTGACGCCGTTCCGGGTCGGTCTCGTCAATCTCAAGCAGGGCGACGCGGGCGCGGACGCGGCCTGCGAGTCTCTCTATGCCGAGCTTGCCCGGGCCGGGCTCGAGCCGCTCTACGACGACCGCGACGAACGGGCGGGGGCGAAATTCGCGACGATGGACCTGATCGGCCTGCCATGGCGGATCACCGTCGGCCCGCGCGGCCTGGCCAAGGGGGTGGTCGAGCTCACCTCGCGGCGGACGGGGGAGAGCGAGGAGATGAGCGCCGCGGCGGCGGTCGAGCGGCTTTCCGGGATCTACGCCCGGGTCTGAATGCGGGCGTGGGCGGGAGGCGCCCACGCGTGAAAACCCCATCAAGTGATTGATTTCAAAGCGTGGGCAGAACCTACCTGAGTGTTAACGGGGCTGCGGGCCGGGCTGGTGCGCGGGATTTCCCGCAGGCAACCATCCGGGCGGAGGCCCCGTTCCGGGGCCGGGTCGCTTTCCCGTTCCCGGCCATCCGGCCGGAAACGGGCGGCAGGCGCGGATCGCATCAGCAGGGACGCGGGACACGGGCCGCGCCGGTGGTGGGGCCGGGCGGCGCCCGTTGGCGCCACGAGGAGCGCGCCGGTGCGCGCAGGGTTTCCCCGTCGGGCGCAGGCGTGTTCGCCTGCGCCGGCGGGGCGCTCGCCGCCCCCGCACCCCCGGCACTGCTCTCCAGGTTTCTTGCGAAGGGACGTTTACGGATGTCTGCAGCGGGGCGGTTCCGTGGCTGAGGCGCATGGAGAAGCGGCGGGGGCAGGGCGGACGCGGCCCTTCGCCGGGTTCGAATGGGCGATCGCCTGGCGCTACCTCCGGGCGCGGCGCAAGGAGGGCGGGATCTCGGTGATCGCGGGCTACGCGCTCGTCGGCGTCATGCTCGGCGTCGCCACCCTGATCGTCGTGCAGGCGGTGATGGTCGGCTTCCGCGAGGAGTTCACTGACCGCATCCTCGGCGCCAATCCGCATCTCCAGGTGATGGCGCAGCCCTACGAGGACGAGTTCGGTGGCGTGTCGCAGCTCATCACCGATTACGACGATCTCGCCGTGCGGATTGCCGGGGTGCCGGGCGTCGAACGGGCGGCGCCGGTGGTGCGCGGGCAGGTGATGGCCTCGGCGCCCGGGCGCAACGCCGGGGTCGAGGTGACGGGCATGCGCACCGAAGACCTTCAGGCGGTGCCGCTGATCGCCAATCCGGAGGCGGGCTGGGGCGACCTTTCCCGGCTCGATGAGGGGGTGGCGATCGGCTACGAGCTTGCGCGCGAGCTCGGCGTCGGCGTGGGCGACGTGCTTACCTTGATCTCGCCCGATGGGATGGACACGCCTTTCGGCACCCAGCCCCGCATCAGCGATTACGAGATCGTCTATGTCTTCCGGGTCGGGCGGTTCGATATCGACCGGGTGCGGGTCTACATGGGTCTCGAAGCGGCACAGGAATATTTCAACCGCGAAGGTGCGGCGGATGCCGTCGAGGCTTACGTCGCCACCCCCGGCGAGGTCGAGCGGTTCACCGGGCCGGTGGCGGAGGCGGCGGGGCCGGGTGCCTATGTCTGGACCTGGCGCGATGCCTCGGGCGCCTTCCTCGACGCGCTCGATGTCGAGCGGCGGGTGATGTTCATCATCCTGTCGCTCGTGGTGCTGATCGCGGCGCTCAACATCATCTCGGGCCTCGTGATGCTCGTGAAGAACAAGGGGCGCGACATCGGCATCCTGCGGACGATGGGGCTCACCGAAGGCTCGATCATGCGGATCTTCTTCCTCTGCGGCGCGCTGATCGGGGTGACCGGAACGGTGTCCGGCGTCATCCTCGGCGTGCTCTTCACGCTCAACATCGAGGCGATCCAGTCCGTGGTCGAGTGGATCTTCGGCGGCTCGATCTGGAATCCGGAGATCCGCTATCTTACCGAGATCCCGGCGCGGCTGCGGTTCGCGGACATTGCCGCCGTGGTCGTCATGGCGCTCGGCCTCTCCTTCCTGATCACGATCCCGCCGGCGCGGCGGGCGGCGAAGCTCAACCCGGTCGAGGCGCTGCGCTATGAATGAGGCGTTGCGGCTCGAGGGGGTGGAGAAGGTCTACCACCAGGGGAGCGATGCCGAGATCACGGTCCTCGCGGGCGTTGATCTCGTGCTCCGTCCCGGCGAGGCGGTGGCGCTGGTGGCGCCTTCGGGGGCGGGGAAATCGACGCTCCTCCACATTTCCGGGCTGCTCGACAGCCCCAGCGCCGGGCGGGTGGTGATCGCCGGACAGGAGGCGCAGGGCCTGGGCGAGGGCGAGCGGACGCGGATGCGGCGCGACCGCGTCGGTTTCGTCTACCAGTTCCACCATCTGCTGCCGGAATTCTCGGCCCTCGAGAATGTCGCCATGCCGCTCCGGGCGGCCGGATGGACGCGGCAGGCGGCAGGGACCCGGGCGGCGGCGCTGCTCGAGGCGGTCGGCCTCGGCCACCGGCTCGGCCATCGGCCGGCGGAGCTTTCGGGCGGCGAGCAGCAGCGGGTGGCGTTTGCACGGGCGCTTGCCAACCGGCCGACGCTGCTGCTGGCGGACGAGCCCACCGGCAATCTCGATCCCGACACGTCGGAGCGGGTGTTCGGGATGATGATGGACCTCGTCCGGCGCGAAGGGCTGGCGGCGCTGGTCGCGACGCATAACCCGGACCTCGCCGCACGGATGGACCGGGTGCTGCAGCTCGACCACGGCCGGATCGTTGCCGCGCCGGCGGAGACGCGTGGCCGCGGATCAGGAACCTTTTGATCCTCTTCGTCGTTTTGCGACCGAACTTCACCGGGGCCCGGCGGGCGTGTTCCGGGAAGCGAAGGGAGGAACGTGATGAAGCTCCAGGGTCTTCTGGCGGGCGCGGCGCTGATGCTCGCGGCCTGCGGCGGCGGCGGTGACGAGGAGGTGGCCACGCTTTCGGCACCGGTGGTGTCCGATGTCACGGTGTCGAGCGATCTCAGCGCGGTGGGAAGCCGGGACGCGGCCACCTACTGGGGCAATCTCGAGAGCGATCTCGAATCGGCGATCGCCGCGCAGTTCATCGGCCAGACCGGGCCGGACGGGGTGCGGCTCCTCGTCGATGTCGATGAACTCTCCATCGCCAGCTTCTTCGAGTCGCAGGCCGGCGCGAGCGACGGGCGGCTGACCGGGACGGTCACGGTCCTCGACGGCACGACGGGCGAGCCGCTCGGGCTCTATACGGTCTCGGCCACGGCGGACCAGGCGATGACACAGATTCCCAGCGAGCCCGGAACCCGGGTCCAGACGGTGCCGGCGACCAGTTCCGAATTCTACTCGGCCCTGCTCCGGGCCTTCGCCGTCGGCGTGGCCGACGCGGTCAACCAGGGCGGCACGCCGGCGCCTGCTTGACGCCGCGAGTCTCCCGGCCGAAATCCGCGGGCGAAGGAAGAAGGCCGCCTCGGCGGCCGGCGGACGGGAGATGACCGGATGAACGTTCTGCTCGGAGAATGGGAGACGCCGTTCGGCCTGCCTCCCTTCGCGGAGATCGGCGAGGAGGATTTCGCGCCGGCCTTCGAGGAGGCGCTCGCGGAGGCACGCGAGGCGGTGAACCGCATCGCCGCCGATCCCGACCGGCCGGATTTCGCCAACACGATCGAGGCGCTCGAACGTGCGGGCGAGCGCCTCGGGCGGGTGGCGGCGGTGTTCTTCAATCTCGCCAATGCCGATACCAGCGACCGCATCGAGGCGCTTCAGCGCGAGATCAGCCCGAAACTCGCGGCCTTCCATTCGGAGGTGGCGATGAACCCGGCGCTGTTCGCGCGGGTGGACAGGCTGATGCAGCTGCGCGACGATCTCGGGCTCACCGACGAACAGGCGCGGGTGCTCGAGCTCTATCACCGGATGTTCGTGCGGGCGGGGGCGCGGCTCGAAGGTGCGGATCGTGACCGGCTCGCCGCGATCATGGAGCGCCTCGCAAGTCTCGGGACACGGTTCTCCCAGAACGTGCTCCGGGACGAGCGCGACTGGGCAATGCAGCTTGGCGAGGAGGACCTCGCGGGCCTGCCCGACTGGCTGATCGCCGCCTGCGCCGAGGCTGCGCGTGAGCGGGGGCGGGAGGGGCATGTGGTGACGCTGTCGCGCAGCCTGATCGTGCCGTTCCTCACCTTCTCGCCGCGGCGCGACCTGCGCGAGAAGGCGATGACGGCCTGGCTCGCCCGTGGCGCGAACGGGGGCGAGACCGACAACCGTCCCGTGATCGCCGAGATCCTGCGGCTCCGGGCCGAACGGGCGCGGCTGCTCGGCTACCGGGATTTCGCCGCCTTCAAGCTCGAGACCGAGATGGCGAAGACGCCGGAGGCGGCCCGCGATCTCCTCGAGGCTGTCTGGACCCCGGCACGGGCGGCGGCAGAGGCGGACGGCGCGGCGCTCGCGGAACTGATGCGCGAGGACGGGATCAACGACATGCTCCGTCCCTGGGACTGGCGTTATTATTCCGCCATCCGCCAGAAGCGCGAGCACGATCTCGACGAGGCGGAGGTGAAGCCGTATTTCGAGCTCGAGGCGATGATCGGCGCCGCCTTCGACGTGGCAGGCAGTCTCTTCGGCCTCGCGTTCCATCCGGTGGACGTGCCTCTCTACCATGCCGACGCCCGCGCCTGGGAGGTGACACGGGCAGGGCGGCACATGGGCGTCTTCATCGGCGATTACTTCGCGCGGCCGTCGAAACGTTCGGGAGCCTGGTGCTCGACCTTCCGCTCGCAGAAGAAGCTCGACGGCGAGACGCGGCCGATCGTCGTCAATGTCTGCAATTTCGCCAGGCCGCCGGAAGGCGGGAAATGCCTGCTCACCTTCGATGACGCGAATACTCTCTTCCATGAATTCGGCCATGCCCTGCACCAGTTGATGTCGGACGTGACCTACGAATTCGTCTCCGGTACTTCGGTTGCGCGGGATTTCGTCGAACTGCCGAGCCAGCTCTACGAACACTGGCTGAGCGTGCCCGAAGTGCTCGCGCGCCATGCCCGCCATGTCGAGACCGGCGAGCCGATGCCGGAGACGCTGCTCGAGCGGGTGCTTGCGGCGCGGACCTATGACACGGGCTTCCAGACGGTCGAATATCTCGCCTCCGCCCTCGTCGATCTCGATCTCCATACCGGGGAGGCGCCCGGGGATCCGGCGGCAGCCGAGCGGGCGACGCTCGCGCGGATCGCCATGCCCGAGGCGATCCCCATGCGCCATGCCAGCCCGCATTTCCTCCATGTCTTCAGCGGCGACGGCTATGCGGCCGGGTATTACTCCTACCTGTGGTCGGAGGTGATGGACGCCGATGCCTTTGCCGCATTCGAGGAGGCGGGGGATCCCTTCGATGCGCAGGTGGCAGGACGCCTCGCGGCGGAGATCCTGTCCAGGGGGGGCTCCCGCGACCCGGAGGATCTCTACATCGCCTTCCGCGGCCGGCTGCCGGGGGTGGACGCTCTCCTGCGCAAGCGCGGCCTCGCCGCCTGACCCCGGCGGGCGGAGCGGAAGCCCGGCCGGGGCGCCGGCGCCCCGGATCGCGGCCGGGGGGGGGCTCGATGCCCCCCGAGGCCGATCTCCCGGCAACCGCCTCAGACCGGGTCCATGTGGATGATCACGTCGGCTTCCGGCACCATCTCCAGGATCCGCAGGCGCAGTTCGGCGGCAATCGCATGCGCCTCGGCGAGGCTCTGGTCGCCGTCGAGCTCGACATGCACCTGGACGAAGACGCGGGTGCCGGCGGTGCGGGTGCGCAGGTCGTGGAAGCCGCGCACGCCCGGATGTTCGCCGAGAATCCTCTCGATCCGGCGGATGAGGGCGGGGTCGGCGCGGGCATCCATGAGCGCGTTCCAGGCCGGGGCACCGATGCCGATCGCGCCGCGCAGCAGCAGGAGGCAGGCGATGATCGCGATCACCGGATCCAGCCATGCATGGCCGCGGGCGGCGCCGGCCAGCGCGATCATGGCGCCGATCGCGGGCAGCAGGTCGGAGAGGTAATGGAGCCGGTCGGCGGCGACGATGCGCGATCCGGTGCGCCGGGCGACATGGCTCTGCCACAGGACGAGCGCGAGGGTGAGGACCATGCCGCCTGCCATCACCGCGAGGCCGAGTCCTTCCGCGGCGAGCGGCGGCGGCGCGCCGATCCTTCCGATCGCCCGCCAGGCAATGTAGCCGGCCGAGCCGGTCACGAGAAGCGCCTGTCCGAGGGCCACCAGGTCCTCGATGGAGCCGTGGCCGAAACCGTGTTTCGCGTCGGGCGGGCGCGCCGCGTAGATGATGGCCGCGAGGCCGCCGGTCGAGGCAAGGAGATCGAGCACGGAGTCGACGAAGGAAGTCGCGACGGCAAGGGAGCCGGTGACATATCCGGCCCAGAGCTTGCTGAGGACGAGCAGGCCCGACACCAGGATGGAGGCGAAACCGGCCGAAAGGTTCAGGCGATGATGGCGCGCGCTGTCCTGCGCGTCATTGGTAACGGTGGCCGGCATTGAGGGACGCCCGAGCTGAATATCGCGAAACTGGGATTCGCGCATGACCTACGCTCTTCATGGACGGGTGACAATATGCCGATGGACGGCGAATTATTGCCCATTCGGTGCAGGAACTTCATTCTCGCGACCGCGTGAAAGAAGTGCGGGCACTCCACATGGTCGCATTCTGTCACCATTCTTGCGTTGATCGGCCGCCACGTTAATTTTTCTTGAAAACTTTCGTCCCAGCATCTTGCCAGAACAGATCGACAAGAATAAATGGCGAGGATGCCGCATACCTGCACGATCCAAGCGGCAGCAGAACGTGTAACGCGGCGAGCCAGACATGGATCGGTCGCTCGTCTCGATTACAGGAAGAGGTATCATGTCAGAAGAGCAGACGATCGGTCGCGGCGAGATCCTCGCCCTCACGACCGAGATCGTATCGGCGCATCTCGCCAACAACCCTGTCGTTCAGGCCGATGTCCCGGAACTGATCCAGCAGGTCTATTCCAAGTTGAACGAACTGGCGACGGCCGAAGAAACGGCCGCTGTCGAACTCGTTCCGGCAGTTCCGATCAAGAAGTCGGTCGCCGACGACTACATCATCTGTCTCGAGGACGGGAAGAAGCTGAAGATGCTGAAACGGCATCTGATGACCGCCTACGGGATGACTCCCGAAGAATACCGGGAGAAATGGGGACTCCGGCCCGACTATCCGATGGTGGCGCCGAGCTACGCGCGCCGTCGGCGTGAGCTTGCGAAGAAGATCGGCCTCGGCCGCAAGCCGCGGCCGTCCGCTTCCGGCTCGTCCTCGGCCTCCCAGGCCTCCCCGAGGGCGGCATCATCCGCTCCGAGGACCCGGCGGGTTGCCCAGCGCCGGGCAGCGGAGTAGGAGAAGGGGGCGCGGCGCCCGAGGGCATTTCCCGCGTCCTTTTTTCATGCGGAGGGCTTCGTCCTTGGCCGAAGCGAGGCAACAGGCAGGCGCAGGAACGCCGGGGCCGCTCCGGCTCCATGTCAAGACCTACGGCTGCCAGATGAACGTCTACGACAGCGAGCGCATGGAGGCGGCGCTGGTCGAACGCGGCTACGGACTGACGGATGATCCGGGGGAGGCCGATCTCGTCCTCCTCAACACCTGCCATATCCGCGAGAAGGCGGCCGAGAAGGTCTATTCGGAGATCGGCCGGCTGCGGGCGCTGAAGGCGGCGCGGCCGGGAATGGTGATCGGGGTTGCCGGCTGCGTGGCCCAGGCCGAGGGGGCGGAGATGCTCGCCCGCGCGCCGGCGATCGACCTCGTCGTCGGTCCGCAGGCCTATCACCGGCTGCCGGCGATGCTCGAGCGGGTGGCGCGGGGCGAGCGTCCGGTCGAGACGGATTTCCCCGCCGAGGACAAGTTCGACCATCTCGCCCCGGACGCGCGGCCGCGGCGGGCGCCTTCGGCCTTCCTGACGGTGCAGGAGGGCTGCGACAAGTTCTGCGCCTTCTGCGTCGTGCCCTATACCCGCGGCGCCGAGATGTCGCGCCCGGTCGCGCGCGTGGTGGCGGAGGCGGAAGCACTTGTCGCGAAGGGCGTGCGCGAGATCACGCTGCTGGGCCAGAACGTCAATGCCTATCACGGCGCGGACGGGAGCGGCGAAACCGGACTCGCCGGCCTCGTCCGGCGCCTCGCGACGATCGAGGGGCTGGAGCGGATCCGCTACACGACATCGCATCCGAACGACATGGACGACGATCTCATCGCCGCCCATGGCGAGGTGGAGAAGCTGATGCCCTATCTGCACCTGCCGGTGCAGGCTGGGAGTGACCGGGTGCTGAAGGCGATGAACCGCAAGCACACGGCGGAAGGCTATCTGCGGCTGATCGAGCGTATCCGCGCGGCCCGGCCCGACATCGCGCTCTCGGGCGATTTCATCGTCGGCTTTCCCGGCGAGACCGAGGCGGATTTCGCGCAGACGCTCGCCCTCGTCGAGGCGGTCGGCTACGCGCAGGCCTACTCGTTCAAGTACTCGCCCCGGCCCGGCACCCCTGCCGCCGGCCGCGAGCAGGTGCCCGAACCGGTCAAGGCCGAGCGGCTTGCCCGGCTGCAGGCCCTGCTGAGCGCCCAGCAGCAGGCGTTCCAGGCATCGATGGTCGGACGGACCCTGCCGGTCCTGATCGAGAAGAGGGGGCGGGAAGCGGGTCAGGTCGCAGGCCGCTCCCCCTATCTGCAGGCGGTGCATCTTGAAGGCACCGAGGCGCTGATCGGAAGGGTCGTGCCGGTGCGGATCGCCGCCTCGGCACCGAATTCACTGGCAGGTGTTCTCGCGGCCTGAAGGCCGGCGCCGGTTCCGGCGCCCGATTCGCGGCGGGCGCCGGGCGGGCATCAGGCCATCCCGAGCAGCGACAGGATCGCAAGGACGATGACGACGAGCCCGACGATATAGATGATGCTGTTCACTTGGTTCTCCCTCACGGCTTCCCGAATCGTCCTTCAACGTCGCCCCGGGTTCCGGGTTCCGGCGGTCCGCGCAGGTGGCCGAACGGCCGCCGGCGGGTCACGGACTTGAGCCGGGACTTGAACGGGCGGATCGGCTCGGGCAACCTCTCGGGTAACGCGATTCGTCCGAGTGCCGGAGGTCATTTGGCGCCCAACGCCCCCCGTCCCGCGCAACCGTCCGACGACGCCAGCGGCGACAGCATCCTGCGCTTTCCCGACAACCGGCTCCTGATCGACCTCTGCGGCGAGCTTGATCGCAACATCGCCCAGATCGAGAGCGGTACCGGCGTGATGATCACCCGGCGCGGCAACGAGCTTGCGCTCCACGGCGAGCCCTCCGAACGCGCGCTGGCCGAGCGGGTGCTGCTCGGGCTCTATGACCGGCTCGAGAAGGGGCGGGCGGTCGGGCCGGGCGATATCGATGCGGCGCTCAGGATGACGAGCGCGGGCGGCAACGGCGGTGACGACCGCGCGCAGCTCGACATGTTCGGCGACGGAGCCCGGGTGGAGATCCGCACCCGCAAGAAGGTGGTCGAGCCCCGGACCGCGGCGCAGCGCGCCTATGTCGAGCAGCTCTTCCGCCACGAACTGGTGTTCGGCCTCGGGCCGGCCGGTACCGGCAAGACCTATCTCGCGGTGGCGGTCGCGGTCTCGATGTTCCTCGACGGCCAGGTCGACCGGCTGATCCTCAGCCGCCCGGCGGTGGAGGCGGGCGAGCGGCTCGGTTTCCTTCCCGGCGACATGAAGGAGAAGGTCGATCCCTACATGCAGCCGCTCTACGACGCGCTGAACGACTTCCTGCCGGCGCGCCAGATCCAGAAGATGATGGAGGAGCGGCAGATCGAGATCGCCCCCCTCGCCTTCATGCGCGGGCGGACGCTCGCGAACGCCTTCGTCGTGCTCGACGAGGCGCAGAATGCCACCACCATGCAGATGAAGATGTTCCTCACCCGCCTCGGCGAGGGGAGCCGGATGGCGGTGACCGGCGACGTGACCCAGATCGACCTGCCGCGGGGCATGTCCTCGGGGCTGGTCGAGGCCGAACGCATCCTCCGCGACGTGCCGGGCATCGGCTTCGTCCGCTTCGGCCCGGAGGACGTGGTGCGCCATCCGCTGGTGGCGAGGATCATCCGCGCCTACGAGAGCAGGGGCGAGCATGTCTGAACCGCCGCCCGGCGACGGTGCGGCGGCGGAGGACGGGGGGCCGCTCGTCGAGGTCGTGATCGACGATCCCCGCTGGGAGGAGGCCGGGCTGGAGGCGCTTGCCGACCGCGCGGCGCGGGCGCTGCTCGCGGAGCTCGGGATCGCGGCGGAGGAATGCGAGATCAGCCTGCTCGGCACCGATGATGCGCGGATCGCTTCCCTCAACGCGAGCTTCCGGGGCAGGGATGCGCCGACCAACGTGCTTTCCTGGCCTGCGGTCGAATTCGATCTCCCGGGACATCTGCCGGCGGAGGAGGAGCGACCGGTCTTCCTCGGAGATGTCGCGCTTGCCTTCGGGACCTGTACGGAGGAGGCCCGGACGGCAAACATCCCGTTCCGGGACCATGTGCTGCACCTGTGCGTGCATGGCATCCTGCACCTGCTCGGATACGATCAC
Organism: Paracoccaceae bacterium; assembly: GCA_029265455.1. Taxonomy (GTDB): domain Bacteria; phylum Pseudomonadota; class Alphaproteobacteria; order Rhodobacterales; family Rhodobacteraceae; genus Amaricoccus. The sequence continues at coordinate 5,524 of JAJUJF010000002.1, read as the reverse complement.
GAAACCGATGCCGATGCCGGACGGATGGAATCGCTCGAGGTGAAAGCCCTTGCGTCCCTGGGGATACCCGACCCATATTGCAGGTGATGGCGTCTGGGTCGGCGCCGGTATTTGGATAGGAGCTATGGGCGAGAGCCACGACGGGCCGTCTCCCGCAGCGCGGAGCGCGCGGCTTGAGACGGAGCCTGACAGTCCCGGCAGGGGCTTCCTGAGCCGGTTGTTCGGCTGGGAATCGAACGAGGACGACGACTTGGACGAACCGTTCCAAGGAGCAGTCATGAATCCCCCCAATGGCAAGCGGAACGGAGTCGCCACAGGCGAAGGCCTGATGGTCGATCTCGGCAAGCTCGTCGGCCTGACGACCGACGACGTGGCCGTGCCACGGGCCGACATCATCGCCGTCTCGGCTGATTCGGATCTGCCGACGGTGGTCAGGGCCTTCCGCGAGAGCGAGAATTCCCGGCTGCCGGTCTTCGAGGAGACGCTGGACCGGCCGATCGGTCTCGTGCATTTCAAGGATCTGGCGCTGCGCTACGGGTTCGGGGCCGGCACGGAGGAATTCGACCTCCGCTCGCTGGTGCGGCCGCTTCTCTATGTCCCGCATTCGATGCCGCTCGGCACGCTGCTGACCAAGATGCAGGCGTCACGCACGCACATGGCGCTGGTGATCGACGAATACGGCGGCGTCGACGGGCTGGTGACGATCGAGGACATCCTCGAGGAGATCGTCGGCGAGATCGATGACGAGCATGACCACAAGGTGGGGCGGCTGTGGAGCCGGGACGCTTCCGGCAGCTTCCTGCTCAATGCCCGGCTCGATCTCGACGATTTCGAGCGGGAGACCGGCATCTCGATCGACGTGCCGGCGCTTACCGAGGATGTGGATACGGTGGGCGGCCTCGTCGTCCAGCTCGCCGGCCATGTGCCCACCCGCGGCGAGGTGGTGTTCCATCCTGCCGGTCACGATTTCGAGGTGATCGAGGCCGATGCCCGGCGCGTCAAGCGGCTTCGGCTGCGGCTTGCCGGCAGCCGGACCGCGGCGGACCACGCTGCCGAGTGACGGGCAGGCAGTGAACCGGCTGACAGGGCGGGCCCAATCCCCTGGCATCTCCGTGCGGATCCCGCTCGCCCTCGTGGCGGGCGGGGCGCTTGCCCTGTCGCAGCCGCCGGTGTCCTTTCCCTGGATCGTGTTCCTCTCGCTGCCGGTCTGTCTCTGGCTCGTGGCCAGTACGCGGCGGATGGCGGGCGCGGCGGGCTATGGCTGGCTCGCGGGGGCGGGATACTTCACGGCGACGCTCTTCTGGATCGTCGAGCCCTTCCAGGTCGATCCCGAGCTTCACGGCTGGCTTGCCCCCTTCGCGCTCGTGGGCATGGGAGGCGGGCTTGCACTGTTCTGGGCGGCGGCCTTCGCTCTTGCCCGTGCGTTGCCGTTCGGGGGGACAAGACGAGCTCTTGCCTTCGCGGCATTGCTGGCGGCGGCCGAGGTGGCGCGATCCCATGTATTCACGGGATTTCCCTGGGGGCTCCTCGGCTATGCCTGGGTCGAGACACCGGTGATCCAGCTCGCCTCCCTCGTCGGCGCATCGGGCCTGAGCCTTCTCACGCTGATCGCAGCCCTTCTGCCGGCGGCGGGGCTGCCACGGATCGGGCGGCCGGGCGCGGCGCTACTGGTCGTGCTTCTTGTCGGCTGCGCGTGGTTCTGGGGCTCCATGCGCGAGGCTTCACCCGTGCCCGCGCGCTCCGAGGACTACATCGTGCGTATCGTCCAGCCGAATGCGCCCCAGCACCTCAAGTGGCAGCCGGAGATGCAGGCGCTCTTCTACGAGCGGCACCTGCGGATGACGGCGGCCGAGGGTGAGCGCGGCCGCCCCGATGTCGTCGTCTGGTCGGAGACGGCCGTGCCCTTCGTCCATGGCTTCGCCGACGACTACGAGCGCGAGATCGCCCGGGCCGCGGGCGGTGCGCCGGTGATCCTCGGCATGATGCGCGTCGAGGTCGGGCCGGAGGCGGAGCACTGGTACAATTCCCTGGTCATCCTCGGCCCGGAGGGCGAGGCCGACGCCGTCTACGACAAGCACCATCTGGTGCCGTTCGGGGAGTACATCCCGTTCCGGGACCTGATCCGGCGACTGGGCGGCCCGACGATCGAGACGCTCACCCGCGGCGGTTTCACGGCGGGCGAGGGGCCCGCGCTCGTGGGGGCGCCGGGCGTGCCGCCGCTCCTGCCACTCGTCTGCTACGAGGCGATATTCGCCCGCCATCTCCGGGCGCCCGAGGGGCGGCCGGACTGGATCGTCCAGGTCACCAATGACGCCTGGTTCGGCACCCTCGCCGGTCCGTACCAGCATTACGCCCAGAACCGCGTCCGCGCCATCGAGCAGGGGCTGCCGATGGTGCGCGCCGCCAATACCGGCATCAGTGCCGTGATCGACCCCTACGGCCGCGAGATGGCACGGCTCGACCTCGGCGAGGAAGGCTTCATCGACGCCCCACTGCCGGCCGCAATCGCGCCGACACTCTTTGCGCGATACGGGGAGCGACCGGAAATATTCGTTATAGTATCAATGCTTGCATTAACTTTCGTAAGATTTTCGGGTGGTCATCGCCGCCTCGCCCGCTCATAAATCGAGGCGGGAGTGGGGCTGTACCGGAAGCCAGGTGTCCCTGACAGGGCACGGCAGTTCGGCATCGCCGGTACAGAGATTTATGGGTGATCGCACGTGAAATTGCATGCAAGCCAGATCGACGCGCATGTCGGAAGCCGGATGCGGCTCAGACGGGAGTTCCTCGGCATCAGCCAGGGTCGCCTCGGCCGGCATCTCGGGCTGACCTTCAGCCAGGTCCAGAAATACGAGAAGGGAGCCAACCGTATCGGCGCCGGCCGTCTCTATCTCATCGCGGAATTCCTCGGGGTGCCGGTGCACTACTTCTTCGAGGGACTTGCTGAGGGCGAGGGCGCGCGCAGGATCGCCGCCCGTTCCGGCCGCCGCGGCGATGAGGTGGCAATCCTCGAGGAGGCCTTCCTCTCGATCGACGACGGGGAGACCCGGCGTTCGGTGCTGGCGCTGGTGCGGTCGCTCGCGGCCGTGGCCGAGGCGCCCGCCGCCAATGGCGGGAGGCCGCCGGCGTCCGAGGGCAACGCGGCATACTGAGCCGCGTGTTCCGGGACCGGCACATGCCGGCCGGTATCCGGGGGCCGGAGCCCGAGGTTGACGGCGCCGGTTGACTTCCGCTGCCCGGTCTCCTTAGCACCGGCTCCGCACGCGAGCGGAGGAGGGGCATGGAGGGCGGCGGCGAAGGAAGGGGGCCGGAAGACGGCCAGGACAAGCCGGGCTCGGGTCCGGCATGGCGCAACTTCTACGGGCGGCGGCGCGGCAAGCCCCTGCGCCCGGCGCAGCGGCGCTATCTCGAGGAGATCCTGCCCCGTCTGCGGGTACCCGGACTCGCGGTTGATCCTGATCTGTTTCCGGGTCTGGCGGCTCCCGTCAAGGCAGGTCCCGATGATGCATCGTTCGGAAAGACGATGGCGGAGCGCGGAGCAGCCGATGCGGATCACGCTGCCGCAGCCGGCCGGGTGACCGCCGCGACCCCGGAGACGATCGATCTCGCGGCGCTCTTCCCGGATGCCCGCGAGATATGGCTCGAGATCGGCTTCGGCGGCGGCGAGCATCTGCATCATCTCGCGCTTGCCCATCCGGAGGTCGGGCTGATCGGCTGCGAGCCTTTCGTCAACGGGGTCGCGATGCTGCTTGGCCGGATCGCGCGCGAGGATCCCGGCAACATCCGCATACATCCCGGTGATGCACGCGACCTGATCGACCATCTGCCCGAGGCAAGCCTCGGCCGGGTCTATCTCCTCTATCCCGATCCCTGGCCGAAGGCGCGCCACCACAAGCGTCGCCTTGCCGGGGCGGAGACGCTGACGTCGCTCGCCCGGCGGATGGTGCCGGAGGCCGAACTGCGCCTTGCCACCGACATCGCCGATTACGCCGATCATGCCGTCGAGGGGGCGGCCGCCACCGGGCTCCTCGAGCCGGTGAAGATCACCGCATCCGACCGGTCCCGTCCATGGCCGGGATGGTCTTCCACCCGTTACGAGGCAAAGGCGCTGCGCGAAGGGCGCCGGCCGAACTACCTCATCTGGCGGCGGACGCCCGGCTAGTCATTTTCGCGCCGTTTCCGTCATCCCGTGCACGAGGGTCGGGAAGGAAGGGGAGCCAGCCTGCCGCCGGCGCCCCTAACGCCGGCGATCCCGGGTGTTCGGCGCAGCCGTTACCTGCACCGAGGCGCCAGCCGCCGTATAGGTGACGAGGCTTCGCGATTCGCGCTCGGCGGCCTCGATCTGCGCCTGGGCGGCGCGGATGCCGGCGATGCTCGCGCGGAGAAGCCGTCCGTTGCGTTCCGCCCGCGTCCGGATCGCCGCGAGGAAGGCGGGGGAGGCATTCTCCGGATCGGCGAGGAGCTCCCCGATCAACGCCTCGCGCCGCGCCACGAGAGGGGCGAGCGCGGTCATCGGGCCATCGAGGAGCACGTCGCGTTCCTCGTCGAAGAGCGCCAGCACCCGTGATTCGCGCCTGTCGTTGCCGCCTGTCCGCCCGATCATCCGCTGTTCCTTGCCTTCAGGGCCTCGAAAATCCGCTCGGCGAGGCCGATGCCGCCGCGCTCGGCGAGGAGCCGCGCATATTCTCCGGTGAGGAGGTCCGAGAACGCCTCCTCTCCCGCACCACCGCCGAAGCTCTGCGGTATCGCGTTGACGCCGCCATGTTTCAGCATCTCGGCGAGGAAGGCGGCTTCGAATTCCTGCGCCGCCATGCGCAGGGCGCCCTCGTCGGTCCGTGCCTGTGTCGCCGCCGCAGGGCGCGGCATCGCGGTTGGCATGATCTCCATGCAGGCTCTCCCCCGGGCTCGTTCGGATTGCCCCGGTTCTCGGAGGTCGCCGTAAATATTCCGTAATGCTTCTGGGCGATCAGGGATGGCAGCGATGGCCAGCCCCATGGAGCCGCCATGATTCCAGTCGATCTCCCGAGCGTCCTTCTGCGGAACCTGCAGGCTCTGCATGTCGATCCGGTCACTGACGTGGCAGGGTCCGGAGACGGTTTCGGCCGGTTCTTCACGGGCGAGCCCGGAGAAGGAGGCGACGCGGAATCGCTGCTGTCGCCTGCCGTGCAGCTTCCGGGGCCGGAGGCGATCGAGGTCGAAGTGGCGCAGCCGGAGAAGGGCGAGGAGGAAGCGGCGGCGCCGGATGCGGGCGTGCCGGCCGGTCCGGTGCAGCCTGCGCCGGATCCTGACGCTGCCGTTCCGGCCACGATCCCGCCTGCTGGCGAGCGGATGGCTGAAACGGTGAAGATCGCGCCGAAGGCGGGAAGGGCAGGCGGAAGCCATGACGCGAGCGGGGGAGGCGGACTGGCGACCCCCGTGCATGAGGAGCTTCCCCGTCCCGGGCCGGCAGGAAATGCTGCGCGGGTCTCCGTCGACCAATCGGGTTCGGTGCCCGGGGAACTTCCGGAGCCGCGACCGGAACGGC
>JAJUJF010000080.1 GCA_029265455.1 Paracoccaceae bacterium | reverse complement strand
TCTGCCGCGCTGGTTCGTGCCGGAAAGCCTCGCGATCAGCCGGGTGGTGGACGGCACGGCGGTGGTCGCCTCCGACTTCCGCCTCGACGAGAACGGCCATCTGCGGATCGCGGTGCTGGCGCAGCCGAACATCGGGCCGCGCCGCCTCGGGCGGATCGTGCAGCGGCTGCTCGAGATCGAGATCTACAAGTCGATGGCGATGCTGACCCTGCCGCATGCACGCCGGGTGGCGGGCGCGGTGGCGCGGCTCGACCGGGAGCTTTCGGGCATGGTCGCGTCGATGGCGCGGGGCGAGGGCGCGGAATCGGAGACGCTCGACCAGCTCCTGAAGATGGCGGCGGAGATCGAGTTCCTCTCCTCCACCACCGCCTTCCGCTTCGGCGCCGCCGAAGCCTACGAGGCGATCGTGCTCCAGCGCATCGCGGTGCTGCGCGAGGTGCGGATCGGCGGCCGCCAGCTCCTCGGCGAGTTCATGGCGCGCCGGTTCGATCCGGCGATGCGGACCTGCCGCTCCGCCAAGGCACGGCTCGACGAGCTCTCGGCGCGGGCGGAGCGGGCGGCCAACCTGCTCAGGACCCGGGTCGACGTGGCAAACCAGGAGGCGAGCCGGGAGACGCTCAGGACGATGGACCGGCGCGCCGCCCTCCAGCTCCGGCTGCAGGAGACGGTCGAGGGGCTCTCGGTCGTGGCGATCAGCTACTACGCGGTCAACCTCGCGGCCGGGCTATTCGCGCCGGTGGCGGAGCCGGCGGGGATCGGCGAGACCGGGCTCGTCGCGCTCCTGACACTGCCGGTGGTCCTCGCGGTCTGGTTCTTCATCCGGCGGATCAGGCAGCGCATCGCCGGGGATGAGGAACATGGCTGAGCAGGCGTGGGCGAAGGGCGCCCACGCGTGAAAACCATACCAACCCATTGATCTCAAAAGAAAGTCATGGCTTACCCAGGCGTTAACGCCACCGGGGATATCCTGCCGGTCCGGTTCGGCGGGGAAGCGCAGGTGTCACCGCATCGGGATCGGGAGCCGGTCGGGGCGGTCGCGGCAGGATGACGGGGCTTCCGCCCCTGCCGGGCGACGGCTATGGATCGCAGGACCGTGAGAATGCGAGTTGCCACCGATGCCCCGCCTTACCGACAACATGCGCGCCGCGGTCTACATGATGACGAGCCAGGCGGGATTTGCCCTCAACGACGCGATGATGAAGCTGTCGTCGGAAACGCTCAACCTCTTCCAGGCGATCTCGCTGCGCGGCTTCATCGCGGGCATCCTGATCGCGATCCTCGCCTTCTGGTTCGGCGCGTTGCGCCACCGCATCGTGCGGCGCGACCGGATCATGCTGGTGCTGCGCTCCGTCGGCGAGGCCGGCGCCGCCTTCTGCTTTCTCGGGGCGCTGTTCAACATGCCGATCGCCAATGCCACGGCGATCCTCCAGAGCGTGCCGCTCGCGGTGGCGCTCGGCGCGGCGATCTTCCTCGGCGAGAGGATCGGCTGGCGGCGCTATCTCGCGATCAGCATCGGTTTCCTCGGCGTCATCATCATCGTCCGGCCGGGCAGCGAGGGGTTCAACGCCTATGCGCTGCTCGCCCTCGCTGCGGTCGGCTTCATGGTCGTGCGCGACCTCGCCACCCGGCGGCTCACGGCCGAGATACCGTCGCTCCTGGTGACGCTGGTCAGCATGATCGTGATCACGGCGACGGCCGGCCTCTTCTCGCTCGTCGAGGGCTGGCGGCCGGTCGGGGCAGCGCCGGCCGGCTACATCCTGCTCGCTTCGCTCTGCCTGATCGTCGCCGTGCTGTTCGGGGTGATGACCATCCGCCTCGGGGCGATCGGCTTCACCCAGCCCTTCCGCTACACGCTGCTGCCCTGGGCGATCCTCTTCGGCATCCTGTTCTTCGGCGAATACCCGGACATGCCGATGCTCGTCGGCAGCACGCTGATCCTCGGCACCGGTCTCTTCACCTTCTACCGCGAGCGGGCGGGTGACCGGCGGCAGGCGCGCCTGCGCTCGCGCGGGCATCACCCGCTCGAGACGGCGGCCCCGGGCGGCGGCCGCCGCTAGTGGGCGCGCGCGAGGGCGGCGAGGATGCGCGCCCAGGAGCGGGCGCCGCGGCGGAAGCTCTCGAGGTCGTATTTCTCGTTCGGGCTGTGGATGCGGTCGTCGGCAAGGCCGAAACCGGCGTTGATCACCTCCATGCCGAGCTTCTCCCTGAAAAGGAGATTGACCGGGATCGAGCCGCCACAGCCGATGAAGGCTGCCTCGCGCCCCCATTCCTCCGCGAGCGCGGCGCGGACCTTCGCGAAGGCGGGATTGGACGTGTCGAAGGCGACGGCGCGCGAGGCGCCGTGGTCGGCGAACGTCACCGAGCAGTCGGCGGGGACGCGTTCGCGGACGAATGCGCGGAAGCTTTCGCGGATCGCCTGCGGGTCCTGGTCGAATACGAGGCGGAAGGAGATCTTGGCGGAGGCCACGGCGGGGATCACGGTCTTGAAGCCCGGGCCGGTGTAGCCGCCGGTCATGCCGTTGATCTCGGCGGTGGGGCGCGACCAGGTCTGTTCGAGGGCGGAGCGGCCCTTCTCGCCGGCGGGAAGCGCGAGCCCGACCTCGCCGAGGAATTCGGCGTCGGAGAAGCCGAGACGGTCCCATTCCGCGCGCAGGGATTCGGGAAGTTCGGGGACTCCGTCGTAGAAGCCCGGGAGGGTAACGCGGCCCTTGTCGTCATGGAGATCGGCGAGGATGCGGGCGAGGATGCGGTTCGGATTGGCGGCCGCCGCGCCGTAATAGCCCGAGTGGAGGTCGCGGCTGGCGGCGCGGATCGTCACCTCCTCGCCGACGAGACCGCGCAGCATGGTGGTGATCGCCGGCGTCTCGCGGTCCCACATCGACGTGTCGCAGACGAGGCCGATATCGGCGCGGAGTGCCGCGGCATGCGCGTCGAGGAAGGCGGGGAGGCTCGCGCCACCCGATTCCTCCTCGCCCTCGAGGAGGATGGTGACGGGAACGGGGAGTTCCCCGGTCTCGGCGATCCAGGCGCGGCAGGCCTCGACGAAGGTCATGAACTGGCCCTTGTCGTCGGCGGCGCCCCGGGCGCGGATGGCGCGGGTCCCGTCGGGGAGGGTGACGAGAACGGGCTCGAAGGGATCGCTCTCCCACAGCTCGAGCGGGTCGGCGGGCTGGACGTCGTAATGGCCGTAGAAGAGGGCGGAGGTGCCCTTCCCCTCGCGGCGGTGGGCGAGGATGATCGGCTGGCCGGGGGTGTCGTGGACGCGGGTCTCGAAGCCGAGGCTGCGCAGGTCGGCCGCGTGGAACCCGGCGCAGGCACGGCAGTCGGCGGCATGGGCGGGATCGGTGGAGATCGAGCGGAAGCGGAGGGACGCGAAAAGCCGCTCGAGAGCCGGATCGAGATCGGCATCGAGGCGGGCAAGGACGCGGTCGAGGTCGGACATCGGCTGTCTCCCGGAGAGATCAGGGGCGCGAGGCATCTAGCAGAGGGACGTCGTCCCGGTCCAGCAAGGGGGTCGCGGCTGGCGTCTTTACGGTTGGAACCAATGGTGGTTTTCTGGGTCTTCCCCGGGGAGGAACGACGATGAGGCGTCCGGTTTCGCATGGTCTCGGTGTCGCCCTGCTGGTGGCGGTGGCGGGCTGTGCGACCACCCCGCGCGAGGCAGGGCTGCCGCTGCCGCCGGAGCCGGTGCGCGTCACGGCGGCGGAGGGGCAGGCGATCCCGGTCGCGCGGAGCTATTCCGAGATCCTGGTGCGGACCTATGTCGAGGACGGTCCGGGCCGGCGCCGCGAGCTGGGCGGCGCCGACTGCCGGCTCGTGGTGGGAGATTACGAGGCGCGGTTCCGCTCGCCGGGGCGGGTGCTGGTGCCGTTGCCCGAGAGGGGCGGGCCCGTCCTCGGCGTCGGCTGCCGGGCAGGCGAGCTGGAGGGGACGGCGCGCCGCGGCGTCGTGCGGGAGCGGGTGGCGGATCATCCCTACTGGGGGCCCTATCACGGCGGATGGTACGGGCCGTGGTGGGGCGATCCCTACTACCGGCGGCGTTCGGGGGCATGGCTTGCCGGGGCGCCCTACTGGTACGATCCCTACTGGGGCCCGCGCTGGCGGCGGGACCGCGTTGCCGGCTACCCGGATGTGGAGGTGATCTTGAGATGACCTGGCGTTTCGCCCCGATGATCTGCCTCGGCCTCGCCGCCTGTGCGGCGGAGGCGCCGCCTGCGCCGCCGGCGGTCGGGCCACGGCCCGATGTCCTCGCCGCCCCGACCCAGGGGCTGGCCGAATTCACCGTGCGCACGGTGGCACAGGCGCACTCGGGCGCGGATGTCGAGGTGGCGGGCGTCGACTGCACGGCGGCCTCGGGCGGCGCGGTCACGCGGTTCCGCTCGCCCGCGCGGGTGACGATCATCGACGACGGCAGCGGCGTGCGCGTCACCTGCACCGGCGGCGGGCGGCAGGGCACGGCGCTCGTCCAGGCGCGGCCGGAATGGCGCACGAGCGGCTGGCGCGCCTCGCCGTCGATCGGCGTCGGCATCGGCAGCGGCGGCGGCTGGGGCGTCGGCCTCGGCGCCGGGGTCTCGCCGGTGCGCACGGCCTCCGGCATCGCCTACGACGACGTCCGCGTGGTGCTGCGCTGATGGCGGGGGAGATCACGATCAGCCAGGCCGCGGCGGTGCTCCGGCAGGCGATGCGCGACACGATGCGGCGGCGCTCGCTCATCTATCTCGTCCATGGCGCGGTGCTGGTGGTGGCGGGGATCGCCGCCATCGTCTCGCCGCTGTTCGCGGCGCTCGGCCTGATCGCCCTCCTCGGCTGGCTCCTGGTCGCGGTCGGGATCAGCGAGGCGGTCGGGCTCTTCGGGGCGCGGCACGTGCCCTATTTCTGGCTCCAGGCGGTCTCGGCCGTGCTTGCGGTGGCGGTGGGCTGGGGACTGATCGTGCGGCCGGAGGCGGGGCTGATCGCGACGGCGCTGCTCATGGTCGTGTTCCTGACCGTGCAGGGAATCGGCCGGGTGGTCTTCGGACTGATGCTGCGGCCGATGGAGGACTGGGGCTGGCTGGTCGCTTCGGGCGTGCTCGGCGTGGTGCTGGGGGTGCTGCTCGCCGCCAATCTCGGCGCCGCCTCGGAATGGCTGATCGGGCTGCTGCTCGGGCTGCATCTACTCGCCACCGGCGGCGCCATGGGCTGGATGGCCTGGAAGCTGCGCCAGCGCGCGGCGGGACACTACACGTAGAATCACGACTTCAGGCGAAGGAGAGAGGACCATGGAAGGCGACAAGTTCAACATGTCGATGCGCAAGTATCTCAAGCAGGTGGGCGTGACCTCGCAGCAGGCGATCGAGCGTCACGTCCGCGAGCACGGCGACACCGAGGGCAAGCTCAAGGTGCGCACCGTGCTGACCATCGAGGGCCACGACATGGAGCATGTGGTCAAGGGCGAGATCGACCTCGACGGCGCGCGCGGCCCGACCGGCGTCTGAGCCGCGCGACGGCTATTCCGGGCTGACGGCGCCGCCACCGTCACCGCCACCGGCGCCATCGCCGGCCCCTCCCCCATCGGCAGATGCAGGAGCAGACGCAGCGGTGGTCCCGTCGACGGCCTCGGCACCCGGGGCCATCGCCCCCTCGGGCATGAAGTCGTCGCCCGTCGACCTGAAGCTGAGGGCGACGAGGACCACCGCGATCCCGATGCAGGCGACCAGGAAGAAGACGAGGCAGCCGAAACCCACTTCGTGGCCGCGGCCCCGGCTGTAGTGATGCATCCCGCGCGGGGGCAGATGCTCGCCGTGATCGAGCGGCGCTGCCTCATCGACGGGCGTGTGGATTTCCGGCGCGGCGGAAGGCGCGCGCGGCGTCGCCGGGCGGTGGCGGTCCTGCCTTCCGGTCGACGGTGGCGGAAGCCCGTTGTCGGAGTGACGGTTCATTCTGGCCTCGTTTCGTGGCGGGGCGAACCTGCGACGGAACGAGGAGTTCGTCAATCGCGCTGCGCGCGAGAGCCCCGCATTGGCCGGGACTTGCTGGTGGCGCCTGCCCGGAGGCAGGCGCCGGGGAACTCAGCGCCAGACGGGGCGGCCGAGGTTGATCTGGTCGGGGCTCGTCAGTGCGCCGGCCGCGCCGCCGATCACCGCGCCCGCCACGGGCTCGTCGACGAGAAGCCCGGCGCCGGCGCCGATTCCCGCGCCGGAGATGGCGCGGTCGGTGGTGTTGTAGCCGCAGCCGGCGGCCAGCAACGTGACCGCCGCCAGAGCGAAGATGGAATGGAGCCGCATTGGCGTACCTCCTCATGAATGGAGCACGGGGAACCGGTCCGCGTGAAACCGGATGATGCTCGCACAACGCGAGCGATCTGCAAAGGCTCCCCCTGCACGGCCTTGTGAGGGTCCAAGACCATGGCATGGAAAGGGAACCGGCCGCCCGCAGGCGCCCGGTTCCGGCAGGAAGATGGAAGGTGGCGCCGGGTGCTCCCGACCCGGATCGAAGGGACGCCGGCGGATTGCCGCCGGCGCCGAGGTCGTCAGACCGGCTGCTGTTCGCGCATGTCGGAGGGCTTGATCCCCGCGACCGGCACCGGCTTCTTCATCGCGTCGCGGCGGAAGGGCTCGCCCAGTTCCTGGTTGAGGATCACCTCGATGAAGGTGGTGACCCCCGCCGCCTGATCGGCGACCGCGCGGCTCAGCGCGTCGGTGAGCTCGGTCTGGGTGCGCACGGTGACGCCCTTCAGGCCGCAGCCCTCGGCCACCTTCGCGTAGCTCAGGTTCGGATTGAGCTCGGTCCCGACGAAGTTGTTGTCATACCAGAGCGTGGTGTTCCGCTTCTCCGCCCCCCACTGGTAGTTGCGGAAGATCACCATGGTGATCGCGGGCCAGTTCTCGCGGCCGATCGAGGTCATCTCGTTCATCGAGATGCCGAAGGCGCCGTCACCGGCGAAGCCGATCACCGGGACGTCCGGGCAGCCGATCTTCGCGCCGATGATCGCCGGGAAGCCGTAGCCACAGGGGCCGAACATGCCGGGTGCGAGGTATTTCCGGCCCTGTTCGAAGGTGGGATAGGCGTTCCCGATCGCGCAGTTGTTGCCGATATCGGTCGAGATGATCGCATCGCGCGGCAGCGCCGCCTGGATCGCGCGCCAGGCCTGACGGGGAGACATGTGCTCGGGCTCGCGCCGGCGGGCCTCCGCGTTCCAGACGGTGCCGGGATCGTCCTCCTCGTGGTCGAGCGAGGAGAGCATCTGCAGCCAGGCGGAACGGCGCTGGGCGATCTCGGCGCGGCGTTCCTCGCGCCCCTCGTCGCCCGCGGTCGGCGCGAGCTGGGCAAGGATCCCCTGCGCGACCTGTTTCGCGTCGCCGCAGATCCCGACCGTCACCTTCTTGGTGAGGCCGATCCGGTCGGGGTTGATGTCGACCTGGATGATCTTCGCGTCCTTCGGCCAGTAGTCGATCCCGTAGCCGGGCAGGGTCGAGAAGGGATTGAGCCGGGTGCCGAGCGCGAGGACGACATCGGCCCGCGCGATCAGCTCCATCGCCGCGCGCGAGCCGTTGTAGCCGAGCGGGCCCACCGCGAGCGGATGGCTGCCGGGAAAGGCGTCGTTGTGCTGGTAGTTGCAGCAGACCGGCGCGTCGAGCCGTTCCGCCAGCGCGACCGAATCTTCGATGGCGTTGCCGATCACCACGCCGGCGCCGTTGAGGATGACCGGAAACTTGGCTTCCGACAGGAGCCGCGCAGCCTCCGTGATCGCCTTCGCGCCGCCGCCCGGACGTTCGAGCCGCACGATCTGCGGCAGCTCGATGTCGATCACCTGGGTCCAGAAGTCGCGGGGGATGTTGATCTGCGCCGGGGCGGAGCCGCGCCAGGCCTTCTCGATCACCCGGTTCAGCACCTCGGCCATCCGCGAGGGGTCGCGGACCTCCTCCTGGTAGCAGACCATGTCCTCGAACAGGGCCATCTGCTCGACTTCCTGGAAGCCGCCCTGCCCGATCGTCCTGTTCGCCGCCTGCGGCGTGACCAGGAGCATCGGCGTGTGGTTCCAGTAGGCGGTCTTGATCGAGGTGACGAAACCGGTGACGCCGGGGCCGTTCTGGGCGATCGCCATGCCCATCTTGCCGGTGGCCCGCGTGTAGCCGTCGCAGATCAGCGCGGCGTTGGTCTCGTGCGCGCAGTCCCAGAAGGTGATGCCGGCGCGCGGGAACAGGTCGGAGACCGGCATCATCGCCGAGCCGATGATGCCGAATGCGTGCTGGATGCCGTGCATCTGGAGAACTTTGACGAAGGCCTCCTCGGTGGTCATCTTCATTGCTTCTGCCCTTCCGAATTCAGGGGTGAGTTGTGGGATGTGCCGCCCCGCCGCGGGTGGCCCGCGCTAGTTGCGCGAGCCATGTTCCGCCTCCCGCGAGGCCCGGAAATTCGCCAGGGCTCCCTTGATCGACGGGTAGAGCGACCAGACGGCGAAGAGGAAGGCGAGGAGCAGGATCGTGCCGCTGATGGGGCGGGTGAAGAACACGGTCCAGTCGCCGCCGGAACTCGCGAGCGAGGTCATGAAGTAGCGTTCGGCCAGCGGCCCGAGGATCACGCCGAGGACGAGCGGCGCGGACGGGAAGCCGGTGCGTTTCATCACCCAGCCGAGGACGCCGAAGGCGAGGCAGACATAGACGTCGAAGATGTTGTTGCGCACGCCATAGGCGCCGACAACGCTGAGGACGACGATGAATGCGGCAAGCACGGCCGGCGGCGTGCGCATGAGCGTCGAGAAGAACTGCGCGACGCCGATCCCGGCCCCGATCATCAGGAGGTTGGCGACGATCATCGCGACGAAGATCGTGTAGATCATCGTCGGGTCGGTGAGGAACAGCATCGGCCCCGGATTGACGCCGTGGAGCATCATCGCCGCGAGCATGATCGCCGTCGCCGCGCTGCCGGGAATGCCGAGGGTGAGGAGCGGGATCATCGCCGCACCGGTGGTGGCGTTCTTGGCGGCTTCGGGCGCGGCGAGGCCGCTCTCGACGCCGGTGCCGAATTCCCTGCCGCGCGGCGAGGCCTGTCGCTCGATGCCGTAGGCGATGACGGCGGCGGGCGTCGCGCCGGCGCCCGGAACGACGCCGATGATGCAGCCGAGGCCGGCGCCCCGCGCGATCGCGCCCCTGATGTCCCAGATGTCCCGGAACCGGATCGGGAGTCCCTGGCCCGCCGTCTTCTTCGGCCTGAGGTCGCGGTTGGTGGCGAGAAGATCGATCACCTCGCTGACCGCGAAGAGGCCGATCATGACGACGGTGAAGTCGATGCCGCTCTGCAGCGCCGGAACGCCGAAGGTGAAGCGCGGGACGCCGTAGGTCGAATCGACGCCCACGGTCCCGACGACGATGCCGAGCAGCATGGAAAGCAGGCTGACCGCCGGCCGGTCCTTGGCGATGGCGATGACGCTGATCAGGCCGAGGACGGTCGCCGCGAAGAATTCGGGCTGCGAGAAGCGCAGGGCGAAGCTGGCGAAGGGCGCCGCGCCGAAGGTGAGCAGCAGCGCGCTGGCGAGGCCGCCGGTCGCGGAGGCAGTGACGGCAATGCTGATCGCGCGCCGCACCTCGCCCCTCCTCGTCATCGGGTAGCCGTCCCAGCAGGCGGGCAGCGAGGCGGGAGTCCCCGGCACGTTGATCATGATCGACGAGATCGACCCGCCGAACACCCCGCCGACATAGATGCCGCCGAGGAAGAGCATCGCCTGGGTCGGCGTCATGACGTAGGTGAAGGGAAGCGCGATCGCCATCGCGTTGACGAAGGAGATCCCGGGCAGCGCCCCGGCGATGACTCCGACCATCAGGCCGATGACGATGGTGAGGAAGGCTCCGAGCGCGAAGGCGTTCTGGAGACCGCCCGCGAGAAGTTCGAAAGTGCCCACGGTGAGTCCTCTGGCTAGTAGATGCCAAGCATCTGGAGGGTCGCGATGCTGAACTGGTCGAAGACCCCGATGCCGCGCGGTAGCGGCATCACCGCGGCCCCCATGAACATCCAGAGCAGGACGATGGTGCCGAGCACCGCCACCGGCACGACGGCGAACGGATTCCTGATGCCGCCGAGCACGCACCAGGTGGCGATGAACAGGACGGTGACGAGGGTGAAGCCGATGATCGGCAGGAGCCAGCCGTAGGCGATGATCAGGCCCAGCCCGAGCACCGCCTTGAGATAGCCGTATTCCTCGCCCGCGGCCTCGAGTTCGGGAACCTCGACCGGCGCCGGCCGGTTGCGCCACCACGCGGCGATCTCCTGGATCAGCCAGATCGCCGAGCAGATCGCGGCGAGGTGAAGCATCGTGCCCGGCCATGCCCCGGGGCCCGGGCCGTTGCCGCGCGCCTGCGGGACGCTCCCCTCGAATATCGCCTGGGGCAGGAGAAGCATGGCGACCAGGAAGGTCGCGGGAGCGAGGAGATGGGGTACCATCTCCCGCCAGTTACGTCGTTGCCGCTGGAAGGCGGGGTCGTCCTGCATGTGCTCGCCACTCAGAGCCGTTATCTTCACGACCACGCTCCTCCGCTCAGTTCTGAAGCTGCCGGGCGATCAGGTCGTGGAACCCGGTGACCATCTCCTGCGCCGCCTCGCCGGTGACCGGCTCGATGCAGGTGTAGGTCTGCTGGCAGAAGGCCTGCCACTCGTCGGAAGCCACGGCGGTGACGACCGCCTCCTCGAGACGGGCGACGATCTCGTCCGGGGTTCCGGCCGGCACGGCGATCGAGCGGAAGATGTCGAGCTCGGCGATGTCGAGGCCGAGTTCGGCAGCGGTCGGCACGTCCGGGAAGTCGGGATGACGCTCGGCCGCGAAGACCACGACGGGGACGAGCTGCCCGGCCTCGATGAACTGGGCGACATCGCCCGGCTCCTCGTAGATCGCGTCGCTGTGGCCGCCGAGCGGCGCGGCATAGCGCTCGGAAGGCGCCTCGAAGGGGACATTCGTCATCTCGATCCCGGCCTGGGCAAGGAGCTGCAGCGTCACGTCGTCCATTGTGCCGTAGCCCGAGGTGGCCACCCGCAACGCGCCCGGGTTCTCGCGCGCATGGTCGAAGAGGGCCTCCGCGGTCTGGTGCGGGCTGGCGGCGGGCACGAAGATGAAGCCGGGTGAACTCTGCACCACGGCGACGACGTGGAAATCCTCCGGCGAGACGTCGCCGAGACCGCCGGCCCAGGAGGAAACCGTAAGGGCAATCAGCGTGCCGATCGTGTAGCCGTCGGGCGCGCTGGTGGCGAGCCGGGTCAGACCCGCGTTGCCCGATGCGCCGGCGACGTTGGAGACGGGGATCGACACGCCGAGCTCATTGGTGAGCAGGCGCGCCAGCTGGCGGCCCATGAGGTCGGCGCCGCCACCGGGGCCGAAGGTGACGATCATCTCGATCGGGCGGCTGGGGTAGTCGGTCTGGGCGAGCGCCGGCCCGTTCAGGACGGGCTGCGCCACGAACAGGCCTGCGGCCGCGAGAAATGCTGCGGTGCGGGTCACGATGTCCTCCCTGGTTGGTGCCGTGTCCTGCGAGGGCTGTCCCTGCTTCCGCTTTGTTCGCGGTTATGTCAGTCTGGAAAACGGGACACGGCATCTTGTTTTTTGATAAAAGCACAAGACGCGATCCTTGGCAACCAGACGTTATGGGACGGACATGATCTGCAGGAAACAGGAAATCATCTGCCCGGACAGGCTGCTGGAGCAGGCGCGTCGGGTCGAGCCGGTGCGGACCGCGGTGATCGGCGCCGATTCTTCCCTCGCCCTCCAGAGCGCGCGACTCGCCCAGGAGGCCGGAATCGTGGAGCCGGTGCTGATCGGCTCACCAGGGGGGATTCGCGAGAAGGCAGCGGAAATCGGCTGGTCGGTCGATACCGTCGCGATCGAGCCGGCGGCGGACGAGAGGGAGGCCGCCGCCCGCGGTGCGCGGCTTGCCGCCGAGGGCCGGGTCGGGGCGATCATGAAGGGGCATGTCCATACCGACACGCTGATGGCGGCGATCTTCGGGGAGAAGTCGCTCAGGACCGGGCGGCGGATGAGCCATGTTTTCCATCTGACGGTACCGCATTCGGAAAGGCCGCTGCTGATCACCGATGCGGCGCTCAACATCGCGCCCGATCTCGAGACCAAGAAGGCGATCATCGCGAATGCGGTGGACCTGTGCCACAGCCTCGGCATGGAGGAGCCGAAGATCGCGGTCCTCTCCGCCTCGGAAACGCCGCATCCGCGGATGCCGTCGAGCATGGAGGCAAAGGCGCTCACCGAGTGGGCGGCCGAGTCGGTGCCCGGGGCCTCCGCCCTCGGCCCCGTCGCCTTCGACAATGTCGTCTCGCGCGAGGCGGCGCTCATCAAGGGCATCGACCATCCGGTGGCGGGAGATGCGGATGTCGTGGTGGTGCCGTCGATAGAATGTGGCAATGCGCTCTTCAAGATGATGGTCTATTTCATGGGCGCCTGCGCGGCCGGCGTCGTGCTCGGCGGGCGCATCCCGGTGATGCTGACCAGCCGCGCCGACGATCCCGCTGCGCGACTCGGGTCGGCGGCGCTCGCGGTGATCGCGGCGCGTGGCGCCGAATCAGGCCATGCCGGTTGCTGAGGAAGAGAGAATCGTGACGAAGCCGAGCTCCGCCATCGACAAGGCCCTCGCCATCATCGAGCAGATCGCCAGCGAGGCGCGACCGGTGAGCCTTGCCCAGCTTACCGAGGCGACGGATCTGCCCAAGCAGACGGTCCACCGCGTCCTGCAGCAGCTCGAGGACGCCGGGGTTGTCCAGCGCGGCGTGCCCCCGCACTGCTTCATCCTCGGGCAGCGCATGCGCGATCTCGGCCTTGCGACGCTGAAATCGGCCATAGCCACCCTGCCGATTCGCGCCGAGATGGAGCGGCTGGTGGCCGATGTCGGCGAGAGCGCCAATCTCGGCATCCTGAACGGGCGCTCGGTCCTCTATCTCGAACGGGTCGAATACGCCTGGCCGCTGCGGTTCACGATCAACCCGAACGACCAGCTGCCGGCATATGCGGTGGCGATCGGCAAGCTCCTGCTCGCGAACCTGCCGGCGCCCATCCGCAAGAAGCTGATCGGGCGCGAACCGCTCCAGCGGTTCACCGAGTGGACGATCACCGATCCCGTCGCCCTCGAGCGGGATCTGGAGGAGACCCGGATCAGGGGCTATTCGCTGAACAATCAGGAATATCACCCCGGCCTCGTCGGCACCGCGGTCCCCGTGCACGATGGTGACGGGACGACCGTCGCGGCGCTCGCCATCCACGGCGTGGTGCCCCGGACCTCGCTCGAAAAGCTCAAGACGCACCTGCCGCGGATGCGCGAGGCAGCGGAGCGGATCTCGCAGCTGCTCTGAGCGCCGGCTTCGCCTCCCTGCCCCTCCCTCCCCATGCCGTCCCGATCCGAACCTGCGCTCCGCCTCTGCGCGGGCAGGTTCGCCGCGTCTTGACATGAGACCCCTGCTGCCGGAAAGTGAGACAAAGCGTCCCATTTTTCAGATCTGCAGAGCGGAGAAACCCCATGGCAGTCGCGACCGAACGCCTTGCCGAGCTGGTATCGGCCGAATC
>JAJUJF010000103.1 GCA_029265455.1 Paracoccaceae bacterium | reverse complement strand
TCCGGAGGCGTTTCGCGACGTGCTCTGGTGGAACCCGGTATTGCACGTCGTCGAGTGGACACGGGCCGCCTTCTACCCGATCTATCCGCAGGAAATCCTGACACCATGGTATCCGGTCGCCATCGGGACGGGCATGATGCTTCTGGGTCTCCTCCTCGAACATGCGACGCGGCACTCCAGGACCCTCGCGTGATCAACTGCGCTTCTCGTCGCCTTCGTCCGCCATTCGCCAAACCTGTCAGGCTGCCTGGACCAGCCCCGAGCTTGTTCATGCCTCCGGAAATCCGGACAGCCTTGTTCATCTTGCAGGCAGTCGTCCGGCGCAATGTTGTCGGCATGCGCGCATGCGGCTATGCAGAGGCAATGAAGATCGTGCGTTTCAGCAACGGTACGCTGCTGCAATCATCCCGCATTCGTCACCCCGCAGCACGGAGCAACCCGGGATCCGCCCGCTTCCACCATGACCAGTCCCCAACCTCCCCCGCCAATGAGCGTTTCGCCTCCGCCGGCCACCTCACCCCCCTTGCGGGACAACGGTCCTGGCGAAGCTGACCGGGCTCGGAATGATGGTGCCGCCCTGCCCGCGCATCATGGCCGCGCAATCACCGATCAACGTGACTTCCGGCACGGGAAGAAGCCGATGACCTCGATCACGCTTCACTCCGTCTCCAAGAGCTACCGGTCCGGCGGCCAGCGCAAGATCGTGCTCGACAGGGTGTCTGCCCGCCTCCCCGCCAATCGCTCGATCGCGCTGATGGGAAGGAACGGCGCAGGCAAGTCGACGCTGATGCGGCTGATCTCGGGCGCCGAAACGCCCGACACCGGCAGGATCGCACGCGAAGGATCGGTGTCATGGCCGCTCGGTCTCACCTCCGGCTTCAACGGCTCGATGACCGGGATCGAGAACGCGCTGTTCGTGGCGAGGCTCTACGGCGCCGATCCGGACTACGTGCTCGATTACGTCGCCTGGTTCTCCGAACTCGGGCCGTCACTGCGCGCGCCGATCCGCACCTATTCGAGCGGCATGAAGGCCCGGTTCGGCTTCGGCCTGAGCATGGCGATGACGTTCGACACCTATCTCGTCGACGAGATCACCGCCGTCGGGGATGCGCATTTCCGGAAGAAATGCCTTGCGGTCCTCTCGGAGCGGCTCGGACCGTCCGGAAACCGCCGCGCCGGCCTCGTGATGATCTCGCATTCGCTCGGGACGATCCAGGAGTGGTGCGACTGCGGCTATCTCCTGCACGAGGGCAGGCTCCTCTTCTACGAGGACAGCCGCTCGCTGGTGAAGGCCTACAGACAGGCGGCGTGACTGTCCTCCAGGCTCGCACTCGCGGCATTCGCGGCAGCAGCAGCGTCAGAAGAAGTGCAGGACTGGATGCACCTGACCCGGCCCTCGCACGAGGCCCGCTACCTCGCTGCGCCCGACCCCCATTCCGATCCCGGGCTTCTCCGCATTCGGGAGGCGATCAGGTTGCGGCCGCAGTCCTTCCGCCGTGAGGATGCCTGGTATCCGGCAGCGGCCGCCACCAGGTTCAGCGCAGGCAATGCAATGGAACGGCGGACGTCGTTTGCCGGGCCCGTCCCCGTCGTGGCACCGATCGCCCTCGGCTGCAGGGGGCCGGACCCCGACGAAGCCGCATGCCATGACCATTTTCACCCGCCTGCCGCGGTTACCACGGAAGCGACTCGGGGCAGGATGCGCTAGGCTTCGCATCGTCTCACCCGCCTCCGAAGGATGCGCATCATGAGCTGGAGCCCCTGCCCCGATCCCACGCTCGGCGCACCGAGCACGGTCGATGCCATCGAGATACTGATCGTGCCCCGCTCTGTCGATCTCGCCGGCATGGAGGTGCGCCGCGCTCTGCCGTCACTGAAGCGGCAGATGGTCGGCCCCTTCATCTTCTTCGACCAGATGGGGCCGGCCGAGTTCCTGACCGACCAGGGGATCGACGTGAAGCCGCATCCGCATATCAACCTCGCGACCGTCACCTATCTCTTCGAGGGACGTCTGCGCCACCGCGACAGCCTGGGCACCGACCGCGAGATCGCTCCCGGGGCGGTCAACTGGATGAAGGCAGGGCGCGGCATCGTCCATTCCGAACGCACCGACGAGACCCGCCGCCGGACCGGCCAGCGCCTCTTCGGCCTGCAGACATGGGTGGCCCTCCCCGAGGCGCTCGAGGAGAGCGAGCCCGCTTTCATCCATCATGATGCCGGGGCACTGCCGGTCATCGAGGATGGCGGCCTGCGGGCACGGGTGATCGCGGGGCAGGCATTCGGCGCCACCTCGCCGCTCTCAACTGCATCGGAGACCCTCTATGCCGATGTCGAACTTGCGGCCGGGACATCCCTGGCCGTTGAGCCTTCGGTGACCGAGCGGGCGCTTTACACCATTTCGGGCACGATCGAGGTGGCGGGACAGGCTTTCCCGCCGGCGCAGCTCCTCATCCTGCGTCCGCACGAGCAGATCGTCGTCCGGGCAATCGACGCGGCCCGCGTCATGCTCTTCGGCGGTGAGCCGATGGAAGGGCCACGCTGGATCTGGTGGAATTTCGTCTCCTCGCGCAGGGAGCGGATCGAACAGGCAAAGGAGGAATGGCGCCGCGGCCGTTTCGATACCGTTCCCGGAGACGAGGAGGAATTCATCCCGCTGCCCGAGGGAAACACGAAGCCGCGTCGTGCCCTCGGCGGGGTGTTCTACCCCTAGCAGGCATTTCCTGCGGACATCCCGTCACTCCGGAGCTTTCCTCCCCATCGCCCGCCGGCCGGCCCGGCATTGCAAGCTGCATGCCGACCCTCAGAGGGCCGGACGATCAAACAAAGCTGGAACTATGACGTGACACACCGTAAACCCCTGAGCCTGCGTCAGGGCACCATTCGGGGAGGTGTTCGTTGTGCTTGACCTTGCTGGCCGCACTCTCATCGAGAAGAGCTACGACCTTTCGCCATCCGTGGAACTGGCGGAGGCGACCCGCGACATCTACCAGCGCATGAAACGCGTGGTGAGTTTCGCCGACTGGGCAATCTACGCTCCCTATGTGGTGGCGATCAACGACCTGAAGAAGCGTCGCGATGCGGTGATCCTCGCCCACAACTACATGACCCCCGAAATCTATCACGGGGTTGCCGACGTCGTGGGCGACAGTCTCCAGCTCGCCATCGAAGCGACCAAGGTCGAAGCGCAGGTGATCGTCCAGTGCGGCGTGCACTTCATGGCCGAGACATCGAAGATCCTCAATCCGTCGAAGACCGTTCTCATCCCCGATCCCGGAGCCGGCTGCTCGCTCGCCGAAAGCATCGACGCGGCCGGCATCGCGGAGATGAAGGCGCGCTATCCCGGCGCGCCGGTGGTCTCCTATGTCAACACGACCGCCGAGGTGAAGGCGGTTTCGGACATCTGCTGCACCTCGGCCAACGCCGTCGACATCGTCAACGCACAGGACAGCGACGTGGTGATCATGACGCCCGATCGCTTTCTCGCTCAGAACGTGGCGAGGAAGACGGACAAGACGGTGGTGTGGTGGGAAGGAAGCTGCATCGTCCACGAACTCTACACCGCCGAGGATCTTCGTGAATATCGTGCCCATGATCCGGAGATCGCGATCATCGCCCATCCCGAATGCACGCCCGAAGTGGTGGCAGAGGCCGATTACACCGGATCGACGAGCGGGATCGTCGAGTGGGTCCATGCCCACAAACCGAAGAAGGCGATGCTGGTGACCGAATGCTCGATGGCATCCAACATCGCTGACGAACTGCCCGAGGTCGAATTCTCGAAACCCTGCAACATGTGCCCGCACATGAAGAAGATCTCGCTCGAGAAGATCCTGCATTCGCTGCACACGATGACGACGGAGGTCAACGTGGCGCCCGGGGTCGCGGCGGATGCGCGCCGGGCGGTAGAGCGGATGATCGACCTCAGCCGCAGCCAGGCAGGCAGGGCCGGCCGGTGACGCGGATCGCCTCGACCGACCGTGTCGTCATCGTCGGTGCGGGAATCGGGGCATTGTTCGCGGCGCTGGAACTCGCACCTGTTCCCGTGCTCGTCATCTCTCCCGAACCGGTCGGCAGCGGAGCAAGTTCGGCATGGGCGCAGGGCGGCGTGGCAGCAGCGATGGACGCCGCCGACAGCCCGGAGGCCCATGCCGCCGACACGATGGCGGCCGGTGCGGGCACGGTTGACGAAGCCGCTGCCCGATATGTCACCGACAGGGCGCGCGAGGTGATCCTGCGGCTGACCGCAATGGGGGCGCCGTTCGATCGCGACGCCCTTGGCCGCTACGTGATGAGCCGCGAAGCCGCCCACCGGTGGGCGCGGGTGGTACGCATCCGTGGCGATCGCGCGGGCCGGGGCATCATGGACATGCTCATCTCTGCCGTTCGCGTCACGCCCTCGATCCAGATTCTCGAGGATGCGCTGGTTTCGGAGGTCGAGACCCTGAACGGAGCCGTCACCGCTGTCGGGCTCGAACGCGCGTCCCGCCCGTCCGGTCTGGTGCTGCTCAGGGCAAGGCGCTTCCTGTTCGCAGGGGGCGGTTCGGCGGGCCTCTATGCCGTCACCACCAACCCTCCGCGCATCCGCGGCCAGGTCATCGGCGCGGCAGCCCGGGCAGGCGCCGTGATCGCCGACGCCGAATTCGTGCAGTTTCATCCGACCGCGCTCGATGTCGGCCTCGACCCTGCGCCTCTGGCGACGGAAGCATTGCGCGGCGAGGGCGCAGTGCTCATCAACCGCAGCGGCGAACGGTTCATGCAGGCCCTGCATCCCGATGCGGAACTTGCCCCGCGCGACATCGTCGCGCGCGCCATCTTCGCCGAATGGATCGCCGGGAACCGGCCGATGCTCGACACGCGGCACAAGCCGGGACACGACGTGCTTTCACGTTTCCCGACCTTTGCCGAAGCCTGCCTCCGGGCGGGAATCGATCCGGTTTCGGAACCCGTTCCGGTGGCCGCCGCGGCCCATTATCACATGGGCGGAATTGCGACCGACCTGCGGGGCCGCGCCAGTCTCGGCAATCTCTGGGTCTGCGGGGAGGCGGCCTCGACCGGCCTGCATGGCGCAAACCGGCTGGCCTCGAACGGCGTTCTCGAAGCCCTGGTGATGGCCCGAACCTGTGCCGCCGACATTGCCCTCTCCCTCCCTGAACACCCTGCCGGTCCCGTGCCCGAGGCTTCCATTGCCTTCGAGGATGGCGGCTGCGAAGCGCCCGAGGCGCTGATCATGGAACTGCGTCGCGAGATGACCCTGAACGTCGGCGTGCGTCGTACCGCCTCCGGCCTCGCCTCGGCACTTCGCCGGATAGCACGGATCGAGGCGGAGGCCGGCGGTTCGCGCCCGATCCTCAACATGACGGCGACGGCGACGCTTGTCGCGGCTGCCGCGCTGATGCGCAAGGAATCGCGAGGGGGACATTTCCGCATCGATTTTCCTGCCTCTGATCCCCGGCAGGCACACCGCCGCCGCCTGACGCTCGCTCAGGCTCTCGACATGCGCCGCCAGTTTGCCGAAGTTGCCGCATGACCGACAACATGGCTCTCCCCGAATTCCTGCTCCATCCGCTCGTACGCGCGGCCCTCGAAGAGGATCTTTCCCCCTGCGGCGACGTGACCACCCGCGCGGTGATCCCCGCCGGCACAACCTGCGAGGCCCGCTTACGTGCCCGGGAGCCCGGTGTCGTCTCCGGCATGCAGATCGCGGCGCTGACATTCCGCCTGCTCGATCCGACGCTGCGGGTGGAAGTCCGGGTGCCGGACGGCAGTACCTGTGCTGCGGGGGACAGCCTGCTCGAGATCGCGGGCCCCGCGGCCTCGATCCTTGCCGCCGAGCGGGTGGCGCTGAACTTCGCCGGCCGGCTCTCCGGAATCGCGACCCTGACCGCCCGTCATGTCGCCGAAACCCGCGGTACCCGCGCCCGCATCACCTGCACGCGAAAGACGACACCCGGCCTGCGCCTCGTCGAGAAACAGGCCGTCCTCCACGGAGGCGGCTCGAACCACCGCTTCGGCCTTTCCGACGCCATCCTGATCAAGGACAACCACATCGCCGCAGCCGGAGGGGTCGAGCCTGCCCTCCGGGCCGCACGGGCCCATGCCTCCCACATGCTCCGGATCGAGATCGAGGTCGACCGGATGGATCAGCTCGAGACCGTACTCGCCATCGGCGGCGCCGATGTCGTGCTGCTCGACAACATGGAAACGGCAATGCTCCGCGAGGCAGTGAAGCTCGTCGGCGGCAGGATGATCACCGAGGCATCGGGCAACATGACGCTCGAGCGGATTGCCGAGGTCGCGGCAACGGGGGTGGACTACATCTCCTCCGGCGCCCTCACGCACTCGGCGCCCGTCCTCGACCTCGGCCTCGATTTCTGACGGCCGGGCTCCTTCCCGGCCGTTACCGCCGCCTCAGTCGTTGAACTCGCGACCGGCCTTCACTTCCCGGACGTATCCCGCGCGGATCGTGAAGTCGCCGAACCGCTCGCCGGGAAGGCGCTCTGCCCCGTAGCGGGCGATGATCGGGCCCAGCTCGCTCAGGATGGTCTCCTCGCCCACGTTCTCGAGATACATCCTGTTCAGACGCTGCCCGTGGAAGCCGCCGCCGAGATAGACGTTGTACTTGCCCGGCGCGCGGCCGGTGAAGGCGATCTCGGCAACATAGGGCCGGGAGCATCCGTTGGGGCAGCCGCTCATGCGGATCGTCACCGGCTCGTCGGCGAGGCCATGCTCGGCAAACATCGCCTCGAGCTTGGTCACCAGTTTCGGCAGGTAGCGCTCGCTCTCCGCCATTGCGAGGCCGCAGGTCGGCAGCGCGACGCAGGCGATCGAGTTGCGCCGCAGCGCGCTGCCCGCATTCGCGCCGGTGATGCCGTACCGGTCGAGCAGTTCCTCGATCTCGGCCCGGCGGTCCGGCGCGATGTTGGCGATCACCAGGTTCTGGTTCGGCGTCAGCCGGAACTCGCCCTGATGGACTTCGGCGATCGCCCGGAGGCCATCCATGAGGTTGTAGCCATTCCGGTTGGCGACGCGGCCGCTCTCGATGAAGAGGCCGAAGTGATGGTTGCCATCATCGCCGGTCGTCCAGCCGAGGTCGTCGCCGTTCGTCACGAACTCGAAGGGCCTTGCCGCAGCCAGCGCGAAGCCGAGGCGGGATTCGATCTCCGCCTTGATCCAGTCGAGGCCCTTGTCCTCAACCGTGTACTTGAACCTTGCCCGGGCACGGTCCACTCGATCGCCGTAATCGCGCTGCACCGCCATGACCGCGTCGCAGGTCTCGTTCACCTTGTCGACGGGGATGAAGCCGATGACATCGGCAAGGCGCGGGAAGGTTTCCGGAGCGCCATCGGTGCGCCCCATGCCGCCGCCGATCGTGACGTTGAAACCCTCGAGGCCCTCGGGTCCCGCGATCGCGATGAAACCGAGATCCTGGGTGTAGATGTCGATGTCATTGGACGGCGGCATGACGAAGCCGATCTTGAACTTCCGCGGCATGTACTGCTTGCCGTAGAAGGGCTCCTCGGGTCCCGAACCCGCCACGCGTTCCTTGCCGAGCCAGATCTCGTGATATGCCGGCATGCGCGGGATTGCATGATCGCTCGCCGCCTTGGCGATCCGGTAGACCTCGGCATGGATGGCCGAGCGATGCGGGTTGACCGAGCACATCACGCCGCGCGCGTCGTCTCCGCAGGCCGCGATCGTGTCGAGCAGGACCGAATGCATGGCCTGGATCGACGGCTTCAGATTGCCCTTGAGCACGCCATGAAACTGGAAGGTCTGGCGGGTAGTGAGACGCAGGGTGCCATCGGCATAGCGCCGTCCGATCTCGTCGAGGCGGAGCCACCGCTCCGGCGTGCAGACTCCGCCGGGCAACCGGACACGGATCATGAACTGGTAGGCCGGCTCGAGTTTCTGGCGGCGTCGTTCGTCGCGCAGGTCGCGGTCGTCCTGCTGATAGATCCCGTGGAACTTCATCAGCTTGTTGTCGGAGAACAGGACGCCGCCGGTGATCGGATCGGCGAGGCTCTCCTCGATGGTGCCGCGCAGCTGGTCGCTGGTCGCCTTCAGGGTCTCGTCAGGACCAAGCCGCTCGAGCGGCTGCGACAGGTCGCGGCTCCGGTCAACCGGCTTGTTCAGAACTTCGGACATGTCAGTAAACATCTCGCTGGTAGCGGCCGGCGCGCTGGAGGTCGCGGACATATTCCTCGGCCCGTTCGGGCCCGAGGGCCCCAGCTTCGGCAACGATATCGATCAGTGTGCGGTGCACATCGGGCGCAAGCGTGTTCGCGTCGCCGCAGACGTAGAAGTGGGCCCCCTCCTCGAGCCAGGCGAAGACTTCCGCGCCGCGCTCCCGAAGGCGGTGATGGACGTACACCTTTTCCTCCTGATCGCGGGAGAACGCCACGTCCATCCGCGTCAGGACCTCGTCCTTGAGGAAGCCCTGCCACTCGGTCTGGTAGAGGAAGTCCGACCGGAAGTTCCTCTCCCCGAAGAACAGCCACGAACGTCCGGCACTGCCCCGCAGCTCGCGTTCCTGCATGAAGGCGCGGTACGGCGCGACGCCGGTCCCTGCCCCGACCATGATGATCGGCACGTCTCCGTCCTCGGGCAGGCGGAAATGCGGACTGCTCTGGACATAGACCGGCAGATGGTCGTCCTCGGCCAGACGCTCGGCGAGCAGACCCGAAGTCACGCCGGTGCGCGGCTCGCCGAAGAGCTGGTAGCGCACGGTCGCCACGGTCAGATGCACCTCGTCCGGCACGGCCGCCGCGGAGGACGCGATCGAATAGAGGCGCGGCTGCAGGCTGCGCAGACCCGCCGTGAGATCCGGCGCCGACAGGCCCTTTGCCGGGAAGTTCCGCACGACGTCGATGACGTGATGCTCGCGCATGTAGGCCGCGAGTTCGGGGCGCTTCTCCGGCTGCACGAGTTCGCGCAGGGCACCCGCCCCCGCGATCTCGGCCCAGTGCTCCAGGAACCGCGGCGTCAGCGCGCAGATCTCGAACCGGCTCTCCAGCGCCTCGGCGACGGGGACCTCGCCATCCTTCAAGGTGACCGTGGCGGCGCCATCGATGCCGGTGGCCGTCAGCAACCCCTCGACCACGCGCGGATCGTTGCGCGGAACGATGCCGAGCGCGTCACCGGGCTCATAGGTCAGCCCGGAATCCTCGAGCGAGATCTCGACATGGCGCGTCTCCTTCGACGAACCGCGGCCAGTGATCACCAGATTCTCGAGAACCGGAGCAGCGAAGGGATTGCGCTTGTCATGCCGCGGCGCCTGCGTGGCGGCGGTCGCCGCCGAGGGCGACGCCGGGACGGCCATGGCAGCGCCGCTTCCGTTCACCTTCCCGCCCTGCTTCGCGAGCTGCCCGAGAACGGTCTCGATCCACTCGGCGGCGGCGTCCTCGTAGTCGACGTCGCAATCCACGCAGGCGTGGAGCTGTTCCGCGCCAAGCTCGCGCAGGCGCTCGTCAAGCTTCCTGGAGGCGCCGCAGAAGAATTCGTAGGTGGAATCGCCGAGGCCGAGCACCGCGTACCGGGTACCGGCGAGCTTCGGTGCCTTGCGCCCGTGGATGAATTCGAAGAAGTCGAGCGCCGGCTCCGGCGGCTCGCCTTCGCCATGCGTGCTGGTTACGATGAGCACGTCCTGCTCGTCCTTCAGGCCGCGGGCCTTGTAGGACGCCATGTCGGCGGTGCGCGGGGAAAGCCCCAGTTCTTCCGCGCGGGAGGCAAGCCGCTGCGCAACCTCGAGGCTGTTGCCGGTCTCCGTCCCGTAGAGGATCGTCAGGGTGCGGCCGCTGACTTCGGGCTCGGCGACATGAAGCGGCCCGGCAGGAGACGCCGGCAGCACCGGCTCCGCGCCGCGATACGCCCGCAGGGAATGGCCGAGGCCTGCAAAGTAGCCGCTGAGCCAGACCGCCTGGTCGGGAGCAAGGGTGCTGGCCAGGGCCTCGACCTGCCGCCATTGCTCGGGGTCGGGATGGACGGTGCTGATCTGGGTTATTGCGTTCATCGGGTCCTCGATAGGCGCGTGGATCCTGGGGACGATCGGACGCTGCGGGAACAGGCGGCGATCTCGTTAACGCACCTGCATTCGGTGCCTGTCTTCCTGTTCAGATGCTTCCGGCGCGGCTCTTCACCGGGCTTCCACCGGCATCGGCCAACAGGGTTGAGCTGGGTTCGTCACGCTCCTGCCTTTCCTAATTCCGGGAGGCCCACTCGCCGGCATCACGGCCCCGACCGAAGCTTCCCGACACCATCTGCGACCCGCGCCGCCCGCGCATGGCACTGGGAGTGCTAGATAGAATGATTTCCCGAGGAATAATAGCCCCCAGCTTGAATTAGGTATATTCT
>JAJUJF010000021.1 GCA_029265455.1 Paracoccaceae bacterium | reverse complement strand
TCGCCGATGAAGATCTGCGGGACGGTGCGGCGGCCGTTCGCGCGCTGGGTCATCTCGGCGCGGCGGGAGGGATGGGCCATCACGTTGATCTCGGTGAACTGCACTCCCTTGGAGCTCAGGAGGTTCTTGGCGGCGCGGCAGTAGCCGCAGATGGGGGTGGTGTAGATCGTGACGGGTTTCATGGCACCTCCTGTCGGGCGGAGGCTACTTAGTTGTCGTCCGCGCCGAAGGCAACGCGCGCGAGGACGAGGACGTCGATCCGCGCCGCCCCCGCCTCGCGGCAGGCCTCTGCACAGGCGCCGAGAGTTGCCCCGGAGGTCATCACGTCGTCGATGAGGAGCACCGCCTTTCCGGCGAGGCGCCTCGCCTGGCGCGGGGTGACGGCGATGGCGCCCCGCTGGTTCTCGCGCCGCGTGGCGAAGTCCATCCGTTCCTGCGGCACGGTCATGCGCTTGCGGCGGAGAAGGTCGGGGACGACCGGCCTGCCGATGCGCCGGCCCAGATGGCGGGCGAGCACGGCGGACTGGTTGTAGCGCCGGCGCATCAGGCGGCGCCAGTGGAGCGGCACGGGCGCGATCAGGTCGGCCTCGACCGCGAGGGAGGCCCCGGAGGCGGCGAGCCAGCCGGCAAGCGCCGGGGCGGCGTCGAGCCGGTCGCCGTGCTTGAAGGCGAGGATTGCCCGCCGGCCGGCACCGCCGTAGACGATGGCGGCTCGACCCCGGTCCCAGGCCGGCGGATGGCCGAGGCAGCGGTCGCAGAGATCATCCG
Source organism: Paracoccaceae bacterium (assembly GCA_029265455.1). Taxonomy (GTDB): domain Bacteria; phylum Pseudomonadota; class Alphaproteobacteria; order Rhodobacterales; family Rhodobacteraceae; genus Amaricoccus. The sequence continues at coordinate 28,747 of JAJUJF010000021.1, read as the reverse complement.
GCCCGGCCTCGCCGAGGAGCGGCGCGCCGCATTTCGCGCAGGCCGCACCGGCGATGAAATGGGTGTCGCGCCAGCATGCGGCGCAGAGACCGTGCGGAGCTCCGGTCGGGGCAGGGCAGGTGAGGCAGCGGGGCGGATAGACCGCGTCGGCGATCACGGTTCCGACGCGGCGGAGGATGGCGCCCGCGCCAGCGATGACTAGATTGGTGCGCATGAGCGACTCTCCTCCCCGCCTCTTCGATCCCGACATCCTCGCGCTGCGGCGCGCCCGCGCCGCCCGCACGCCGGCCGATTTCCTCCACGAGGAGGCGGCGCGCGACACCGCAGAAAGGATCAGCGAGGTAAACAGGAGGTTTCTGCGCCCGGCGGTGATCGGGCCGCGGCCCGGGATCTGGACGCGCGCGCTCAGGGATGCGGGCCTGCCGGAACCGGTCGTTGCCGCGGACGAGGAGGTGCTGCCCCTCGCCGAGGGGGCGCATGATCTCGTCGTGCATGGCCTTGCGCTGCATTGGGCGAACGATCCGGTGGGACAGCTCGTCCAGTGCCGCCGCGCGCTCGCGCCCGACGGGCTGATGATCGCGGCCCTTTTCGGGGGCAGCACCCTCGCGGAACTGAGGGCCGCTCTCGCCGAGGCCGAGGCCGCGGTCACCGGCGGGATCAGCCCGCGCGTGGCGCCGATGGCCGAGGTCCGCGATGCAGGCTCGCTCCTCGGCCGGGCCGGATTCGCGATGCCGGTCGCGGACAGCACGCGGCTCGATGTGGGTTACGAGACCGCCTTCCATCTCATGCGCGACCTGCGGGCGATGGGCGAGACCAACGCGATGGTCGAGCGGCTGCGGCGGCCCACCCGGCGGGAGGTGTTCACGCGGGCGGCGGCGATCTACGCGGAGGAATTCGCCCGTAGCGACGGCAGGTTGCGGGCAACGTTCGAGATCGTGGTGCTCACCGGCTGGGCGCCGGCGCCGGGCCAGCCGCAACCGCTCCGGCCGGGCTCGGCGCAGCAGCGGCTCGCCGATGCGCTCGGCTCGGTGGAGGTAAGGCCGCTCGGCCGGCGCGAGGATTGACGCGGGCGGCCACTTGGCTAACTGGATCGCAGGCGCGCGGCCGACCGTGCGCGAGGAGGATTTTCATGTACGACGCAGAAACCAACCGCGCGGTGGCGCTCGACCGTCCGGGCGAGGGACGACTCGCCCATGCTCCGGCGGATCATCCGCCGGTGGCGAAGGCGAAGATCGGGGTGGTGCTCGTCAATCTCGGAACGCCGGATGCGACCGACTACTGGTCGATGCGCCGGTATCTCAGCGAGTTCCTGTCCGACCGGCGGGTGATCGACTATTCGCCGCTGTTCTGGCAGCCGCTCCTGCAAGGCGTGATCCTGAGCAAACGCCCCTTCACCTCCGGGGCCGCCTACCGCAGCATCTGGAACAACGACCGCAACGAGAGCCCGCTGCTGACGATCACCCGCGACCAGACCGAGGCGGTGGCGGCGCGGATCGCGGAGCGCTGGGGCGACCGGATCATCGTCGATTTCGCGATGCGCTACGGCAATCCCTCGACGCCTTCGGTGCTGAAGCGGCTGCAGGCGGAAGGTTGCGAGCGGATCGTGTTCTTCCCGCTCTACCCGCAGTATTCGGCACCCACCACGGCGACGGCGAACGACCAGGCCTTCCGGGCGCTGATGGAGATGAAATGGCAGCCGGCGATCCGGACGGTGCCGGCCTATTACGACGAGCCGCTCTATATCGAGGCGCTGGCGAGATCGGTGGAAGCGGCCTATGCCGGGATGGAGCGCCGCCCCGACCTGCTGGTGACGAGCTACCACGGCGTGCCGGAGCGCTACCTGCACGAGGGCGACCCCTACCACTGCCAGTGTCAGAAGACGTCACGGCTCCTGCGCGAACGTCTCGGCTTCCGCGAGGACGAGGTGGTGGTCACCTTCCAGTCGCGTTTCGGCTCGGAGGAGTGGCTCAAGCCCTATACGGTCGACGAGGTGGCGCGGCTCGCCGAGGCCGGCAAGAAGCATGTCGCCATCATGGCGCCGGCCTTCTCCGCCGATTGCGTCGAGACGCTCGAGGAGATCAACGACGAGATCCGCGAGAGTTTCCTCGGGGCGGGCGGCGAACGGTTCGACTACATTCCCTGCCTCAACGCGGAGGAGGATCACATCGTGATGATGATGGCCATCCTCGAGCGCGAACTGGCGGGGTGGGTCTGAACGCGGCTCCGTGGGTCAGACCGCTTCCGGTGATTTCGTCGGCGCGGGCGCTGCGGGCGCCTGGTCGGGACATGGCCGGAGCGGGCGGCCCCTGTACACCCTCTTGCCGTCGCGAACGAGGATTTCGCCGCTGGGAAGCCGCGCGACGAGTTCGCCCTGCACCCAGATGCGCGTGCCAAGCGCGATGGTGGTAAGCATTGGCGTGTCTCCCTGTACCGTGCAGGAGACATGATATCAGGACGAATGTTAAGACGGGATTGGCGAAAGGTTGAGCCCGGAGGGGGGCACTCCCGGAAGACGGGCATGGCAATGCGTGGCTGCCGTGTCGCAAGTGCCACAGTGACCGCGTCGGCGCGCCCGGAGTGAGGTATCCGGTCCCATGCGCGGCATCAGGGCGAGGAGAGGCCCGAATCGCCGGACCGGCAGCGATGTCGCGGGGCAGGTACAGGTCATGCGCAAGTTGATCGCCTGGAACGTCATGACCCTCGACGGGTATTTCGAGGGCGACGCGCCGTGGCAGCTCGATTTCCACGAGATGGTCTGGGGCGAGGAACTCGAACGCTTCTCCCTCGACCAGGCCGGTGACATGGACATCCTGCTGTTCGGCCGGCGCACCTACGAGGGCATGGCCGCATACTGGTCGGACAAGACCGGCGCCATTGCCGATTTCATGAACGCCGTGGAGAAACGCGTGGCCTCGCGCACGCTCGCGGCGGTCGAATGGACGAATGCCCGCCTGATCGAGGGCGATGTGGTCGCGGCCGTCCGTGCTCTCAAGCGGGAGCCGGGCCGGAACATCTACGTGTTCGGCAGCGCCGATCTCCTCGCGACCCTGCTCGGGAACGACCTCGTGGACGAATACCGGATCTGTCTCGCGCCGGTGGTGCGCGGCTCGGGCTCGCCGCTGTTCGGGCCGGGCGGCAAGCCGCAACGGATGCGGCTTCTGGAAGCGCGACAGCTCGCGACCGGAGGCGTCATCCTGCGCTACGCCCTCGGCGGCTGAGGCGTGTCGGTTGTGGGCGATCGTGCGGATCGGCCGCTAGAGCCAGTCGCGCAGGATCGGGATCAGCGGCAGGTCGGCGGGCGGCATCGGCAACTGCCGCATTTCGCTGACGCGGGTCCAGCGCAGCACCTGCCCCTCGCGCGCCTTCGGCGTTCCCTGCCACTTGCGGCAGGCATAGAGCGGCATCAGGAGATGGAAGTCCTCATAGGCGTGACTCGCGAAGGTGAGCGGCGCGAGGCAGCTCGCCCAGGTGTCGATGCCGAGTTCCTCGTGAAGTTCCCGGATCAGGGCGGTCTCGGGCGACTCGCCCGTCTCGATCTTGCCGCCGGGAAATTCCCAGAGGCCAGCCATCGCCTTGCCCTCCGGCCGCTGCGTGAGCAGGACGCGGCCATCGGCGTCGATCAGCGCGACGGCGGCGACAAGGATGAGCCTCAAGAGCGGTAATCCGCGTTGATGGCGATGTAGCGGTGGGTGAGGTCGCAGGTCCAGACCGTCGCCTTCCCCTCGCCGATGCCGAGATCGACGCCGACCACGAGATCGCTGCGCTTCATGTACTCGGCGGCCTCGGCCTCGACATAGCCGGGCGCGACGAAGCCGTTCTCGGCGACGAGGATGTCGCCGAAGCGGATCGACAGGCGATCGCGCTCGGCATGGGCGCCGGACTTGCCGACCGCCATCACGATCCGGCCCCAGTTCGGATCCTCGCCGGCGAAAGCGGTCTTGACGAGGGGCGAGTTGGCGATCGCCATCCCGACCTTGCGGGCCTCGGCGTCGCTCCTGGCGCCGGTGACGGTGATCTCGACGAATTTCGTGGCACCCTCGCCGTCGCGGACGACCTGATGGGCGAGGTCGCGCATGGCATCCTCGAGAGCCGTGGCGAATATCCGGGCGCGGGGATCGGCGGCGTCGCTGACGGGGGTCATCTGCGCGTGTCCCGTGGCGGCCATCAGCAGCGTGTCGGAGGTCGAGGTATCGCCGTCGACAGTGATGCAGTTGAAGGTGCGGTCGGCGGCCTCCCTCACCATCGACTGCAGGAGCGGCTGCGCCACCGCCGCATCGGTGAAGAGGAAGACCAGCATCGTCGCCATGTCGGGCGCGATCATGCCCGAGCCCTTGGCGATGCCGGCAATGGTGACGGGGACGCCGTCGATCTCGACCCGCCGCACCGTACCCTTGGGGTAGGTGTCGGTGGTCATGATGGCGCGGGCGGCGTCGGCGATGCCTTCGGGCGCGAGGCGGGCCGCAAGTTCGTCGATCTTCGCCACGATCCGCTCGGCGGGGAGCGGCTCGCCGATCACGCCGGTCGAGGCGGTGAAGACGTGGTTCTCCGGCACCCCGAGCGCGCGGGCGGTGGCGCCGACCGTGGCCGAGACCGCATCGCGCCCGACGGCGCCGGTGAAGGCGTTCGAGTTGCCGGAATTGACGAGGATCGCGAACCCGCCCCCGGCTGCGCCCGAGGCAACTGCGCGCAGGCAGTCCTCGCACCACAGGACGGGTGCGGAGCGGGTGGCGGAGCGGGTGAAGACGCCGGCGACGGTTGCGCCGGGCTCGACATGGGCAAGCATGACGTCGAGCCGGCCCCGGTAGCGCACGCCCGCTTCGGCCGAAGCGAAGCGGACGCCGGCGATCGGCGGGATGTCCGGAAATCCGCCCGGCGGGGCGAGCGGCGAGACGAGGGTGGCCCCGTCGGGGCTATCCGCTGCCGCTTCCTCCGGGCCTGCTTCCTTGCCGGTCTGCGTCCTGTCCATGCCCTTGCGCGCCCTGTCGTCAGTCCTCGATCAGCTCGTCGTTGCGGACGGCGCGCGGCGGGATGCCGGTCTCCGTACGCTCCACATCCCCTTCCTCGCGCAGCACCATGACCTCGGCATTCAGCCGCTCCTGCCGAACCTGGTCGGCGAGTTCATCATGCACTTCCTCGAGCGCCGGCGGTTCGGTCTCGCGGACCTCGTTGAGCTTGATGAGATGCCAGCCGAACTGGGTCTGGACCGGACCGGCGAGTTCGCCCGGTTCCATGGCGACGACCGCCTCCTCGAATTCCGGCACCATCTGGCCGGCGCCGAACCAGCCGAGCGAGCCGCCCTGGGCGGCAGCACCGTCCTGCGAATGCTCCTTGGCGACCTCGGCGAAATCGGCGCCACCCTCGATCTCGGCCTTGAGCTCGGCGGCTTCCTCCTCGGTCGGCACGATGATATGGGCGGCGTTGTATTCGGTCTGCGGCTCGAACTCCTCGACGAGGCGGTCGTAGGCCTCCTCGATGTCGGCATCCTCGACCGGCACCTCGACCCGTTCGAGCACGGCACGCTGGGCAAGTGCGGCGCGGCGCTCGTTCTCGAGGTGAAGGCGGACGGCAAGCGGATCGTCCTCCGGATTCTCCGAAAGGGTCCGCGACAGGAGTTCCTGATCGATGAGCTGGTCGACCAGCCCCTGGAACAGCGCCTCGTCGGGCAGGGCCTGATACTGTTGCGGCAGGCGCGAGCGCAGGGCGACGACATGGCCGAGGGTGATCTCGGTCTCGCCGACGCGGGCGACGACGGTGGAGGCGTCGTAATCGGCCGCTTCCGCCGTTTCGGCCGGTGCTTCCGCAGGGGCCGCTTCCGCTCCGTTCGCGGGCTGCGTTTCGGTTTCCTGTGCGACGGCCGGATGGCCGACGGCAAGGGCGAGGCCCGCAAGGAACCCGGCTCTGGTCAGGCTGCGCATCGTCATCTCCCTTCGGCGCCTCCATCCGTTCCTGGCCGGAGGCGCGGTCATCCCTTCGGTTTCCGCGCGGCGGGCGGCGTTGACAGGCGGCACGGTGCCGCTTACATCGCGGGCACTCGCGCCAGCGGCGGTCCGCGCGACGGGCCGGGGATAGACCGATCCACGCCGCGGAACAAGCGCCCCCGTGCACCCGAGATGTCCGTGGGCCTGTCGGGCCGGCCGCCGGCGGACGAAGACCCCGCCGGACCGGCGGCCGACATTCACGGGAGCGCCGGAGGGGCGGCCCGGATTCATGGGGCTGCCGCGCAGGCAGCCGATGCTCATCGAGGGCCGCCGCCCGCGGTCCATGGTAGGGACGGGAACGGCCGGAAGCGGCCCGCTGCGAATGGGACACCGATAATGCTTGGACTGGGTGCGATCGCGAGGAAGGTGTTCGGCACGCCGAACGACCGCAAGTTGAAGTCGATCCGCCCGCTGATCGCGCAGATCAACGCGCTCGAGGACGATTTCCGCGCGCTGAGTGACGACGGGATCCGCGCCAAGACGGCGGAATTCCGCGAACGGGTCGCGAAGGGCGAAAGTCTCGATGACCTGTTACCGGAGGCCTTCGCCAATGCGCGGGAGGCCGCGCGCCGCGCGATCGGGCTTCGCCCCTTCGACGTGCAGCTGATGGGCGGCATCTTCCTCCACCAGGGCAACATCGCCGAGATGAAGACCGGCGAGGGCAAGACCCTCGTCGCGACGTTGCCGACCTATCTCAACGCGCTGACCGGGCGCGGCGTCCATGTCGTCACCGTCAACGACTACCTCGCGCGGCGTGACGCGGAGTGGATGGGGATCGTCTACCGCTTCCTCGGGCTTTCGGTCGGCGTCGTCGTGCCCGGCCAGAGCGAGGAGGAGAAGAAGGCCGCCTATGCCGCGGACGTGACCTACGGCACCAACAACGAGTTCGGCTTCGACTACCTGCGCGACAACATGAAGTCCGAACTCGGCCAGATGTACCAGCGCGATCACTATTTCGCGATCGTGGACGAGGTCGACTCGATCCTGATCGACGAGGCGCGCACGCCGCTGATCATCTCCGGCCCGAGTCAGGACCGCTCCGATCTCTACACGAAGATCGACAAGGTCATTCCCAGCCTTGCGCCCGAACATTACGAGATCGACGAGAAGATGCGCTCCTCGATCCTGACCGAGGAAGGGCACGAGTTCGTCGAGGCGAAACTGCGCGAGGCCGGGATCCTCGAGGAGTCGGTCGGACTCTACGATCCGGAGTCGACCACGCTCGTCCATCACGTGAACCAGGCGCTCCGGGCGCATACGCTCTTCAAGCGCGACAAGGACTACATCGTCCGCAACGGCGAGGTGGTGCTGATCGACGAGTTCACCGGCCGGATGATGGCGGGACGGCGGCTCTCGGAGGGGCTCCATCAGGCGATCGAGGCCAAGGAAGGCGTCCAGATCAAGCCCGAGAACGTGACGCTCGCCTCCATCACCTTCCAGAACTACTTCCGCCTCTACGAGAAGCTTGCCGGCATGACCGGTACCGCGGCGACCGAGGCCGAGGAATTCCTCGAGATCTACAATCTCGGCGTCGTCGAGATCCCGACCAACCTGCCGATCGCACGGCGCGACGAGGACGATCAGGTCTACCGCACCCCGCGCGAGAAATACGAGGCGATCGTCGCGGAGATCGAGAAGGCGAGCAAGGCCGGGCAGCCCTGCCTCGTCGGCACCACCTCGATCGAGAAGTCCGAGAACCTCTCGGCGATGCTGAAGAAGAAGGGCATCCCGCACAACGTCCTCAATGCCCGCTATCACGAGCAGGAGGCGAAGATCATCGCCGATGCGGGCGTGCCGGGGGCGGTGACGATCGCGACCAACATGGCCGGCCGCGGCACCGACATCCAGCTCGGCGGCAATGTCGAGATGCGGGTGCTCGAGGAGCTCGAGAAGGCCGAGGCCGCGGGCGAGCATGTCGATCCGGCGGCGATCCGGGCGCGGGTCGAGGCGGAGGTCGCGGAGGCGAAGAAGAGGGTCCTCGAGGCCGGGGGGCTCTTCGTCCTCGGCACCGAGCGGCACGAGAGCCGGCGCATCGACAACCAGCTCCGCGGCCGCGCGGGGCGGCAGGGCGATCCGGGGCGGACGCTCTTCTTCCTGTCGCTCGAGGACGACCTCATGCGGATCTTCGGGTCGGACCGGCTCGAGAGCGTGCTGGGCAAGCTCGGCATGAAGGAGGGAGAGGCGATCGTCCATCCCTGGGTCAACAAGGCGCTCGAACGCGCCCAGGGCAAGGTCGAGGCCCGCAACTTCGAGATCCGCAAGAACCTGCTCAAGTACGACGACGTCATGAACGACCAGCGCAAGGCCATCTTCAGCCAGCGCCGGGAGATCATGGAGGCGGACGACCTCTCCGATACCACGCGGGACATGCGCCACCAGCTCGTCGAGGACCTCGTTGCCGAGCATATCCCCGAACGCGCCTATGCCGATCAGTGGGATGTCGAGGGGCTGGCGAAACAGGTCAGGCACTATTTCGGCATCGACCTGCCGATCGCGGAATGGGCCGACGAGGAAGGCGTCGATGACGAGATCATCCGCGAGCGGCTGATCCGGGAGACCGACGAGCTGATGGCCGGCAAGGTCGCCCGCTACGGCGCGGAGATGATGCGGTCCATCGAGAAGCAGGTGCTGCTGCAGACGATCGACCGCAACTGGCGCGAGCATCTGCTGAGGCTCGAACATCTGCGCTCGGTCGTCGGCTTCCGCGGCTATGCCCAGCGTGATCCGCTGAACGAGTACAAGTCGGAGGCCTTCCAGCTCTTCGACGGCCTCCTGAACAGGCTCCGGGGCGAGGTGACGCGGATGCTCGCCCATGTCCAGGTGATGACCCCCGAGGAGCAGCAGGCAATGATCGCCGAGCTGCAGGCCCGCGCCAGGGCGCAGGCCGACCAGATCGCGGCGGCGAAGGCCCAGCATGCCCAGACGCCGGAACTCGCGGGCGCCGGCGCGCCGGCCGCCCCGATGCGTCAGGCAGGCGGGACGGCAACGGCCGCCGCGGCGCAGCCGGTGGTGATGCCGGCGTCCTCGGCGGTCGATCCCGATGATCCGGCGACCTGGGTGAATTGCGGCCGCAACGAACCCTGCCCCTGCGGATCGGGGAAGAAATACAAGCACTGCCACGGCAGGCTCTGAGCCGCGGCGCACCCCGAGGACGGCAGGCGCCAACCCGTTCAGGGTAGCCCGCCGTCGTCAGCGCGCCGGCTGATGTTCCGCGAACCGCAGGCGATTGCCGAAGGGGTCGGCGATTTCCATGATGCGCGCGCCCCAGGGGGCGGACTCGATCCCGGGCCGGGCGAAGGCATGGGTGCGCGCGGCAAGTTCCTCATGGAAGGTCTCGATCCCCTCCATCCTCAGGTAGAGGACGGTGCCGGGAGTGCCGTCGCCGAGATGTTCGGACAGGTGAAGGATGAGCGCACCACGGCTCACCTGCATGTAGAGGGGCAGGTGAGGCGCGAAGCGATGTTCCCAGTCCAGCGAGAAGCCGAGAAAGCCCTGGTAGAAGTCCCGGGCGCTCCTCCGCTCAAGGATCCGCAGGATCGGGATGGCGGGTTCGAAACCGGGGGCAGCCGTGGAGGAAGGGGGCGGCATGACGGGACTCCGGAGTGGATCGTGCCGTCCCTGATATCATGCGAGTGATGTTCCGGCCTTGCCCGTCCTTCACATGCATGGATGCGATGGGAGGCGCCGGACGGGCAGCAGCCTCGTTTCCGGCCTGGGGCAGGAGTGCGGAGACGCGTCAGCCGTTCTCGCGCAGGACGTGGCCGGCGAGGTAGAGCGAGCCGCAGATCAGGATGCGTGTGCCCGGCGCGCGGGAGGCGATCTCGGCCACGGCGGCTTCCGTGCTCGCGGCGGTGGACGCGGAGATGCCGGCGGCGCGCGCGGCCGCGGCGGTCTCCTCGGCGCTCAGGGTTGCCTGTTCGCCGGGGATGTCGACTGCGATCAGGTCCTGCGCGATGCCGGCGAGAGGGCGGAAGAAGCCTTCCACGTCTTTCGTGTTGAGCATGCCGGCGACGAGATGAACCGGGCGGGGGGGCAGCCGGGAGAGGGATTCGGCGGCGGCGCGCCCCGCGGCCGGGTTGTGTCCGCCATCGAGCCAGAGTTCGCAGCCGCGCGCGGCCTCGATGAGGGGGCCATGGCGCAGGCGCTGCATCCGCGCGGGCCAGACCGCATCGCGAAGCGCCGCCTGGCAGGCAGCGTCGCCCGCGCCGAGCGCCCGCAGGGCGGCGACCGCCATCCCCGCATTCGTCACCTGATGGGCGCCGAGAAGGGCAGGCGGCGGCAGGTCGAGTAGTCCGCCCTCGTCCTGGAAGGCCACGCGGCCATGTTCCTCCCAGACGGTCCAGTCACGACCGGCGAGCAGGAGCGGGGCGCCAAGGGCCTCGGCGCGGGCCTCGATCGCCGCGAGCGCCTCGTCCTCCTGCGGACCGACGACACAGGGGACGCCCCGGCGCAGGATGCCGGCCTTCTCGCCCGCGATCTCGGCGAGGGTGTCGCCGAGATACTGCTGGTGGTCGACGGAAATCGGCGTGATCACCGACAGCCGCGGCTCGGGCACGACGTTGGTGGCATCGAGCCGCCCGCCGAGGCCCACCTCGAGGAGGAGCGCGTCGGCGGGCTCCTCGGCAAAGGCGAGGAAGGCGGCGCAGGTGGTGATCTCGAAATAGGTGATCGGCTCGCCGCCGTTCGCTTCCTCGCAGCGTTCGAGGAGGTCGATGAGCCGGTCCTCCGCGATCAGCTCGCCGGCGAGGCGGATGCGTTCGTGAAACCGGGCGAGATGGGGAGAGGTATAGACATGGACGCGCGACCCGCCGGATTCGAGCCCGGCCCGGATCATCGCGATGGTCGAGCCCTTGCCGTTGGTGCCGGCAACGTGGATGACGGGCGGCAGGGCGAGTTCGGGATGGCCGAGTGCCGCCAGCAGCCGCTCGACCCGTCCCAGCGAAAGGTCGATGATCTTCGGGTGCAGCGACATCAGCCGCGCGAGGACCAGGTCGCTTGCCCGGGTCATGGCCGGCTCAGCTTCCGGTATCCGCCGGGGCGGGGGTGTCCGGCTCGGCCGGCGGCGGGGGCAGGTCGGCGAAGACCGGCGGCTCCTTGCCCATCAGCAGCCGCAGGATGGTCGCAAGCTCGTTGCGCAGGTCCTTCCGGGCCACCACCCGGTCGATCATGCCATGGTCGAGCAGATATTCCGCGCGCTGGAAGCCCTCGGGCAGGGTCTCGCGGATGGTCTGCTCGATGACGCGGGGACCAGCGAAGCAGATCAGCGCGTTCGGCTCGGCGATCTGGACGTCGCCGAGCATCGCGTAGGAGGCGGTGACGCCGCCCGTGGTGGGATGCGTCAGGACGACGACATAGGGAAGCCCCGCCTCCTTCAGCATCTGCACGGCAACCGTGGTGCGCGGCATCTGCATGAGCGAGAGGATCCCCTCCTGCATCCGCGCGCCGCCCGAGGCCGCGAAGAGGACAAGGGGGGACTTGAGCTGCACCGCCCGCTGGCAGCCGGCGATGATCGCGTTGCCGACATACATCCCCATCGAGCCGGCCATGAAGCTGAAATCCTGGGCGACGCAGACGGTCCTCAGCCGGGCGATCTCGCCTTCCGCGACCAGCATCGCGTCCTCGGCCCCGGTCGCCTTCCGCGCCTCCTTGAGGCGGTCGGTGTATTTCTTGGTGTCACGGAAGCCGAGCGGGTCCTGGACCGGTTTCGGCACCGGCACATCGATGTAGACGCCGCCGTCGAAGAGGTTCCTGAACCGCTCGCGCGGGCTGATGGCCATGTGATGGCCGCAATTGGTGCAGACATTCAGCGCCGCCGCGAGCTGGCGGTGGAAGATCATCGTGCCGCAGGAGTCGCACTTGACCCAGAGATTCTCCGGCACCTCGCGTCGCGAGAACAGCGAGTTGATCTTTGGCCGGACGTAGTTGGAGATCCAGTTCATCGGAGCCTCTCGGGCGGCGCGGTGCAGGGGTGGGCGCCATGTTGGCGGGGTTGATAGCGCCCGCGCCGGGGGGATGCAATCGGCCGCGGACGGACGTTTCGGAGCCCATGCCACCGGTGCGCGAGGACAGGAGGCTAGCGCCGGCGCAGCCGGACGATCAGGAGGTAGATCCCCCAGAGCGCGGCGATCAGGAGGATGTTGCCGATGAGCGCCGCACGCATCGCGGCGGGGTCATCCATGTCGACCGGCGACAGGAAGAGGGCGAGGCCCGAGAGCGGCGAGGGCGTGGCGACGACGAGAAGCGCGAAGGCGTTGTTGGCGAAATGGAGCCCGACCGGCAGCGCGAGCCCGCCCGTGCGCGCGGCGATGTCGCCGAAGACGAGGCCCATGAGCAGCGCCGCCGCCACCATCAGCCAGGCACTGCCGCCGAGGGCGGGATTCCAGTGGAGGAGCCCGAAGAGGAGGGCAGGGATGAACCACCAGATCCAGCGGCTTGCGAACCGGGCGGCCAACATGGTCTGGAGATAGCCGCGGAAGACGATCTCCTCCGCCGCCGCCTGCAGGACCACCGCCGGCAGCGCTGCCGGCAACCACAGGAGCCAGGCGCCGACCGGGTGCTGGCGCTGGAGCATGCCGGTGCCGAAGGCGGGAAGGGTGAGGATGCCGGCGATCACGGCGACGAAGAGGATGCCGCGCAGCACGCCCGCCCCCTCGAGCCGCTCTTCCGGGCCGAGGAGGCGCGCGCCCGGCAGGTGGTGAAGCCTGCGCATGACGTGGCCGAGCACCACGGGAAGGACACCGAAGGTAAGGAGGAAGGCCACGACCGCGCCCTGGTCAGGGGCGAGTCCCGCAGTACGCGCAAGACTCAGCGCAAGCGCGACCGCGGGCAGCCAGACCGCACCGGCAAGAACGACGCCGATCCCCACCCGCCAGGGCTGGGCACGGGCACGCATCGGTGCGATCCAGGCCTCGAACCGCTGCGTCCGTTCGGCTATCAATGTGGTTCCTCCTCGTCGGGAACGGGCGGCGAGCGCCGGCAGCGGCGCTTGAGATTTCCCCGTCGCTCCCCTATGCCAAGCCCGTTCACGCCAGCGGGTCAACGCGAGGAAACGTCATGGACGCCCCCAGGTTCGACAAAAGCAAGCTCCCGAGCCGTCACGTCACCGAGGGGCCGGCCCGGGCACCACATCGTTCCTATTACTATGCGATGGGCCTTTCCGAAGCCGAGATTCACCAGCCCTTCGTCGGGGTCGCCACCTGCTGGAACGAGGCCGCGCCCTGCAACATCGCCCTGAACCGGCAGGCGCAGGCGGTGAAGCTCGGGGTGAAACAGTCGCTCGGCACGCCGCGCGAGTTCACCACCATCACCGTCACCGACGGCATCGCCATGGGCCACGAGGGGATGCGCTCGTCGCTCGTGAGCCGCGAGGCGATCGCCGACACGGTCGAGCTCACCATGCGTGGCCATTGCTACGATGCGCTCGTCGGGCTTGCGGGCTGCGACAAGTCGCTGCCGGGGATGATGATGGCGATGGTGCGGCTCAACGTGCCCTCGGTCTTCATCTATGGCGGCTCGATCCTGCCCGGCCGGTTCGAGGGCCATGATGTCACCGTGCAGGATCTCTTCGAGGCGGTCGGCCAGCACCAGGCGGGGAATTTCTCGGACGAGCGGCTGCACAGGCTCGAGGCGGTCGCCTGTCCCTCGGCCGGAGCCTGCGGCGGGCAGTTCACGGCGAACACCATGGCCTGCGTGAGCGAGGCGCTGGGCCTCGCGCTCCTCAATTCGTCGGGTGCACCGGCGCCTTACGAGAGCCGCGACCAGTATGGTGTCGCAAGCGGCGCGGCGGTGATGAACCTCCTCGAGAAGAACATCCGCGCCCGCGACATCGTGACCCGCAAGTCGCTCGAGAATGCGGCCCGGGTCGTCGCCTGCACCGGCGGTTCGACCAACGCGGGGCTGCATCTGCCCGCCATCGCGCATGAGGCGGGAATCGATTTCGACCTCGGCGATGTATGCGACATCTTCCGCGACACGCCCTATTTCGTCGATCTCAAGCCCGGCGGGCAGTATGTCGCCAAGGATCTCTTCGAGGCGGGTGGCGTGCCGGTGGTGATGAAGGAGCTTGCCCGCGCCGGCCTCCTCCATCTCGACTGCCTCACCGCTTCGGGGCGTACGCTTGGCGAGGAACTCGAGCGGATCGATGGCGGGCCGGACGGCCGGGTGATCCATCCGGTCGACAAGCCGCTCTCGAAGACCGGCGGTGTCGTCGGGCTCAAGGGCAATCTCGCACCGGAGGGCGCGATCGTGAAGATCGCCGGGATGAGCGAGGATCAGCTCGTTTTCACCGGGCCTGCGCGGGTCTTCGAATGCGAGGAGGACGCCTTCGAGGCGGTGAAGTCGCGCACCTACAGGGAAGGCGACGTCATCGTCATCCGCAACGAGGGCCCGAAGGGCGGCCCCGGCATGCGCGAGATGCTGTCCACCACTGCCGCTCTCTCCGGGCAGGGAATGGGCAAGAAGGTGGCGCTGATCACCGACGGCCGCTTCTCGGGTGCGACGCGCGGCTTCTGCGTCGGCCATGTCGGGCCGGAGGCGGCGATGGGCGGGCCGATCGCGCTGCTCCGGGACGGCGACATGATCACGCTGAACGCGATCACGGGCGAGATCTCGGTCGCGCTTGACGACGCGGAACTCGAGCGACGGCGCCAGGAATGGGCCGGACCGCGCGGGACGAACTACACGTCCGGCGCGCTCTGGAAATACGCGCAGACGGTCGGTGCGACCTATCTCGGGGCGGTGACCCATCCCGGGGCCAGGGGCGAGAGCCACGTCTATGCAGACCTCTAGCCGGGGCCCCGGCCGCGCCACCGGGGTTGTCCTGGCGGCGCTCGCGCTCGCGGGCTGCGCGACCGGCGTGCAGATGACGGCGCCGAACCGGGCGAATGTCGCGGTGGGCGACCGCATGCTCGCCATCGCGGCGCCGGCCGGTTTCTGTATCGATGAAGAGGCGACGGCGTCGAACGCGAATGGCGCCTTCGCTCTCGTCACCGACTGCGCGCTTCTCGGGCAGGAGGGCGGCAGGACGCCGCCGGTCGCGGCGATGATGACGGCCTCGATCTCGGCCAGTCCGGAACCGGCGACGGCGGGGAATTCGCCCATCGACGAGCTCGAGGCCTTCCTCCGCACGCCGCGCGGGCGCGCCCTTCTCGGCCGCTCGGGCCGGAGCGAGGCGACCCGGATCGTGCAGTCGGCAAGGCGGGACGACGTGCTCTACGTCCTCGTCGAGGACAGGGGGACGTCGCCGCTCCCGGGGGTGGAGCCGCGGTTCTGGCGCGCCTTCATGACCATCGACGGTCGGCTCGCCGCGCTCACCATCCAGAGTTTCGAGGGCGCGGGACCCGACCTGCAGGAATCGCTCCGGCATCTTGTGGCCTTCACCGCGGCAATGCGGGCGGCGAACCCGACCGGCTGACCGGCCCGCGGTGCCGGTCAAGGTTGCCGCGCCGCGCCGTCGCGCCTAGGTAGCTGATCAGGCCCTGCCGCGGCACGGGCGGGGCCACGCCCCTGTATCATCGACGGAATGACCATTCATGCAGGCTGATCTCGAGCACCTCACCACCGCGCTCCTTGCCGCCGCCCGCGATGCCGGCGCCGAGTCCGCCGACGCGGTCGCGGTCGCCGGCGAGAGCCTGTCGATCGAGGTGCGCGGCGGCGCCCTCGAACAGGCGGAGCGGGCGGAAGGTGTCGACATCGGGCTGCGCGTCCTGATCGGCCAGCGCCAGGCCTGCGTGTCGGCGTCCGATCTCAAGCCGCAGACGATCGCCACCATGGCCGAGCGCGCGGTGGCGATGGCGCGGGAAGCGCCGGAGGACCCGTGGTGCGGCCTCGCCGACCCGGAGGAACTCGCCCGCGACTGGGATCTCGCCGCGCTCGACCTCGAGGACCGGGAGGCGCCGCCCGATCCCGCCGGGCTGGAGCGTCTCGCGCGCGAGGCGGAGGCGGCGGCCCTTGCCGTGCCAGGGGTGAGCATGATGGACGTGGCCGGCGCCTCGTGGCAGCGCATGCGGCTCCATCTCGCGGCGACGAACGGCTTCTCCGGCGGCTATGCCCGGACCTCCTCGGGCCTTCATGCGGTGGCGATTACCGGCGACGGCACGGAAATGGAACGTGACTACGCCTATGAATCGCGCGTGCACCGCGCCGAGCTTCCCGATCCGGCCGAGGTCGGGCGACGCGCCGGCGAACGTGCGGTTGCGCGCCGTGGAGCAGCCAAGCCGCCAACGGGGGCCTGGCCCGTCGTCTTCGACGAGCGCGTGGCGTCGAGCCTGATCGGCCATCTGACCCAGGCGGTGAACGGGTCGGCGGTCGCGCGCGGCGCGAGCTGGCTCAAGGATGCCCTGGGCGAGCGGGTCCTGCCCGCGGGGATCGACCTCATCGAGGACCCGCTGCGGCCGCGGATCGGCGGCTCCCGTCCCTTCGATGCCGAGGGGCTGCCGGTCGCGCGCCGGGCCATTGTCGAGGGCGGGGTGCTGATGGGCTGGACCCTTGACCTCGCCACGGCGCGGAAGCTCGGCATGAAGAGCACGGGGAACGCGACGCGGGGCACCGGTTCGCCGCCTTCGCCCGCGAGCGGCAACCTGTGGCTCACCCACGGGGAGGCGAGCCGGGAGTCCCTGCTTGCCGAAATGGGCGAGGGACTTCTCGTCACCTCGCTGATCGGCGCCTCGATCAACCAGACGACCGGCGACTATTCGCGCGGGGCATCGGGCTTCTGGGTGAGGAACGGCGAGATCGTGCGCCCGGTCAACGAATGCACGATCGCCGGGAACCTGCGCGAGATGCTGCTGACGATCCGTCCGGCGAATGACGGCAGGCCATGGCTCAGCCGGGTGGTGCCGAGCCTGCTGGTCGAGGGGCTGACGATTGCCGGCGAGTGACCTCGCGCTGCTGGTCGAGGCCGCCGAGGCTGCGGGCAGGATCGCGCTCCGGTATTTCGGGCAGCGGCCGCAGACCTGGGAGAAGGGCGGCGGCGCGGGCCCGGTCACCCAGGCCGATCTCGAGATCGACCGGATGCTGCGGACCGAATTGCGCGCCGCCCGGCCCGATTACGGCTGGCTGTCCGAGGAAACTGAGGACGGCCCGGCGCGGCTCGAGGCGGAGCGGACCTTCATCGTCGATCCGCTCGACGGCACCCGCGCCTTCCTCGCGGGCGAGAAGAGTTTCGCGATCTCGATTGCGGTCGCTGACCGGGGACGGGTGACGGCGGGCGTCGTCCATCTGCCGAAACTCGGCCGCACCTACGCGGCGGCGGAAGGGCAGGGGGCCTGGCGCGATGGCGAGAGGATCCGGCCGAGCGATGTCCGAATCCTTGAAGGCGCCACGATCCTCGCACCGCGCAACAATTTCGTGCCCGAATACTGGCCACAGGGCATCCCGGCGATCAGGCGGCATTTCCGCCCGTCGCTTGCCTACCGGCTCTGCCTCGCGGCGGAGGGGCGGTTCGACGCGATGCTGACCCTCAGGGATACCTGGGAATGGGATGTCGCCGCCGGGACCCTGATCGCCGCGGAGGCGGGAGCGGTGGTGACGACGCGCGATGGCGATGCGCCCGTCTTCAACCGCGAACTGCCGCGCCTGCCCGGCGTGGTGGTGGCGGGGCAGGCGCTGCATGCCGAGATCCTGGCGCGGCTCGCCCGCCGCGCCTGACGGCTTACGCGGGCTGCTTCACCTTGCGCAGGTAGGGCAGGACCTGTTCGAAATCACCGAACCGCTTTCGCGCCTCCTCGTCGGAGACCGCGGGGGTCACGATGACGTCGTCACCCTGCTGCCACTGCGCCGGGGTCGCGACCTGATGCTTGGCCGTGAGCTGGATCGAATCGAGGGCGCGCAGGATTTCGTCGAAATTGCGCCCCGTCGTCATCGGGTAGGTGAGGATGAGCTTGATCCGCTTGTCCGGGCCGATCACGAAGACCGAACGGACGGTGGCGTTGTCGGCAGGCGTGCGGCCCTCGGCCGTCCCCTCGACCGAGGCGGGCAGCATGTCGTAGAGCTTGGCAACGGTCAGGTCGCGGTCACCGATCAGCGGATAGTTCGGACGATGGCCGGTTGCCTTCTCGATGTCGTCTTTCCAGCGGATATGGTCCTCGACGGGATCGACCGAGATGCCGAGGATCTTGGTGTTGCGCTTCTCGAACTCGTGCATGATGCCGGCCATGTAGCCCAGTTCGGTGGTGCAGACCGGCGTGAAGTTCTTCGGATGGCTGAAGAGCACCGCCCAGCCGTCGCCGATCCACTCATGGAAGCGGATCGTGCCCTGGGTAGTCTCCGCCGTGAAGTCGGGCGCGATGTCGTTGATTCGCAGGGACATGGATTTTCTCCTTGGGTATTGCCTTTGCCGGACAGGCCCGGCGTCGTCACCTCACTTACCCCCGTGATCCGCGGGCGCAAGATGGCAGTTGGTGAGATCCGGGCCACGTCAGGAGCGCTCCCCCCAAGCGCAATCGCTCGGGCGCCGGTCCTGCCGGAGCCCGGAACCCCGTAGCAGATACCACATCTCGGCGGATTTGCGCTCATCTTTTCCGGCGGAATGATCAGCGATTGCGGCCACGCGGACGCGACATGCCGGCAGGCTCCGCATTATGTATAATCCGAATTTGAAATTCAAATTGACATGGCAGGGTGAGCTGCGCCAGATGGCGCGTCATGAAACACACCACCGAATCGTTCGCCCGCCGCAGCAGCGGCACCCGTTCGCAGATCCTCGAGGCAGCTGGTCAGGTCTTTGCCGAGAAGGGGTTCGACCGCGCCACCGGCAAGGAGATCGCCGAGCGCGCCAACACGAATTCCGCCGCCATCAACTACCATTTCGGTGGGATCGAGCGGCTTTATGTCGCGGTGCTGACCGAGGCCCACAAGAGCGTCGCCTCGATCGAGGAGATCGCCGCGATCGCGCAGAGCCCGCTCGATCCCGAGGAGAAGCTGCGCCGGCTGATCGCCTTCGGCATCGCCGCCCTCGCCGAGGCGCGGCAGAGCTGGGCCATCCGTGTGCTCAGCCGGGAGTTCCTCGCGCCCACGCCGGTGCGGCTTGCGGTCGAGGATCGTGAACTCCTGCCCAAGCGCCGCCTGGTCGCCCAGGTGGTGGCGGAGGCGCTGGGCCGGCCGGAGGACGACCCCGTGGTCAGCCGCTGCTGCTTCAGCGTCATGGCGCCGGTCACCCTCCTCTTCGTCTGGGAGGCGGAGAACGCCGCCCGGGCCTTCCCCGGTTGCTGCGGCGATGATGCCTGCGCCGAATCCCTCGTCGAGCATCTCACCGAATTCGCCCTTGGCGGCATCAGGGCGGTCGCCGCCCTTGCCGCGGCACAGGAGCAGGGAACCGCCGCTCCCGGACAGGATGAGCCTCCATGTTCAAGCGTCTGATCGTAGCCGTCATCCTGCTTGCCGTCGTCGGGGGCGGCCTTGTCGGTTTCAACATCTTCCGCGACCGGATGATCGCGGATTTCTTCGCCAACATGCCGGTCGAGCCGGTGACCGTCTCCACCGTGGAGGCGGAGCCGGTGACCTGGCAGCCGACGATCACCACCATCGGCACCGCCTATGCCTCGGACGGCGTGGCGCTCAGCGTCGAGGCCGCGGGCATTGTGCGCGAGATCCTGTTCTCCTCCAACCAGACGGTGGAGGAGGGCCAGGTGCTGCTTCGTCTCGATGACACGGTGCAGCGCGCCGACCTCTTCGCCGCCGAGACGCAGCTCGAGCTCGAGACCACGCAGCTCCGGCGCTCGACCGAGCTCCAGAGCCGCGGCGTCGCGGCAAGCGCCACGCTCGAACAGTCGCAGGCGGCGGCGCGCGCGGCGGAGGCCGAGGTCGAGCGGGCGCGCGCGCTCCTCGACCAGCGCCGGCTCACCGCCCCCTTCAGCGGCACCATCGGCCTGCCGCGGGTCGAACTGGGCGAATATCTCCAGCCGGGAACCGTCGTGGCGACACTCCAGGACCTCGACAGGATGCGGGTCGATTTCAGCCTGCCCGAGCAGCAGCTCGGCCAGGTCGCGATCGGCCAGAAGATCCGCGTACGCGCCGACGGGATCGAGGGCGAGTTCCCGGGCGAGATCACCGGCATCGATCCCCGCGTCGATCCCACGTCGCGCCTTGTCGCCGTCCGCGCCACGATCGAGGCGGCGGGGGCGCTCACTCCCGGCCAGTTCGTCCGCATCGAGATCGAACTGCCGGAGGAGGACGGGATCATCGCCCTGCCGCAGACCGCGGTGATGACGAGCCTCTACGGCGATTACGTCTATGCCGTCCGCCAGTCCGAGGATGATCCCGACCAGCTCGTGGCGCGGCAGGTCTTCGTCGAACTCGGCCGCCGCTCGAACGGGCTGATCGAGATCAGGGGCGGCGTGGCACCTGGCGACGTCATCGTCTCCGCCGGGCAGAACCGCCTCTCGAACGGGGTGCCCGTCGTCATCGACAACAGCGTCAATCCGCCTGCCGACAACCTGAGGGCCGGCCTGTGAGCATCTCCGACATCTTCATCAAGCGCCCGGTTCTGTCGACGGTGCTCGGACTGCTGATCATGCTCCTCGGGCTGCAGGGGCTCGCCGGGCTGCAGACGCGCGAATATCCGGAGGTCGAGGAGACGGTGATCACCGTCACCACCCCCTATCCGGGCGCCTCGGCCGACCTCATCCAGGGGTTCATCACCTCGCCGATCGCCAAGGCGGTCGCGACCACCGAGAATGTCGACTACGTCACCACCCAGTCGCGGCCCTCGGTCTCGGTCGTCACTGTCAACATGGAGCTCGGCTCCGATCCCGATGCCGCGCTCACCGAGGTGATGTCCAAGGTCCAGGAGGTGCGCCGCGAACTGCCGCCCGACGCCGAGGACCCGAGCATCGTCAAGGGTACGGGGATGCAGTTCGCGACCATGTATCTCGCGGTGCAGAACCCGAACATGACCCCGGAGCAGGTCACCGAATACATCGAGCGCGTCATCGTGCCGCGGATGTCGACGATCGAGGGCGTGGCGGAATCGGAGGTCCTCGGCGCGGCCACCTATGCGATGCGGGTCTGGATCGATCCGATCCGCCTCGCGGCGCGGGGCCTGACCGCCTCCGAGGTGCGGACGGCGATCAACAGGTCGAACTTCCTCTCGGCTCCGGGCACCACGCGGGGCGAGCTCGTCACCTACCCGATCAGCATGCAGTCGACGCTGCAGACACCGGAAGCCTTCGGCGCGCTGCCGATCTCGGGCTCCGGCGACGAGATCGTGCGCCTGCGTGATGTCGCGGAGATCGAGCTTGCCCGCGAGGACCGGGACACGATCGTGACCTTCAACGGCGAGCCCGGCACCTT
This sequence comes from Paracoccaceae bacterium, assembly GCA_029265455.1. Classification (GTDB taxonomy): domain Bacteria; phylum Pseudomonadota; class Alphaproteobacteria; order Rhodobacterales; family Rhodobacteraceae; genus Amaricoccus. The sequence continues at coordinate 7,481 of JAJUJF010000021.1, read as the reverse complement.
CATCGGCGTCTTCCCGACGCCGGGAGCGAACCCGCTCGACATGGCCGCCGCCGTCAATGACGAGCTGCCGGCGATCCGCGCGAGCCTGCCCGAGGGCATGACCCTCACGATGATGTACGACGCGACCGAGCAGATCGCGGCGTCGATCGAGGAGGTGCTGCGCACGATCGTCGAGGCGACGCTGATCGTCGGCATCATCATCCTGCTCTTCCTCGGCTCGGTGCGGTCGGTGCTGGTGCCGTTCGTGGCGATCCCGCTGTCGCTCGTCGGCGTGCTCTTCATCCTGTTCCTGATGGGTTATTCCATCAACCTGCTCACGCTCCTCGCGATGGTGCTCGCCATCGGCCTCGTCGTCGACGACGCGATCATCGTGGTCGAGAACGTGCAGCGCCATATCGACGAGGGGCGTTCCCCGATGATGGCGAGTTTCATCTCGATGAAGGAACTCGTCGGGCCGATCATCGCGATGATGCTGACGCTGATCGCGGTGTTCACGCCGCTCTTCTTCACCGGCGGCCTCACCGGCGCGCTGTTCCGCGAATTCGCCGTGGCGCTCGCGGGGGCGGTGTTTCTCTCGGGCGTGGTCGCGCTCACCATCTCGCCGATGATGACCGGGCGCCTCCTGCGCGCGACCGGGCAGAGCCGGTTCCAGCTCCTGCTCGACCGCCACTTCACCCGGTTCGAGAACTGGTACGAGCGGCGTGTCGCGAATTCATTCCACTACCGGCCGGTCACGATCCTGGTGATCGCGGTGCTGATGGGCGTCACCGGCTTCCTCTTCACCAAGACCTCGAGCGAGCTTGCACCCGAGGAGGACGTGGGCGCGCTCTTTGCCATCGTCAACGCGCCCTCCTACGCGACATCGGACTACACCAAGACCTATGTCGACCAGATGCGCGAGCTCACCCGGGATCTGCCGGAGCTGAGGGCGAGCTTCTCGGTCGTCGGCTTCGGCGGCCAGTCCAATTCCGGCATCGCCCTCTGGGCCTTCACCGACTGGGCCGACCGCGAACGCAGCCAGGCCGAGATCCAGCAGGAGATCCAGGCGAGCCTCAACAAGGTGGCAGGAGTGGAGGCCTTCGTGTTCTCCCCGCCGACGCTTCCGGGTACCGGCGGCGGGCTGCCGATCTCGCTCGTGATCCAGTCCACCGGCGACCCGGCCCGCGTCTACGAGGTGGCCGAGCAGGTCCGCCAGGAGGCGGAGGCATCAGGGCGGTTCATCGTCGTGCAGAACTCGCTCAACTACGACTCGAACGAGGTCGTGGTGACGGTCGACCGCGACCGCGCGGCGGCGCTGGACCTGCCCGCGGACGAGATCGGCGCCACGCTGACCCTCCTCGTCGGCGGCGGGCAGATGGCGCAGTTCGACCGTGATTCCAACAGCTACGACGTCATCATGCAGGTGCCGGACGAATATCGCGAGAACCCGGAGCGCATCGGTGACTTCTACGTCCGTTCCACCACGGGGGAGATGGTGCCGCTCTCGGCGGTGATCGAGATCGACACGAAGCCGGCGCCCGCCGCGATCGAGCAGTTCAACCAGCTCAACTCCGCGACGATCACCGCGCTGCCGGTGCCCGGTGTCTCGACCGGCGACGGCCTCGCGCTGATCGAGGACATCACCCGGCCGCTGCTGCCCGAAGGTTTCTTCATCGACTATGCCGACCAGTCCCGCCTCGAGGTGACGGAGGGCAGCACCATCGTCATCGCCTTCGTCCTCGCGATCGTGGTGATCTACCTCGTTCTCGCCGCGCAGTTCGAGAGCTTCCGCGATCCCTTCATCATCCTGATGACGGTGCCACTGTCGATCTTCGGCGTGATCGTGCCGCTCAACCTCGGTCTTGCCACACTCAACATCTACACACAGGTGGGCCTCATCACGCTCATCGGCCTCATCACCAAGCACGGCATCCTGCTCGTCGAGTTCGCCAACCAGGTCCGGCGCGAGCGCGGCGTGAGCCGGGAGAAGGGTATGGTGGAATCGGCGAAGCTGCGGCTGCGGCCGATCCTGATGACGACGGCGGCGACGGCGCTCGGCGTCGTGCCGCTGATGACCGCCGAGGGCGCGGGCGCCGCCGCACGGTTCGCGATGGGCCTCGTGATCTTCTCGGGCATCACCGTCGGCACGGTATTCACCCTCTTCGTGGTGCCGACGGTCTACACGCTGGTCTCGCCACGCATCCTGCCGAAGGAGGTGGAGATCGAACCCGACGAGCTGGTGACGCCGGCCGAGTGAGCGGTGCAGCCCCCGGAGGGCGGATGCGGGGCGGAGGCCCCGCGCCGCTCTCCGGCGCCGTTGCAGCGGCGCCACGTGAGGCGATGATCGTTTGCCGCCGCCTGATCCGGGCTTTTCCTGTGCGGCCCGATGGTTAATCCTTTCTTCACGGTTGCGTGTGCAGCTTGCGGCTCACGCTTGTTCCGGGAGGAAGGATGAGGCCCGTCCGCTTCGCGCTCGCCGCAATCGCGCTTGCCTCCTGCACGCCGCTCAGCCTCGGGGAATCGACCACCATTTCCAGCCGCGCGGTGCCGCCCGAGATCAGCGGCATGCAGCGGTTCGGGGATTCGAAGCCGCACGAATGGGCGGGGCGCGCGCCCTGGGCCTATCCCGTTCACGGGATCGACGTCTCGAAATGGCAGGGGACGATCGACTGGGATGCGGTGCGCGGCGCGGGGGTGGATTTCGCCTTCATCAAGGCGACCGAGGGCGGCGACCATGTCGACGACCGCTTCCGCGAGAACTGGGACGGGGCAGGGCGTGCCGGCATCATGCGCGGGGCCTACCATTTCTACTGGTTCTGCCGCCCCGCCGCCGAACAGGCGCGCTGGTTCATCGCCCATGTGCCGCGCGAGCGCGGCGCGCTGCCGCCCGTCCTCGACATGGAATGGAACCACAAGTCGCGGAACTGTCCCTTCCGCCCGTCGCCCGAGACGGTCCGCGCCGAGATGCGGGTGTGGAAGGAGGCGGTGACTGCCCATTATGGCCGCCGCCCGATCATCTACACCACCGTCGATTTCTACCGTGACAATGAGCTCTGGCTTGTCGACGGCTACGAATTCTGGCTGCGCTCCGTCGCCGGTCACCCCGAGGAGGTCTATCCCGGCCAGCGCTGGACCTTCTGGCAGTATACCGGCACCGGCGAGGTGGCGGGGGTCAGGGGTCCGACCGACATCAACGTCTTCGCCGGCTCGCGCGGGACCTGGGCGAGCTGGCTCGCGGCCCGGATGCTCTAGGTCCGGACCGGCGGACTGCCGGGGACCACGCTCAGAGGCCGAAAGCCGTGAACGGCAGGTAGCGGACGGGATCGCCCGGCGCGATGGTCCCTTCCGGATCGGGAAGCTCCACGAGCCCCTCGGCCCAGGCGAGGCCGGAGACCCGGCCCGAGCCTTCCGAGCGGAACACCTCGACCCTTCCCTCGTCATCGAGCCGGGCGCGCAGATACTCGCGCCGCCCGTGTTTCTTGCTCTTCGCGAATGCGGCCGGCAGCATCAGCGCCCGCGGCGCGGCCCAGGGCGCCCCGGCGAGCGTCAGCAGCGCCGGCCGGGCGAAGACCAGCGTGCAGACGAAGGCCGCGACCGGATTCCCAGGCAGGCCGAAGACCGGGACTCCCTTCCAGAGGCCGAGCGCAAGCGGCCGCCCGGGTTTCACCGCGATCCGCCAGGTCCGCAGCGCCCTCGCCTCGTCGAGCGTGCGGGCGACATGATCCTCGTCCCCCGCCGAGGCGCCGCCCGAGGTGAGGATCGCATCCGCCTCCGCCGCACCACGATCGAGCGCCGCCGCCACCGCCCCCGCCTCATCGCGCGCGAGGCCGAGGTCGACGACCTCCATCCCCCAGCGCCGCAGGATCGCCGCCAGCATCGGCCGGTTGGCGTCATAGGTCTGGTGCCTGGCCGCCGGCGCGCCCGATTCGCGGATCTCGTCGCCGGTCGAGAGGATCGCCACCCGGAGCTGCCGATGCAACGGCAGCGCGCCCAGCCCGGCGGCGGCGGCAAGCGCGAGGTCGCCCGGGCCGAGGATGCGCCCGGCGGCGAGGATCCTGTCGCCCGCCTGCACGTCCTCGCCTTCGGGCCGGGTGTTCGATCCGCGCCGGGGCGAACGCGAGAAGCCGATGCGCCCGTCCTCGATCAGGCAGTCCTCCTCGAGAACCACGGTATCGACGCCCGGGGGCAGGATCGCCCCGGTCAGGACGCGCAGCGCCTGCCCGGGCGGCACCGTGCCGCCGAAAGGCTGCCCCGCCGCCGCCCGCCCCTCGATCAGCGGCAGGTAATGCGGCGGATCGCCAAGGCTCGCATGGGCAAAGCCGTAGCCGTCCACCGCCGTGTTCGCCCCGGGCGGATGAGCGCGCATGGCCTTCACGTCCTCGGCCAGCACCCGTCCCTGTGCCTGTGCAAGCGGCACGGTCTCGACCGGGGCCACCGGCCCGAGCCCCTCGCGCAACCGCGCCAGCGCCTCGTCCACCGGCACCCAGTTCACGCCGGGCGGCAGCGCGAAACAGTCGTCGCGGAGCGGCGGGAGCCTGCTCATCCGCCGCCTCCCGTCATGGCGCCGGCCCTCTCGAGGATGAAATCCGCGATGCCGCTGATGTCGTCGAGGTCGAAGACCGGCAGCGTCCGGTGGCCGGGCGGCGTGTCCGCGGGACCGGGCATGTCGGTGGCGATCGCCTTGATGCTCGGGTCATCCGGGGCGATCGGCTCGCCGCTGCTGGCCCTGCGGCGGCATTCGATCTTCGGGTGGCTGTCATGCTTGTAGCCTTCGACCAGCACGAGATCGACGGGATCGAGCCGGGCAAGCAGTTCGGCAAGCGTCGCCTCGGGCGCGCCGCGGTTCTCGGTCATCAGCGCCCAGCGCCGGGGGGAGGAGATGATCACCTGCCGCGCGCCGGCCTCCCGGTGGCGGTGGCTGTCGCGGCCGGGCTGGTCGACGTCGAAATTCCGGTGCGCATGCTTGACGGTCGAGACCGAGAGGCCGCGGCCGGTGATTTCGGTCACCAGCCGCTCGACGAGGGTGGTCTTGCCGGAATTCTTCCAGCCGGTGACGCCGAAGACCCTCATCGGGCCACCCCGGCAAGAAGTTCGTGCGCGCGTTCGAGATCTTCGGGGGTGTTGACGTTGAAGAAGGGGAACTCGCCCTCGAACACCGCCTTCGCGCAGCCGATCGGCTCGGTCCAGACGATCACCTTGCGCTGCCCTTCCGCGAGCGCCGCCCGCAGGTCGTCCCGGAGCGACACCGACCAGAGGCCGAAGGTCGGGTGGCGGGAAAGGCCGCGTTCGGGGTCCGGCGTCATCGCCATGGCAATCGGCTTCCCTTCGCGCTCCATGACTTCGTGGAGGTCGGCGACGAGGGTTTCCGGAAAGAAGGGCGTGTCTCCCGCAGCGGACGCGAGAAGCTCGTACCCCTGCGCCGCTGCCCAGTCCATGCCGGCGAGGATGCCGGCGAGCGGCCCGGCGTATCCCGCGATGCTGTCGGGGACGACCGGCAGGCCGAAGGCGGCGAAACGTGCCGGATCGCCATTCGCGTTGAGCACGAGCGTGTCCACCTGCGGGCGCAACCGCTCGACGACATGGGACAGGATCGGTCGCCCGTCGATCGGCAGCAGGGTCTTGTCGCCGCCGCCCATCCGCGTCGCGCGACCGCCCGCGAGGATGACCCCCGCGATCTTCGGGCGGGACGCTGGATTCTCCTGGTTCATTGCTTTCCTCATTCCGACGCGGCCTTGCGGCGGAGATGGCGTGGCTCGTCGCCGACGGTTGCCGGATCGGCGTCGCGGACGAGCCGTTCCGCGCCGGAGAGGCAGATGAAACGCCGCCCGCGCATCCGTCCGATCAGCGTCAGCCCGACCTGGCGTGCGATCTCCACCCCCCAGGCCGTGAAACCCGAGCGCGAGGCCAGCGCGGGCAGGCCCATCAGCGCCGTCTTGATCACCATCTCGGAGGTGAGCCGCCCCGTGGTGTAGAGCATCTTGCCCTCGGGGCTCACCCCCTCCATCGCCATCCAGCCGGCGATCTTGTCGACGGCATTGTGCCGGCCGACGTCCTCCATGTAGACGAGCGGCCGCGCGCCCTCGCAGAGCACCGTGCCGTGGATCGCCCCCGCCTCGAGATAGAGCGACGGCGTGGTGTTGATGACATGGGCAAGGGCGTAGAGATCGGAGGTGCGCACTTCCGCCGCCGGAAGCTTCAGTCCCTCGAGCCCCTCCATCACGTCGCCGAAGACGGTGCCGACCGCGCAGCCCGAGGTGCGGGTCTTCTTCTTCAGTTTCTCCTCGTAGTTCGTTGCCCGCGCCGTGCGCACGACCACGGTCTCGAGCTCCTCGTCGAACTCGACCGCCTCCGGTACCTCGCCCGGGGCGAGCATGCCCTGGTTCCGCAGATAGCCCACGGCGAGATATTCGGGGTAGTCGCCGATCGTCATCGCGGTGACGATCTCCTGGCTGTTGAGGAAGATCGTCAGCGGCCGTTCCTCGACGACGCGGATCTCCTGCTCGCGCCCCTCGTGGTCGATGCCGGTGATCGGACGGGTAAGCCGCGGGTCGGCGGGGTTCGGGGCGATGATATAGGGAATTTCGGTCATTGCGCCGGCACGATAGACGAGGCGGCGCGCCTCGGGTAGAGGCAACTGCCATGACCCGTGCCACCCGCTCCGCCTTCCTTTCCGGCCTCGGCCAGGGGGCGCCGTTCGTCCTCGTCATCGCGCCCTTCGGCATCCTCTTCGGCATCGTCGCGAGCGAGGCGGGCTGGTCGACCATGCAGATGATGGCGATGAGCGTGCTGGTGGTCGCCGGCATCTCCCAGTTCACCGCAGTCCAGATGATCGCCGACAACGTGCCGACCGTGGTGGTGATCCTGACCGCCCTCGCGGTGAACCTGCGGCTCGCGATCTATTCGGCCAGCCTCGCGCTCCATCTCGGCGCCCTCCCGTTCCGGCAGCGTGCGGTGCTTGCCTACATGCTCCTCGATTCGAGCTATGCCGCCGCCGTGAGCCGCTTCGCCGTGGAGCCCGAAATGACCGGCAGCGAGAAGTTCGCCTATTTCGTCGGGGCCTCGATGCCGATCGTGCCGGTCTGGTACGCGTTCACCTGGCTCGGCGGGGTGGCGGGGAGGGCGGTGCCGGAGGAGTACGCGCTCGACTTCGCGCTCCCCATCACCTTCATCGCCATGTTCGCGCCCCTGCTGCGGGGCCGGCCGCAGGTGGCGGCAGCGGTCACGGCGATGGGGCTGTCGCTCCTGCTCGCGGATCTGCCCTTCGGCTCCGGCATCCTCGCCGCGGCCCTCGGCGCGATGGCGGTCGGCGCCGGGGTGGAGAGGCTCGGGGAAGGGCGGTGATGGACGCGACGATCTGGACGGTGATCCTCGCGCTCGGGGTGGGGACCTATCTCATCAGGCTTTCGTTCCTCGGGCTCGTCGGCGACCGGGCGATGCCGGACTGGGCCATGCGCCTCCTGCGCCATGTCCCGGTCGCGGTACTGCCGGCGCTGGTGGCGCCG
>JAJUJF010000072.1 GCA_029265455.1 Paracoccaceae bacterium | reverse complement strand
GGCGGCGGCGCCGGGATACAGGCGGACCTCAAGACCTTCTCGGCGCTCGGCGTCTACGGCACGAGCGCGATCACCGCGATCACCGCGCAGAACACGCGCGGGGTCGTCGCCGTGGAGCCGGTCTCTCCCGGCATGGTCTCGTCGCAGATTACCGCCGTGCTCGACGACATCGCAGTGGATGCGGTGAAGATCGGGATGCTCTTCTCCGCCGAGATCGTCGCGTCTGTCGCGGAAGCCCTTCAACGATATGACGGGCCGGTGGTGCTCGACCCCGTCATGGTGGCGAAATCGGGGGACCGGCTTCTCGACGATGAGGCCATCGCCGCGACGACCGCCCTGCTCCTGCCCCGCGCCGACCTGCTGACGCCGAACCTGCCCGAGGCCGCGCGCCTTCTCGGCGGCGACTGCGCCAACGGCGCGGCAGAAATCGAGGCGCAGGGCCGGGCGATCCTCGAGCTCGGTGCACGCGCGGTGCTGATGAAGGGTGGCCATGCCGAAGGCCCCGCCTGCATCGACCGGCTGATATCGCCGCAGGGGATCATCGCGATTGAGGCCCCGCGCCTGTCCACCCGCAACACCCATGGCACCGGCTGCTCGCTCTCCTCGGCGATCGCGGCTGAGCTTGCGAAGGGCCAGGACCTCGGAGGAGCGGTCAGGCGTGCCCAGGCATGGCTCCATGATGCCATCGCCGCGGCCGACAGGCTCGGGATCGGCAGCGGCAACGGGCCGGTCCACCATTTCCACGAGATCTGGCGATGACGGGCGTGAGGGTCATCGGCGCCGGCGTTGCCGGGCTCACCGTCGCAACAGAACTCATGTCGCGCGGACGAGACGTCACGATCATCGACCGCGCGCCGCGACCGGGTCCTCATGGCTGTTCATGGTGGGCAGGGGGCATGCTGGCACCCTTCTGCGAGGGGGAGACGGCCGAAGAGCCCGTCGTCCGCCTCGGCATGGAGGCCGCCGACTGGTGGGAGCGTCAGGGCGTGATCCTCTCGCGCCACGGAACGCTGGTCATCGCCCTCGACCGTGACCGGCGCGAACTCGACCGTTTCGCACGGAGAACCAGTGGCCACGAATTTCTCGACCGCGAAGGCATCGCTGCCGTCGAGCCGGACCTCGAGGGCCGTTTCGATCGGGCGCTCATGTTCCGCGACGAGGCACATCTCGACCCGCGTGCGGCACTCCGGCATCTGCATGAGCGGCTCGGCGCGCTCGGCGCGACCTTCATCGCCGGTGAAGCTTCGCCCGATGGACCGGCCGTCGACTGCCGCGGTCTTGCAGCGCGCGACGTGCTGCCGGATCTGCGCGGCGTCAAGGGCGAGATGGCAATCGTGCATGCCCCCGATGTGAGGCTCACCCGGCCGGTGCGGCTGCTCCACCCGCGCTTCCCGCTCTACGTGGTGCCGAGGGCGAACGGACAGTTCATGATCGGGGCGACCCAGATCGAGAGTTGCGACCGGCGAGTCCGCGTCCGCTCCGTCCTCGAACTCCTCTCTGCCCTCTATGCGCTGCATCCGGCATTTGGCGAGGCAGAGCTCGTCGAGATCGGCGTCGATGCCCGGCCGGCCTTCCCCGACAACCTGCCCCGCCTGCGCCGGCGGGGAGAGACGATCTGCGTGAACGGTCTCTTCCGCCACGGCTTCCTGCTCGCGCCGGCAATGGCGCGGATGACGGCCGATCTGATCTGCGACGGCAAAATCCCGGAGGTAATGGATGAAGATCATAGTTAATGGCGTGGAATCCGAGGTGAAATCGACCGCGCTCAGCGAGATCCTCGACGAACTCGGCTATGGCGACGCCAAGGTGGCGACGGCGGTCAACGAGCGTTTCGTGGCCGCCGCGTCCCGGCCGCAGCTCAGGCTCGTCTCCGGAGACCGGCTCGAGGTCGTCACCCCGCGGCAGGGCGGCTGACCGGTGCTGCGGTTCTACGGCACCGAGATCGGCTCGCGGCTCATGCTCGGCACGGCGCAGTATCCCTCGCCCCGGGTGCTCGCCGATGCCTTTCGCCGCTCCGGCGCCGGTATCGCCACCGTCTCGGTCCGGCGCGAATCGGGCGGCGAGCGGGCGGGCACGGCATTCTGGGACCTCGTGCGCGAACTCGGCGTGCGCGTCCTCCCCAACACTGCCGGATGTCACTCGGTCAAGGAGGCGGTGACGACTGCCCACATGGCGCGGGAACTCTTCGAGACACCATGGATCAAGCTCGAGGTGATCGGCCACACCGACACGCTCCAGCCCGATCCCTTCGGCCTCGTCGAGGCGGCGCGCATCCTCTGCGAGGACGGTTTCCAGGTCTTTCCCTACACGACCGAGGACGTCGTCCTCGCCGACCGGCTCCTGGCCGCAGGCTGCGAGGTCCTGATGCCCTGGGGTGCGCCGATCGGCACCGGCCTCGGCCTCACCAATGTCTATGGTCTGCGCACCCTGCGAGCGCAGTTCCCGGATGTGCCCCTGGTCGTCGATGCCGGGCTCGGCCTGCCGAGCCAGGCGGCAAGGGCAATGGAGATGGGCTACGACGCCGTGCTCCTCAACACCGCGGTGGCGAAGGCCGGGGACCCGGCCGCGATGGCCGAGGCTTTCGCGAAGGCCGTCGAGGCCGGCCGCCTCGCCTACGAATCCGACCCGATGGAGCCCCGCGACATGGCCGCCCCCTCGACGCCGGTGATCGGCAAGGCCTTCCTCGAATGACCCTGCCCCGCTTCTATCCGATCTTCGACAACCTGCGCTGGCTGGAGCGGACGCTGCCGCTCGGCGTGAAACTCGTGCAGTTGCGCATCAAGGAGATGCCCGAGCCCGAACTGCGCGACGCCATCGCCGCCGCCCGGGACCTTGCAAGGGCGCATGGCACGATCCTCGTCGTCAACGACTACTGGCGGCTCGCGATCGATCTCGGCTGCGACTGGGTGCATCTCGGGCAGGAGGATCTCGACACGGCCGATGTTCCGGCGATCCGCCGCGCCGGGATCAGACTCGGCGTCAGCACGCACGACCATGCCGAACTCGACCGCGCGCTTTCGCTTCAGCCCGATTACGTCGCCCTCGGACCGGTCTACCCGACGATCCTCAAGAAGATGCGCTGGCATGAACAGGGACTCGCGCGGGTGACCGAATGGAAGAGGCTGATCGGCGACATCCCTCTGGTCGCCATCGGCGGCATGAGCGTCGAGCGGGCCAGGGGAGCGTTCGAGGCGGGGGCCGACATCGTCTCCGCCGTCACCGACATCACGCTCAATGCCGATCCGGAGGCAAGGGTCCGTGCCTGGCTCGCGGCAACCGGCCTCGGGACTGCGGCCGATCGCGCAGAACCGCTCCCGGAGAATCGAGGATGACCACGGAGTTCGATCCCGGCCGCTACCTCCGCCAGATTGCCGTCCCCGAATTCGGGATCGAGCGGCAACGCCGCCTCCACGACGCCCATATCCTCGTCGTCGGCGCCGGCGCCCTCGCGGCTCCGGTACTGCAATATCTGGTCGGCGCCGGGGTCGGCCGCATCCGGCTCATCGATTCCGACCGGGTGGAGATCTCGAACCTGCATCGCCAGACGCTGTTTCGCGAAACCGACGTCGGACGCCCGAAGGCCGAAGCCGCGGCCACGTCGATGACCGCACTGAATGGCGAATGCCTGATCGAACCCATCATCGGCAGGCTCGATCCCGCCAATGCCGACACGCTCGTGCAAGGCACCGATCTCGTCCTCGACTGCGCCGACAGTTTCGCCGCGAGCTACATGCTCTCCGACACCTGCCGTGCGCACGGCCTGCCCTTCGTCAGCGCCTCGGTGCTCGGGATGGAAGGTTATGTCGGCGCCTTCTGCGCCGGCGCCCCCAGCCTGCGCGCCGTGTTTCCCGACCTGCCGCAGCGCCTCGGCAGCTGTTCGGAAGACGGTGTACTGGGGCCGGTGGTGGGCATTCTCGGGGCACTGCAGGCCCAGATGGCGCTGGCGATCCTCGCCGGTCTCGAGCCCTCGCCGCTCGGCCAGCTCGTCACCTTCGATGCCCGCAGCTTCCGCTTCGGCGGCTTCCGCTTCGATGGTGCGCCCGAACCCGCGCACCAGCCCCGCTTCGTCGCGCCCGGCGCGATCACCGCAAGCGACTTCATCGTCGATCTCCGCGCCGAAGACGAGGCCCCGCTTGTCCGGCCCGATGCCCGCCGGCTGCCGGTCACGGCTTTCGGACCGGGCGGCCCGACACCGGACCCGGGCCAGCGCGCCGTCCTCTGCTGTCGCTCCGGGCTGCGCTCATGGCAGGCGGCCGAGCGTCTCGCAGCGGTCTGGGAAGGCGAGATCGCCCTTGTCGCCCTTGGCGATCCTCCCGGAATCTCCCCGGCCGGATGATCCGCCAGTGCGTGGCCTTGATCCCCGCCACGCGCCGCGAAGGCTGTACCTGAGCGGCCTTTCCCTACGCAGCCCGATTCCGACGATGCGGGATTCGCCGCCGGTTGTCGGATCCCCCCCTCGCCACCGCGGACGATCTGGGGTAGTGGGCAAGGCCGATTGCAGACTCGGGCTGCCGGTCCGGCGTGGAGAGAACGATGGTGGTATCCGATCATTTTTCCGCGACTGACATCTTTCTCGACGCGGATGTGAAGAACAAGAAGAGCCTGCTGGAGCTGATAGCGGGAGAGGTGGCCCGCCGCCTGGGGCGCACGGAAGAGGAGATCCTCGACGTTCTGAAGGCACGCGAGGATCTCGGCTCCACCGCCCTCGGCAAGGGCGTGGCGCTGCCCCATGCCAAGCTTTCCGACATCGAGACGCCGGTGAAGCTCTTCCTCCGGCTTGAACGTCCGATCGATTTCGAGGCCCGCGACGGCGAGCCGATCGATCTCGTGTTCGTGGTTCTCTGGCCGGCGGCGGCCCCCAAGGGCCTGCTCGAGGCGATCTCCGGGATCGCCCGCAACCTGCGCGACGCGGGATTCCTCCGCAGGCTCCGACAGGCCGCGACCCCGGAGGAAGTCGTGGAACTCCTGCGTACATGCGCAACCACCACCGAGGAGCAGGACGCCGCGCCGCGGGAAACTTGATGTTATCGTTATCGGCCGACACTACCGTTTCCGCGCTAACACGTTATAGAAAGTGACTATCCCCGCCGCCAACGACCTGCCACCCTGGATCACTTGACGGAGAACATGCCAGACGCATTGCTGCTGTTGGTCCTGGGCCTTCCGTATGTCGGTGCGCTCGCGGCCGGAATGCTCCCGACGTACGCACGTAACGCCGCTGCCTGGCTTGCCGGGCTGGTCGCCCTTGGCGGTCTTGCCCTGGTGATGACGGCCTTTTCCGCCGTCGCCGACGGCGAGGTCATCCGGCACGAGATCGAATGGATGCCCGCACTCGGGGTGAATTTCGTCCTGCGGCTCGACGGGCTCGCCTGGCTTTTCTGCATGCTGATCCTCGGCATCGGTGTGCTCGTGGTGCTCTACGCGCGCTACTACATGCTGCCCGAGGATCCGGTTCCGCGATTCTTCTCCTTCCTGCTCGCCTTCATGGGCTCGATGACCGGCCTCGTCCTGTCGGGGAACCTGATCCAGCTCGTCTTCTTCTGGGAACTGACCAGCCTCTTCTCCTTCCTGCTGATCGGCTACTGGTATCATACGGCCACGGCGCGCGACGGTGCACGCATGGCGCTGACCGTCACCGCCATCGGCGGCCTCTGCCTGCTCGCGGGCGTCCTGATGCTGGGGCATATCGCCGGCGGCTTCGATCTCGAGGTGGTGCTGGCGGCGGGCGACGTCATCCGCGGACATCCGCTCTATCTGCCGACCCTCATCCTCATCCTCCTCGGCGCGCTGACCAAGAGCGCGCAGTTTCCCTTCCACTTCTGGCTCCCGCATGCAATGGCGGCGCCGACACCGGTCTCGGCCTATCTGCACTCGGCCACGCTGGTGAAGGCCGGGGTGTTCCTGCTCGCGCGGCTCTGGCCGGTGATGGCTGGCACCGATGCCTGGCTCTGGATCGTCGGCACGGCCGGGCTCGCGACGATGATGCTGAGCGCGTATATCGCCATCTTCCAGCATGATCTCAAAGGCCTGCTGGCCTACTCGACGATCAGTCACCTCGGGCTGATCACGCTTCTCCTCGGCCTCAACAGCGAACTGGCCCTGGTCGCGGCGATCTTCCACATCGTCAACCACGCCACCTTCAAGGCATCGCTGTTCATGGCGGCCGGCATCATCGACCACGAGTCCGGAACGCGGGACATCCGCCGCCTGTCCGGCCTCAACCGGCTCATGCCGTTCACCGCCCGGCTCGCGATCATCGCCGCCGCGGCCATGGCCGGCGTGCCGCTGCTCAACGGCTTCCTGTCGAAGGAGATGTTCTTCGCCGAGGCGCTTGCGGCACCCGCGCCGCTGCCGGCCCTGCTGTCCGTCCTGCCGATAGCCGCGATCGTGTGGAGCGCGTTCAGCGTTGCCTATTCGCTGCGTTTCATCCATGGGGCCTTCTTCGGCCCCGACCCGGTCGGCCTGCCGCGCACGCCCCACGAACCGCCCTCCTGGATGCGCTTCCCGGTCGAGATCCTCGTGCTGACCTGCATCGTCGTCGGGATCCTGCCGTCGGCCACGGTGGGCACCTTCCTGCACGCGGCGGTGATGTCGATCCTCGGCCCGGCGACGCCGGAATACAGCCTCACGATCTGGCACGGATTCAACCTGCCCCTGCTGATGAGCTTCATCGGGATGACCGCCGGCGTCGGGCTCTACCTCGCCCTGCAACCCCATCTGCTCCGCGGCATCGAGGGTCCGCCCCTCCTCCGCCATCTCGAGGGACGGCGCCTGTTCGAACGGACGATGGTGTTCCTGTCGTGGCGTCTCGCGCGGTCGCTCGAGAGCTTCTTCGGCACTCCCCGCCTGCAGCCGCAGATGCGGCTCATCGTCGGTCTGGCCCTGCTCGCCGGCGCCTCGGCCGCCTACCTGCGGGGGATCGGACCGGGCAATCTCGCTCCCGCTGCCGCCGACCCGGTGCTGGTGGTGGTCCTCGCCGTCGGTGCCGCCTGCGCGGTGGGCGCGGCATGGCAGGCGAAGTTCCATCGCTTCGCGGCGCTCGTGCTCCTCGGCGGCGCCGGTCTCGCCACCTGCGTGACCTTCGTGTGGTTCTCTGCGCCCGACCTCGCGCTGACGCAGCTCCTTGTCGAGATCGTCACGACCGTCCTGCTGCTGCTCGGCCTGCGCTGGCTGCCCAAGCGGGTGCCGGTCCCCGACGAGCCCCGCGCCGAAGCGATCGCGCGGCGGCGGCGCCTGTTCGATCTCGGCATCGCGACGGTTGCCGGCGCCGGAATGGCCGCGCTTGCCTACAGCGTGATGACCCGCTCGCCGCCGGAACTCCTCGGCCAGTATTTCCTCCAGAACGCCTATACCGAGGGCGGCGGCACCAATGTCGTCAATGTCATCCTCGTCGACTTCCGCGGCTTCGACACGCTGGGCGAGATCACGGTCCTCGGCGTGGTGGCGCTCACCGTCTACGCCCTGCTGCGACGCTTCCGCCCGGCTCCCGACAGCGTCGAGATTCCCGAGCAGCAGCGCGAACAGGCCGCCTACGACATCGCCCGTCCCGACCGCCACGAGGGTGACACCGTCGCCGACTGGCTGCTCGTCCCCTCGCTCCTGTCGCGGCTGCTGTTCCCGGTGATCGCCCTCGTCGCGCTCTATCTGCTGCTCCGCGGCCATGACCAGCCGGGTGGCGGTTTCGTGGCCGGCCTCGCCGCGTCGATCGCCCTCATCCTCCAGTACATGATCGGCGGCGCACAGTGGATCGAGACGAGGATCCTCGTGCGGCCGCTCCGCTGGATGGGGCTGGGCCTGCTGTTCGCCACCGGCACCGGCATCGGGGCCTGGCTCTTCGGCCGCCCGTTCCTCACCTCCTATTTCGACTACATGGACCTGCCGGTCATCGGAGCGATTCCGACGGCGAGCGCGCTCGTCTTCGATATCGGCGTCTTCATGCTCGTCATCGGCGCCACCGTGCTAATGCTGATCGCGATCGCGCACCAGTCGATCCGCGGCCATCGCGTGCCCCGGCGCGCGGATGTCCGCGCGCCCGAACCACCTGCGGAGATCGCCCGCGAGCCGGTCCGAACCCCCACCCCTGCTGGAGAGGTCTGATGGAAGCGGTGGTCTCGCTCGCGATCGGAATGCTGGCCGGGTCCGGTGTCTGGCTGATACTGCGGCCGCGCACCTTCCAGGTGATCATCGGCCTTTCCCTCCTCTCCCATGCGGTGAACATCTTCATCTTCTCGACCGGCGGGCTGCGCATCGGCGTTCCCCCGATCCTCGAACCGGGCGGCGTCGGCGACCTTGCCCGGCATGCCGACCCCCTGCCGCAGGCGCTGGTGCTCACCGCCATCGTCATCAGCTTCGCGACCACGGCCCTCTTCCTCGTCGTCCTGCTCGCCGCCCGCGGCCTGACCGGGACCGACCATGTGGACGGGCGGGAGCGCGACCAGTGACCGCCTGGCTCGATCACCTGACCATCGCCCCCATCCTCGTCCCGCTGCTCGCCGGGACGCTGATGATCCTCGCCGGGGGCCAGCGCCGAAGCTTCCGGGTCGGCCTCGGCCTGCTGTCGACCTTCGCCCTGGTCGTCATTTCCGTCATGCTGCTGCAGATGGCCGACGCGGCAGACGGAGCAGCGACGCGCGTCTACCGCCTCGGCGACTGGCCGTCGATCTTCGCGATCGTGCTGGTCCTCGACCGGCTTTCGGCGCTGATGCTCGTGCTGACCGCCATCCTCGGCGCCGCCGCCCTCGTGTTCTCGATCGCCCGCTGGGACCGGGCCGGGGCCAATTTCCTCCCGCTCTTCCAGTTCCAGCTGATGGGGCTCAACGGTGCCTTCCTGACCGGCGACCTCTTCAACCTCTTCGTCTTCTTCGAGGTGATGCTCACCGCCTCCTTCGGCCTTGCCCTGCACGGCCCGGAAGCAGCGCGGGTGCGGGCAAGCCTCCACTACGTCGCGGTGAACCTCACCTCCTCCCTCCTCTTCCTGATCGGCGTCAGCATGATCTACGGCGTGACCGGCACGCTCAACATGGCCGATCTCGCCGAACGCATTCCCGTCGTTGCCGCCGAGGATCGCGCCCTGGTCGAGGTGGGCGCCGCCATCGTCGGCGTCGTCTTCCTCATCAAGGCGGCGATGTGGCCGGTGGGCTTCTGGCTGCCCACCACCTACGGCGCGGCGAGCGCCCCGGCCGCCGGGATCCTTTCCATCCTGAGCAAGGTCGGCATCTACGCCGTGCTGCGGCTCTGGCTGCTCCTCTTCGGCGACAGCGCCGGCGACTCGGCGGGGTTCGGCGGCGACTGGCTGATCTACGGCGGGCTGGTGACGATCGCCTTCGGCTCCATTGCCGTCCTCGCGACGCAGAACATGGGCAGGCTCGCGGGCGCGTGCATCTTCGTCTCCTCGGGCACGCTGCTGCTCGCGATCGGCACCGGCCATGTCTCGGTAACGGGAGGCGCGCTCTACTACCTCGCGACTTCGGTCCTCGCCATCGCCGCCTTCTACCTGCTCATCGAGCTCGTGGAGCGCGGCCGCGACGTCGGCGCCGACGTGCTCGCCGTGACCCGTGAAGCCTATGGCGAGGGCGAGGAGGAGGATTTCGACGAGGAGGAGGAACCCGGCATCGCCATCCCGGCGAGCAAGGCGATCCTCGGCCTCGGCTTCATGGGCTGTGCGCTGCTGCTTGCGGGCCTGCCGCCGCTTTCCGGCTTCCTCGCCAAGCTCGCCATCCTCGCCCCGCTGTTCGAGACCGGCAACGAACCTCTTCCCGACACCACCTGGGCAGTCCTCATCGCGCTGATCGCCTCCGGCCTCGCGACGATCGTCGCCATGACCCGCGCCGGGATCGACGCGTTCTGGGCCGCCTCCACCGAATCGGTGCCGATGATGCGCCTGACCGAGATCACGCCGGTCATCGTGCTGCTGCTGCTCTGCGGGGCGCTGACGGTGCAGGCCGGGCCGGTCATGCGCTACATGCAGTCCACTGCGGAATCGCTCTACCAGCCGGCCGGCTATGTCCGGGCGGTCCTGCCGGTGCCGCACCTGCCCGAAACCGAGGGAGATGCACGATGACCCGCTGGCTGCCCTTCCCCGGACTGACCCTGCTGCTGCTGCTCCTGTGGCTGCTTCTGGTCGGGAGCGTCGCCCCCGGAACCATCCTGCTCGGCGCGGTCGCGGCGGTAGTTTCCTCCTGGGTCTGGCTGCGGCTCGAACTCCCTGCGGTACGGTTTCGCCGTCCGCTCGCCGCACTGCGGCTGTCCCTCGTCGTCCTGCAGGAGATCATCCGCTCCAACAACGCCGTCGCCCGGATCATCCTGTACAGGGGAACGCGGAACCGGCGCTCGGGCTTCGTGCGGATCCCGCTGACGACGCGCAATCCCTACAACCTCGCCGCGCTTGCCTGCATCATCACCGCGACGCCCGGAACCCTCTGGGTGGAATACGATTCCGCCGACAACACCATGCTGCTTCACGTCCTCGACCTCATCGACGAGGAGGAGTGGGTGCGGATCATCAAGACGCGGTACGAAATGCGGCTGATGGAGATATTCGGATGAGCCTCACGCTGCTTTCCTGGTCCGTCTTCCTCGCGCAGATCTTTCTCGGCCTCGCCATGGTGTTCGCCGCCTGCCGGGTGCTCACGGGTCCGCGTGCCCAGGACAGGGTCCTTGCCCTCGACACCCTCTATGTGAATGCGGCCATCATGCTGCTCACCTTCGGCATCCGCACCGGCGAGACCCTCTATTTCGAAGCGTCGCTCATCATCGCGCTCCTCGGCTTCGTCTCGACGGCGGCGCTCTCGAAATTCCTCATGCGCGGCGAGGTGATCGAATGAGCCATGCAGCGGACCTGCCGGCCTGGGTGGCGGTGATCACCGCCCTGTTCGTTCTCCTGGGGGCGGCGCTCGCCATGATCGGCTCGTTCGGCCTGCTCCGGCTCGGGAGTTTCTATGAACGGATGCACGCGCCGACGCTCGGGACCACCCTCGGCATCGGCAGCGTGCTGATCGCGTCGATGCTGTGCTTCTCGGTACTGCAGACCCGATTCGTGCTGCACGAGCTCCTGATTGCCGTGTTCATGGTCATCACCACCCCGATCACCCTGACTCTCCTCGCCCGCGCCGCCCTCTACCGGGACCGGATCGAGGGCAGGGACGAGGTTCCCCTTCCCCCGCCCCCGCCCGAATGCCGGGAAGATGCCGCGCGCGAAGCCGGGAGCGACGGCGACAGCCCTCGCTCCATCACGCCGTCGCGCCAGCCGGATGACCGGTCATGAGCCGGTGGAGACAGAGGGGACGGAACGCGTCCCGCTCTCCTCTTCTGCCCCCTCCGCCGCGCTGGCAACGTCCGCAGGTTCCGGGCGATGACCTTCCCGCCCGGGTCTGCCGTGGAATCACGGTGTAGACCCGCTCGATGAACCTTCCGAACTTTCCCATATAGCCCTGCAGGAACTCGCGGGCGGACTCCTTCGTCACCTCAACCCCCAGCGAGGCGCTGATGATCGTGGACGGTTTCCACGTGAACGAATTCCCGCCATGGGGCAGGCGCGCCCGGTCGATGACGTTCCTGAGCGCGCCGGGAATCGAGCGGTTGTATTCCGGGGTGACGGCTTCCGGGGTGACGGCGATCACCGCGTCGACGACGGCGAAAGCCTCCTTGAACGCCTTCGCGACCGGCGGAAATCCGGGCCCGCGCCGCGGAAATGCGCGCGCCCTGCTGCAGGTGCTCCCTCACCAGCGGTAGCGCTGGGCCTCGAGCTCGATGTTGAAGAGCGTGCGCGCGACCTCGACCCCCGTCTGCATCTCGAGGATGGAGACGGCGGTCGAACGCCCGTTGGCCGGGGTCACCACCCATTCGCGCAAGGCCACCGGATCGCGCGAGAAGGTCATCCGCATCCGCCCTTCCTCGGGCCGGCGCGGATCGGTGACGGTGATATGGATCCCGTTCCCGTCTTCCGTCGCGCCGAGGACGAGGCCGGGCTCCCTGAGCGAGAGCTCGTTCCGGAGCAGCAGGTGCAGCGGCGTGCGCGAAAGCGGGTAGCGCGTCGGGTTGCGGTTCGACTTCGGGTCGAAGACGCCGACCATCGTGCCGTCGGCGATCACCATCGCCCCCTCGGGCTGATCGTATTCGAACCGGATGCGACCGGGTTTCAGGAGATGGAACGTCCCGGTCTGGACCGAACCATTGGCGTTCCTCTGCCGGAACCGCCCGCGCGCGCTGCGCAGTGACCGCAGATAGGCCTCGATCGGCGCCGCGTTCACCTGCGCCGACAGCGGTGCCGCGAGGAAGGGAAGAGCCGCAAGGCCGGCGAGGAAGGCGCGTCTTTGCATGAGGATGTACCGCTTTATCGAACAGGATGCCTTTCCCCATATAGCGGCCCCGTCCGCACCCGCGACCCCGCCGACTTCACGAAACCGGAAGCGGCAATGCCCCGCCGCTCCGCAACCGCAGGCAAGCCGGAACTTCGCGCGTTCCTCCACATTGGCCTTCCCGTGATCCTTGCGGCCTCCGGTCTTCACCAACCGACCGGAACAACCTGAAGAGGAGATTTCCGCGATGACATCCCGTACCGCCCTTCTTCTCGGCATCGGCGGCCTGATCGCCGCACCCGCCGCCTATGCGCAGGATGGCGCTCCCGTCGAACAGGGCGAGCCGAACGTTTCGCATTTCCAGCCGGCGTTCCCCGGACAGACCCGCGCACCTGCCTCCGATTCGGGCGTCACCCTTGCCACGGAGACGGTGGCCGAGGGGCTCGAACATCCCTGGGGCATTGCCGTCCTCCCGGACGGCGCCATCCTCGTCACCGAGCGGCCCGGCCGGCTGCGGCGGGTCAGCCCGGAAGGTGAACTTTCCGAGCCGATCGCCGGCGTCCCCGAGGTGCATGCCGTCGAGCAGGGCGGTCTTCTCGACGTGGCGATCGGCCCCGATTACGAGGAGGAGGGCTGGATCTACCTGAGCTATGCAAAACCCCTCGGCGACGGCATGTCGGTGACCGCTGCCATCCGCGGCAGGCTCAGCGAGGACGGCACCGAACTCGTCGACGTCGAGGAGATCTTCGAGCAGGAACCGCCCTCGCCGACCCCCATGCATTACGGTTCGCGCATCGTCTTCGACGACGACGGCCATGTTTTCATCACCACCGGGGAACATTCCGACGCGGCGGAACGCGACAATGCCCAGGATCTCGGCACCACCTACGGCAAGGTGATCCGGCTCAACCTCGACGGCTCGGTGCCCGAGGACAACCCCTTCGTCGACGAGGAGGGCGCGATCGACTCGATCTGGTCCTACGGCCACCGCAACATCCAGGCGGCGGCAATGGATGCCGAAGGCCGGCTCTGGGAGATCGAACACGGGCCGCAGGGCGGCGACGAGCTCAACCTCGTCGAGCCGGGCAACAACTACGGCTGGCCGATCGTCGTCTATGGCCAGGAATATTCCGGCGAGCCGGTCGGCGAAGGTCGCGCCACGCACGAGCCGGATTTCGTCGAGCCGCGCTACTACTGGGACCCCGTGATCGCGCCGAGCGGCATGGTCTTCTATGACGGCGAGATGTTCCCCGACTGGCAGGGCAACATCCTGGTGGGTTCCCTCAATCCCGGCGCGCTGGTGCGGCTGGAACTCGAGGACGACGCCGTGACCGGCGAGGAACGCCTCCTCACCGATGTCGGCCGCATCCGCGATGTGGCGGTGGACGCGGAAGGGGCGATCCTCGTCATCACCGACGATCCGAACGGCGCATTGCTGCGGCTGACGCCCGAGGAGGGCTGAGCACCGCAAGCCCCCTGCCCGAACGGAACGCCGCCCGGGCTTCCGGGCGGCCCTTTTTGACCTCAATCCTCACCCGTCGGCGCCGCCCCGGATCCGGTCGAGCACGGCATCGATACGGCGGCGCGCATCGGCGCGATCGGTGCGCATCCAGAAGGGACCGCCAAGGGACGCCGCCCAGGGCACGAGCAGGTTGAAGTCGAGCTCGCGCAGGAGTTCGAGGCTCTGCACGGAGGCGTCGCGGTCGCTCGACTCGAGAATCGCGCCGCGCCACTCGCCGTTGCGCAGGTAGAGGCTGTCGCCGGTGAACAGGCACCGGTCCTCGCCGTTGGTCCAGAGATAGGCGGTTGCCCCCGGCGTATGGCCCGGGATCGGGATCACCTCGAAATCGTCGTCGGGACGATGGCGCTCCGAGAATGTCCCGGCAACCGGCACGACCTTCTCGACTTCCGGCGCATCCTTCTCATGGCAGTGGAGGGGCGCTCCGAAAGCCGCGGCAATCTCCGCGGCGCCAAGGCCCGCCTCATGCCAGTGGTTGAGATAATGGCGCGCGATTCCTCCTGCTTCACCTATGGCAGCGCGATCCTCCGCCGCCAGCGGGGCCGCATAGATCAGCAGGTTGCCGGCGGGCCGTCGCAGCAGGAACACGCGCACGCCGGCGGTCGGGGCAAAGGAGAGCCGCTGCGGACGGGAAGCACTGAGGCCGGGAATGACGTCTTCCATGGCTGTGTCTCCTTCCAGCTATGGCCGGACTGTTTCGTCGCCTCGCTCATGCCTCCCCAATGAATCCGGCACCGGCGCGGTTCCTGCACGCCTGCACGACCCGGCGCTATTGCTCCGGCACCAGCACCTCGCGCTTGCCGACGTGGTTGGAGGCGATATTGCATCAATGCGGTAGCGCACATCACCACGCTCGGGGCGTATTTTGAAGAGGCCGTTGAGGAATTGTGCCCGAGGCCTCAGCATAAACTAACTATCCATAAACTTATGCCACGTGTTCTCGCAGCTGCCGCATAGTGTCTCGACTCGGTAGAAAAAGATTGCCCACGGCCACGGTATAGTCTCAACACATCTTTTGCACCGTGGTTGAGGAAACTTTTTCCCCACATCACGCTCAAAAATGAAACGTTGCTTTCCGCTAAGAGAATATAAGCCTTGGGCGATGACTTGCCTTGTAATCCCTACAGCAACATCGCTCCGAATGAAATCGCAATCTACAAGTTGTTGAAGAAAATTACGATACTCCTCCCACTCTTGCTATCTTTCTGCAATACTCAATCTAGCTCTCCCTGTATCTTTCCACGCTGCCTTGTGTCGGCGGATAGCTCTTTGAGCAACTTGAGCTGGCAATCAATGCGCGCAGCGATGAACCCAAGACCAACGGCGAGAACACCCATGCCAAACAGAATGGCACCGAGGATCTCGTGGATTGCCGAAACAGAATTTATACCGACCGCTATCCCAATAAATATCT
>JAJUJF010000184.1 GCA_029265455.1 Paracoccaceae bacterium | reverse complement strand
TTCCCGATCGTCCTCACCTCGGGCCGCCTCGTCGAATACGAGGGCGGCGGCGAGGAAACCCGGTCGAACAGGTGGCTGGCCGAGCTGCAGCAGGACATGTTCGTCGAGATCAACCCGGCCGACGCCGAGGCGCGCGGCATCGTCGACGGCGCCTGGGTCTGGGTGCTGGGCCCGGAGGGCGGCTCGCGCGCGCGGGTCAAGGCACTCGTCACCGAACGCGTCGCCCCCGGCTCGGCCTTCATGCCGTTCCATTTCGCCGGCTGGTTCATGGGCGAGGATCTCAGGGGCAAGTATCCCGAGGGCACCGATCCCATCGTCCTCGGCGAGAGCGTGAACACCGTCACCACCTACGGCTACGACCCGGTCACCGGCATGCATGAGGGCAAGGCGACGCTTTGCCAGATCGAGGCGGCGTGAGCGAGGAGACCTGACAGATGGCAAGGATGAAGTTCCTCTGCGACGCTGACCGCTGCATCGAGTGCAACGCCTGCGTCTCGGCCTGCAAGAACGAGCACGAGGTGCCCTGGGGCATCAACCGCCGCCGGGTCGTCACCATCAACGACGGCCTGCCCGGCGAGCGGTCGGTCTCGATGGCCTGCATGCACTGCACGGATCCGCCCTGCGCCGCTGTCTGCCCGGTCAACTGTTTCTACATCACGGCGGACGCGGTGGTGCTCCACAACAAGGACACCTGCATCGGCTGCGGCTACTGTTTCTACGCCTGTCCGTTCGGGGCGCCGCAGTATCCGCGGGTCGGCAATTTCGGCACCCGCGGCAAGATGGACAAATGCACCTACTGCGCCGGCGGACCCGAGGCCGACCTCACCGAGGCCGAATACGAGAAATACGGGGCCAACCGCCTCGCCGAGGGCAAGCTGCCGCTCTGTGCCGAGATGTGCTCGACCAAGGCGCTGCTCGCCGGCGACGGCGACATCATCGCCGACATCTACCGCGAACGGGTTGTCACCCGCGGCTATGGTTCGGGCGCCTGGGGCTGGCGAACGGCGTATTCCGAGACGATCACGGTCTGATGCGGGTGGAAAGGAACATCGCCATGAACCCGATCCCGCTTCCGATCATCGATCTCCGCCGCGCCGCGGCTGTCCTCCTGCTGATCCTCGCCGCCGCCTTCCTTGCCTTCCCGATGACGGAAGGCGCGGCGCAGACGGTCAATCCGACCGCGCAGTCGGTGCAGGAGGAAATGCTGTTCGAGGAGTTGCAGGGTCCCATCGCCGGCCGCGTCTCCATCCCGAACGAACGCGCCGGCACCCTGATCGCCCCCGAGAACCGCGACTGGAGCAACATGCGGCGCGGCACGCTCTTCACGATCTCCATGGTGGCAATCGTGGGGGCTCTCGTCGTCCTCACCGCCTTCTACCTGATCAAGGGACCGGCGCCGATCGAGGCGGGCCGTTCCGGGCGCACCATCCTGCGGTTCAACGGTCTCGAACGCTTCGCTCACTGGCTGACGGCGGTGACCTTCATCGTGCTTGGCATCACCGGGCTCAACGTCACCTTCGGCCGGCGCCTCGTCCTGCCGCTGATCGGGGAGGACGCCTTCGGCACGCTGAGCATCTGGATGAAGATCACGCACAACTTCATTGCGTGGCCCTTCATGCTGGGGGTGCTGCTGATCTTCGTCCTCTGGGTCAGGGACAACCTCCCGGCGAAGGAGGACGGTCCGTGGATCAGGCATTTCGGCGGGTTCTTCACGCGCGGCATGAACATCCCCGCCTGGCGTTTCAACGCCGGACAGAAGGGCATCTTCTGGGCGGTGGTCATCGGCGGCGCCGCCATGTCCTGGACCGGGCTCGTGCTGCTCTTTCCCCATCTCGCCGAGACACTGGGCGGATGGCAGACGGCGCAGTCGCTTCACGGCGTGATCGCCGCGATCATGGTCGCGATCATTCTTGCCCATATCTACATCGGCTCGATCGGCATGGAGGGTGCCTTCGAGGCCATGGGCAGCGGCGAGGTCGATCTCAACTGGGCGAAGGAGCATCACTCGCTCTGGGTCGAGGAGGAGCTCGGCAGGGGAGCCGCGCGCCCCGATACGCCGAAAGGCAGCCCGGCGACGGCTTCACGCTAGCCGGGATCGGGATATCGCAGCAGCGACGGCCCGGCTTCCGGAGCGGAGGCCGGGCCATTCGATTCAGGGGGTGCTTGAATGGCAGAATCTCCCGGCTCCGACGCAGTTCGTGCCGCCCTTGACGCGGTAATCCTGCCGGACGGAACCGGTCTCGCCGCTTCGCCGCGGCTTGGGGAATTCGCGATCCGGGATGGCGTCCTCACGCTTTCGATCCGGGTGGCGCCGGACGAGGCCGCGGCTTTCGAGCCTGTGCGACAGGCGGCAGAGGCGGCACTCGCGCGGCTCCCCGGCCTCGACAGGGTATTCGTCGCGCTGACGGCGGAGCGTCAGGGCGGGCCGCCGCCACCAACGTCCCCGCCGCAGTCACCGGCAGCCGGGTCACCATCGGCGTCCGCCGGACCCGTTGCCCTTGCCGGCGTCCGCCATGTCATCGCCGTCGCGAGCGGGAAGGGCGGGGTCGGCAAATCCACGACCGCCTGCAACCTCGCCCTCGCGCTTCGCGGCCTCGGGCTCCGCGTCGGCTTTCTCGATGCCGACATCTACGGGCCGTCGGCCCCGCTCCTCTTCGGCCTGCACGGGCGGCCGCGGGTGGGCGCGAACCGGATGCTGCAGCCGATGGACGGCTACGGCGTGAGGGTGATGTCGATCGGCTTCGTCGTCGAGGAGGAGGTCGCGATGATCTGGCGCGGGCCGATGGTCCAGTCGGCGATCACCCAGCTCCTCAACGAGGTCGAATGGGGCGAGCTCGACGTCCTCGTCGTCGACATGCCGCCCGGCACCGGCGACGCCCAGCTCGCGATCGCCCAGGGGACGCGACTCGCGGGGGCAGTGATCGTCTCGACGCCGCAGGATCTCGCGCTGATCGACGCGCGGCGCGGCATCGCCATGTTCGCCCGCATCGACGTGCCGATCCTCGGCCTCGTCGAGAACATGGGCGTCTTCGTCTGCCCGACCTGCGGCAGCCGGCATCCGATCTTCGGCAGCGGTGGTGCCGAGGCGGAGGCCGCGCGTCTCGGCGTGAAGTTCCTCGGCAGCGTGCCGCTCTCCCTCGCGCTGCGCGAGGCCTCCGACGCCGGCCGTCCCGTTGCC
>JAJUJF010000177.1 GCA_029265455.1 Paracoccaceae bacterium | reverse complement strand
GATGCCGGGATCGACGGCAATTCGAGACTCGTCGATTCCCGCATCCCTACACGCAGCCACGCGCGCCTCCAGGTAGTCGTAAACATCCGTCAGCACATCGTTGTAGCGCGGCGAGTCCTGCATGGTGGCGGGCTCGCCCTGCATGTGCATCAGAACGACCGAGGCGCCGCTGCGTGCGACCACCGCAAGACTGTCCCGGTCTCCCGTCAATGCGGAGACGTCATTCACGATACGGGCGCCATGGTCGATCGCGCGCCGCATCACGCCGGCATGCCGGGTATCGATCGACACCAGGACCCCCTGCTCGGCCAACGCCTTCACGACGGGGACCACCCGCCGCCTCTCTTCGTCTTCGGAAACGGGCGCGGCACCGGGACGGGTCGACTCGCCCCCAACGTCGATGATGTCGGCACCGACAGCGAGCATCTCCAGGCCGCGATCGACCGCGCGCGCATGGTCGAAGAAGTCTCCGCCATCGGAGAAGCTGTCCGGCGTGACGTTCAGAACGCCCATTATCGCCGGCCGACCAGGAGCGAGACCCGCGAACGACGGGCGCTGTCGTTGCAGCGCGACGAGAGCAGGATCCGCCGCCCGGCGTCGTTCGGTCTCCAGGTCCTTCAGCCGGGTGATTGGAAGGGTGGTGGTGCAATCCACCCCACCGTCAGCGGTCCGGCGATGAATGCGGATCGCGGTGAATGCCCGCTCCGGACCAGCCAGAGGAAGAGCATCGCCGGACGAAATCAGCGCGCGAGCCGCCGCACCCGAGACGAAGCTCACGGGCTCCAGATAGAGGCGGCTGTTCATGGCGGATCCGCGACAGGTGGGTCTGCAGTAAAAAACACGCGGCCCCGCCGGTTATTCCGGCAGGGCCGCCGAAGATACTGCCCGTATCAGGAGCCCGGCTGCGGCTCCGGCTCGAAGCCCCCCGGCGGCTCCTTGCCGCCGCGTCCGGAGGTGGGAATGGAGGTGCGCCGCGGCACATCGCTCCGGGAAGGCTCGTCCGGCTCCGGCCGGTGGATCGGCTCGCCCCGAATGACCTTGTCGATCTCGTCGCGAGACAGGGTCTCGTATTCGAGGAGGGCCTTCGCGAGCCGGTGCAACTCGTCCAGGTGCTCGGTCAGGATTGCCCGCGCTTCCTGCTCGCCCGCTTCCACCATGCGGCGGGTCTCCTGATCGATCAGGCCGGCAGTCTGATCCGAGACGTTCTTCCTTTGCGCGACCGAATGACCGAGGAAAACCTCCTCCTCGTTGTCGCTGTAACGGAGAGGTCCGAGCTTGTCGCTGAATCCGAACTCGGTCACCATGCGCCGAGCATAATTGGTGGCCACCTTGATGTCGTTCGAAGCCCCGGTAGTGATGTTCTCCTTGCCGAAGATCAGCTCTTCCGCGACCCGGCCACCGAAGGCGCTGGCGATGAGAGCCTTCAGCTCTGTGTAGGACTGGCTGAGGCGGTCCCTTTCCGGCAGGAACATGGCGAGGCCGAGGGCCCGCCCGCGCGGGATGATCGTCACTTTGTGCAACGGCTCGTGGCCCTGCACATAAAGCATGACGATCGCATGCCCTGCCTCATGATAGGCCGTCAGCTTCTTTTCGTCCTCGGTCATGACCATCGAACGACGCTCGGCACCCATCAGGACCTTGTCCTTGGCGTCCTCGAGTTCGAGCATCGTCACGACGCGCTTGTTGCGCCGTGCGGCGAGAAGCGCGGCCTCGTTGACCAGGTTCGCGAGGTCCGCGCCCGAGAAGCCTGGCGTGCCGCGCGCGATCGTCCGCGCGTTCACGTCGGGACCGAGCGGCACCTTCCGCATGTGCACCTTCAGGATCTTCTCGCGCCCGACCACGTCGGGGTTCGGCACCACGACCTGTCGGTCGAAGCGGCCAGGACGCAGCAACGCAGGATCGAGCACGTCCGGCCGGTTGGTCGCGGCGATGAGGATTACGCCCTCGTTCGCTTCGAAGCCGTCCATCTCGACGAGCAGCTGGTTCAGGGTCTGCTCGCGCTCGTCGTTGCCGCCCCCGAGGCCGGCGCCACGGTGCCGTCCGACTGCGTCGATCTCGTCGATGAAGATCAGGCAGGGGGCATTCTTTTTTCCCTGCTCGAACATGTCGCGGACACGACTGGCGCCGACGCCGACGAACATCTCGACGAAGTCCGAGCCGGAAATGGTGAAGAACGGAACATTCGCCTCGCCGGCGATGGCGCGGGCCAGCAGCGTCTTACCGGTGCCGGGAGGTCCGACGAGCAGCACGCCCTTCGGAATGCGTCCGCCGAGGCGCTGGAACTTCTGCGGATCACGCAGGTACTCGACGATCTCCTCC
Organism: Paracoccaceae bacterium; assembly: GCA_029265455.1. Taxonomy (GTDB): domain Bacteria; phylum Pseudomonadota; class Alphaproteobacteria; order Rhodobacterales; family Rhodobacteraceae; genus Amaricoccus. The sequence goes on along the minus strand of JAJUJF010000177.1, from coordinate 1,355 downwards.
AGCTCCTGCTTCGCCTCGTCGATGCCGGCCACGTCGTCGAACGTCACCCGACCGGTTCGCTCGGTGAGAAGCCGCGCACGGGACTTCCCGAAACCCATCGCCCGGCCCCCGCCGGACTGCATCTGACGCATGAAGAAAATCCACACGCCGATCAGCAGGAGCATCGGGAACCAGGAAATCAGGACGCCGAACAGAGACGGGACGTTGTCGTCGGCGGGCGCCGCGGTGATCCGCACTCCATGGTGCGTCAGCTTGTCGACAAGCTGTGCATCGTTCGGCGCATAGCTGGTGAAGGCCCGTCCGTCGGAGTAATGGCCGGTGATCGCGTTGCCCTGAATGGTCACATCGGAAACGCGACCGCTCTCGACTTGAGCGAGGAAGTCGGAGAAGGCGACGCCGGTCTGAGGCCCCCGGCCTGCAGAGCCCTGGAACAGGTTGAACAGAGCGATCAGGAGCAGCCCGATGATGATCCAGAGCGCGAGATTCTTGCCGAAATTGTTCAAGTCGATGGCCTCTCAGATGGCGAGGTTCGGCGCTGAAGCCTGATCGGCCGCCCCGGCGTGCCGGCGCACCAATCCCGGCATTCTACATAATGCCGCGTCCCGCTTAAGCAACCATGAAACCCGCTCCTGCCAACGGCGATGCGGGACGAAAAGCGATCCTCGCCAGTCGAAGCCTACCAAGCGGCGCGGTGGGCAGTCTATACGCCAGATGCGGCACTTCGAGCACTCTGCCCCGCTCGTCGCGGACCGCGGGCAAGCCCGGCCGGACGGGCCAGGGCACACTCGTTTCGCGCAGGTCGGGCCTCGACTGCACGACCTCCTTCCAACCGTCTTCACCCAACCGGGCGATCCAGACGGCGAATTCCCGACGCTGCCCCTGTCCCTCCTCCGGCTCGAGCTCGATCTCGAACCTGTCGTCCCACGAGTACGACCCTGCCGCCTCCGCTCGAAGCCTTTCGGTGGCGGCAACGGGCTCCCGGCATATGAGCAGCGCGCCCCGATGAGGAACGATCAGGCATCCCGCGAGCGTGACCGCTCGCAAGCCCCTCCGACCTTCGATGCGGGCCGCCAGATAGGCGGAAAGTCGCTCGACCCGCCTGCGTCGGAGCGGTCCCCTGTGGCCGCCGACGGTGGCGAGGGTCGAATAGAGGACTGCAGACCGAACCCGCGCAGGCAAGTCGAGCAGCGCCTCCGGCTTCACGCGGGCGAATCCCGCCGGATGCAATATTGTCGTCGCGGCGATCCCGCGGGCCACCTCACCCTCCAACGCGCTCCGGACGATCGCTGCGTTCTCGGCAGTAGCGGCGAGGCGGGCTGCTCCGAGCCCGGCGCCCGCCAGCGCCGGCAGTCGGG
>JAJUJF010000160.1 GCA_029265455.1 Paracoccaceae bacterium | reverse complement strand
GGGCCGCCGGCCCCATGCCGAGGCCTTCCTCGCCCATCTCGCCACCGTCGATCCGGCGGCCCCCCTCGACGAGACGACATCGCGGATGCTCGCCGCCCTCTTCACCGACTATCTCCGGGCGCTCAGGGAATCGGGCCTCTCGGCGGTGGCGCCGGGGCGGTTCCTGATGCCGGGTGATCTCGAAGGGTCGCCAGCGCTCACCTTCTGCCCCCTGCCGAGGCCTTCGCGCACCCCCGGCTCCTCGCTCTGGCGCGCCTTCCAGAAGCGGTTCGAAGCCTACAAGCGCGTCGTCGTCGCACCCTTCTTCCGCAACCATTTCGCCCGGCTCGACCGGCAGGTGGTGCTGATCGACGCGCTCGGCGCCATCCACGAGGGACCGCGGGCGGTGGAGGACCTGCGCACGGCCATGGCCGAGATCCTTGCCACCTTCCGACCCGGCCGCGGATCGTGGCTCGCGCCGATCCTCGGGCGGCGGATCGACCGTATCCTCTTCGCCGCGACCAAGGCCGACCACCTCCACCATTCCCAGCACGCGAAACTCTCCGCCATCGCCGAGGCTCTGGTGGCGGAGGCGCGGCAGCGGGCGAAGTTCCGGGGGGCGAAGACGCAGGCACTGGCGCTCGCCTCGATCCGGGCAACGGTCGAGCAGACGGTGACGCGCGACGGGCGGAAGATCGACGTTGTGCGCGGCCGGCTGATCGACACCGGCGAGGAAGCCGCCCTCTTCCCCGGCCGCCTGCCCGAGGACCCGGCCGCCCTCCTCTCCCCCGCCCGGCAGGGGGCGGAGACCTGGAGCGATGCCGCCTACCGCGTCACCCGTTTCGCGCCGCCGAAACTCACGCTCGCGCCGGGCGAGGGCCTGCCGCATATCCGGCTCGACCGGGCGCTCGAATTCCTGATCGGGGACAAGCTCGCATGACCGACCGCCCCGGAAGCGACGATCCCTTCGTCATCCCCGCCTCGCAACTGCCACCGCCTTCGGCCGAGAGCGCCGCCACCGCGCCGCCGGTCCCGGACGATGACCCGGAGGACCCGCAGGGCGCGGCGGTTCGGCGCGCGGTGCGGATTGCAGCGAAGCCGCGCTCGCGACTGGCCGGATGGGCGCTGAAACTCGCCCTCGCCTTCCTCTCGCTCGTCCTTTCGGTCGCGGCATGGGATTTCGTCTCGGGCCTTGCCGCGCGCAACCCGGCGCTCGGAATGCTCGCGCTCGGCCTGCTCGCCCTCCTCGCGATCGTGCTGCTCCTGATGGTCGGCCGTGAACTGATCGCGATCCGCAGGCTGGCGCGGATCGACCATTTCCATGACGAGGCCCGCGCCGCCCTCGCCGCCCCCGATGCCGGCGCGGCGGCGGCCCTGGTCGACCGGCTTGACCGGTTCTACGCCTCCCGCCCCGACCTGCGCTGGCATCGCGAGCGGCTCGCCGAGCGGCGCGAGGGGATGCTCGATGCCGATGCCCTCGTCGATCTTGCCGAACGCATGCTGATGGAGCCGCTCGACCAGGCCGCGCGGCGCGAGATCGAGGCCGCTGCCCGCACGGTCGCTGCCGCAACCGCGCTGATTCCGCTTGCGCTTGTCGATGTGCTCGCGGCCCTCACGGCAAACGTGCGGATGATCCGCCGCCTCGCCGCGATCTACGGCGGCCGCGCCGGGGTCGTCGGCTCGGTCCGGCTGCTCAGGATGGTCGCCACCCACCTGCTCGCGACCGGGGCTGTTGCCGTGGGGGACGACTTCCTCCATTCCCTCGCCGGCGGCAGCCTCGCGGCGCGGCTCTCGCGCCGGTTCGGCGAAGGTGTCGTCAATGGCGCGCTCACCGCCCGGATCGGCATCGCGGCGATGGAAGTCTGCCGTCCCCTGCCTTTCCGTGCACTCGGACGACCACGGGTTTCCAACATCATGTCGCGTTCGGTCACCGGCCTCATGCAGAAAGCCGATTGATCCCCCGCGGCGCGCGGGCTATCCCCGCCACCATGTCCCGGCCCCGCGCGATCCGAATTACCATTCCGGCGCTCTGACCCCTCAGAGCCGCCGGTTCCGGCCCGTGCCCCCTTTTCCTGACGGACAGTTCCCATGCGCGACGACGCCCCCGACTACAAGGATACCCTCTTCCTGCCCGAGACGGCCTTCCCGATGCGGGCGGGCCTGCCGAAACGCGAGCCGGAATGGCTTTCCCGCTGGGAGCGGATGGGCATCTATGACCGGCTCCGGGAGAAGGAGGGCCGTGAGCCCTACGTCCTCCACGACGGACCGCCCTATGCCAACGGCAACCTCCATATCGGTCACGCGCTCAACAAGATCCTCAAGGATTTCATTGTCCGCTCGCAGCAGATGCTCGGCAGGGACTCGCGCTACGTTCCCGGCTGGGACTGCCACGGCCTGCCGATCGAGTGGAAGATCGAGGAACAGTACCGCGCCAAGGGCAGATCCAAGGACGAGGTGCCGGTGGGCGAGCTCCGCGCCGAATGCCGCCGCTTCGCCGAACACTGGATCGACGTCCAGCGCGAGGAGTTCAAACGCCTCGGCGTCATCGGCAAGTGGGACGATCCCTATCTCACGATGGATTTCCACGCCGAGGCGGTGATCGCCGAGGAATTCATGAAGTTCGTCATGAACGGCTCCCTCTACCAGGGCTCGAAACCGGTGATGTGGTCGCCGGTCGAGAAGACGGCGCTTGCCGAGGCCGAAGTCGAGTATCGCGACCACCAGAGTCACACGATCTGGGTGAAGTTCCCCTTCGTCTCGGGCCGTGCCGAACTTGCCGATGCCTCGGTGGTGATCTGGACCACGACACCCTGGACCATCCCCTCGAACCGGGGCGTCGCCTTCTCGAAGGACATCGCCTACGGGCTCTACCGTGTCACGGAAGCGCCGGAGGACAACTGGGCAAAGCCGGGCGACAAGCTGATCCTTGCCGACAATCTCGCGGGCGAGGTGATGGCGGCGGCACGCGTCGGGGCCTTCGAACGCATCGGTGACGCAGGCGGCTTCGGAGGCGCGATCCTTCGCCATCCGCTCGCCGCTCTCGATTCCTTCTGGGGCTACGAGGTCCCGATGCTCGCGGGAGATTTCGTCACCGACGATGCCGGTACCGGTTTCGTCCATACCGCCCCTTCGCATGGTGACGACGACTACCGCCTGTTCATGAAGAACGGTCTCGGCGACCGCATCACCCATAACGTGCTGGAGGATTCCTCCTTCGCACCGCACGTCCCCTTCTTCGCCGGGCTGCAGGTCTTCGACGCCAGGGGCCGCGAGGGCAAGGCGAACCGCGCGGTGATCGAGAAGCTGATCGAGGCAGGCGCCCTCCTCGCCCGCGGCCGCCTCACCCATTCCTATCCGCATTCCTGGCGTTCCAAGGCGCCGGTGATCTATCGCAACACGCCGCAGTGGTTCGTGGCGATGGACCACGAGCTGCGGGACGGAATGGATGATTACGGGCGCACGATCCGCGAGCGCGCGCTCACCTCCATCGACCGGCTCGTGAAATGGACGCCGCAATCGGGCCGCAACCGGCTTTACTCGATGATCGAGTCACGCCCGGACTGGGTCCTCTCGCGCCAGCGCGCCTGGGGCGTGCCGCTCACCTGTTTCGTGAAGCGAAACGCGGATGGCAGCGTCGAGCTCCTGCGCGACAAACGCGTCAACGCCCGGATCGTCGAGGCCTTCGAGAAGGAGGGTGCCGACGCCTGGTTCGCCGAGGGCGCGGCCGAGCGTTTCCTCCGCCCCGACCATGACCCGGCGGAATGGGAACAGGTGACCGACATCCTCGATGTCTGGTTCGATTCGGGCTCCACCCATGCCTTCGCGCTCCGCGACCGCCCGGACGGGATGCGCCCCGCGAGCCTCTATCTCGAAGGCACCGACCAGCATCGCGGCTGGTTCCAGTCCTCGATGCTGCAGGCCTGCGGCACCATGGGCCGCGCACCCTACAACGCGGTCCTGACGCATGGCTTCACGCTCGACGAGCAGGGCCGCAAGATGTCGAAATCCGAGGGCAATGTCGTCGCCCCGGCCGATGTCATCAAACAGTACGGCGCCGACATCCTCCGCCTCTGGGTGGCGCAGTCGGACTATACCTCCGACCTGCGCATCGGGGCCGAGATCCTGAAGGGTACCGCCGACAGCTACCGGCGGCTCAGGAACACGCTGCGCTTCCTCCTCGGCGCGCTGGCAGGTTTCGAGGAATCGGAGCGGGTAAAGCCGGCGGAGATGCCCGAGCTCGAACGCTGGGTGCTGCACCGTCTTGTCGAGCTCGACCGCACGGTGCGGGAGGGTTACGAGGAGTTCGACTTCCAGCACCTGTTCCAGCAGCTCTTCACCTTCTGCACCGTCGATCTCTCCGCCTTCTATTTCGACATCCGCAAGGACGCGCTCTACTGCGACACGGTTTCGAGCTTGCGGCGGCGCGCCGCACGCACCGTGCTCGATGCGCTCTATCACCGGCTCGTGACCTGGCTTGCGCCGATCCTGCCCTTCACGATGGAGGAGGTCTGGCTCGAACGTTTCCCGGGAGAGGATTCCTCTGTCCATCTCGTCGATTTCCCCGAGACGCCGGCGGAATGGGCCGACCCCGCGCTTGCCCGGAAATGGGAGACCATCCGCCGCGTCCGCCGCGTCGTCACCGGCGCGCTCGAGATCGAGCGCCGCGAGAAGCGCATCGGCGCGAGTCTCGAGGCGGCTCCCGTCGTCCATGCCGACGCGGACACCCGCGCCATCCTCGACAGCGTCGATTTCGCC
>JAJUJF010000106.1 GCA_029265455.1 Paracoccaceae bacterium | reverse complement strand
TGCGGGCAGGCCTTGGTCGTCGCCTCGATCATGCCGGGGCGCAGCCGCTGGCGCGACATCTCGAGCAGGCCGAAGGGCGAGATCCGGCCGACCTGGATGCGGGCGCGGTCGGACTTGAGCTTCTCCTTGAGGCGCTTCTCGACGGCAGCGTTGTTCTTGCGCTCGTCCATGTCGATGAAGTCGATGACGATGAGCCCCGCGAGGTCGCGAAGCCGCATCTGCCGCGCGGCTTCCTCCGCCGCCTCGAGATTGGTCTTGAGCGCGGTTTCCTCGATGCTTGCCTCGCGCGTGGCGCGGCCGGAGTTCACGTCGATCGCGACCAGCGCCTCGGTGACGTCGATGACGATGTAGCCGCCCGACTTGAGCTGGACGACCGGATTGAACATCGCCGCGAGATAGCCCTCGACCTGGTAGCGCGAGAACAGCGGCAGGACCTCGTTGTAATGCTTCACGTTCTTCGCGTGCGAAGGCATGAGCATCTTCATGTAGTCCTTGGCCTCGCGGTAGCCGCGCTCGCCATCGACGAGCACCTCCTCGATGTCGCGGCTGTAGAGGTCGCGGATCGCCCGCTTGATGAGGCTGCCTTCCTCGTAGATCAGGCAGGGCGCGATCGACTTGAGCGTGGTCTCGCGGATCTGCTCCCATTGCCGGGTGAGGAATTCGTAGTCGCGCCGGATCTCGGTCCGGGTCCGGTTGGCGCCGGCGGTGCGGATGATGAGCCCGGCTCCCTCGGGGACCGGCAGCGAGGCGGCGATTTCCTTGAGCTTCTTGCGATCGGCGGCGTTGGTGATCTTGCGGCTGATCCCGCCGCCGCGCGCCGTGTTCGGCATCAGCACGCAGTAGCGCCCCGCAAGCGAGAGATAGGTGGTGAGCGCCGCGCCCTTGTTGCCGCGTTCCTCCTTGACGACCTGGACGAGGAGGATCTGGCGGACCTTGATCACTTCCTGGATCTTGTAGCGCCGCGTCGGCCGGCCGCGCCGGGGCTGGCGCTCCTCCTCGAGATCGTCGCCGCCGACCTGCTCGTAACCGGGCTTCGGCGTGCCGTCCTCGCCGTTCTCGGCATCGGGGTCGTCGAGACCGTTGCCGTTGCCGTTCCCGGCCGTGTCGTCGCTGGCGGAATCCGCCTCCGGGACATTGTCGCCCTCGGTGCCTTCATCCGTCACGGCCTCGCCTTCATCCGCCACGGCCTCGTCGGCCTGCGCCACGGCGTCGTCGGCCTCTGCTCCGGTTGCGGCCGCCCCGGCACCGGTGCTGGCGGCAGCGTCACCTGCCTCGCCTTCGGCTGCGGAACCGGCGCGGGGCTCGGCCGCAGCAGATTCTTCGCCTGCGGATGCCCCTGCCTCCTCCGTACCGGAGGCTTCGGCCGCTCCGGTGCCCGCACCCTCGAGTGCGGGGACCTCGCCCGCCGCGACCTCGCCGACGACGACGGCATCCTCCGCCGAGGCGGCGCCGGTCTTCTCGGCCGCGGTGCGGCGCCGGCTGCGGGTCCGGCTCTTCGTCTTCTCGGTCTTGCCGTTCTCCTCCTCCGAGGCGCGCACGAACTCGGCCTCCTCGGCGAGGAGGGCGTCACGGTCCTCCTTGGGGATCTGGTAATAGTCCGGGTGGATCTCCGAAAAGGCGAGGAAGCCATGCCGGTTTCCACCGTATTCCACGAAGGCGGCCTGGAGCGAGGGCTCCACGCGCGTCACCTTGGCCAGGTAGATGTTTCCGGTCAGCTGCCGCTTCGCGAGCGACTCGAAGTCGAATTCCTCAACCTTGGTTCCGTCCACCACCACCACGCGGGTCTCTTCCGCGTGCGTGGCGTCGATGAGCATTTTCTTTGCCATGTTGTCCGTCGGGGAGGCGCCGGTCCGGCGGGCCAGCCTGGGCCCGGGCCACCGCGCCCCGTCCATGATGGCGGTTCGCGACCGTGCGAACCACCGGCGCGCTTGCGGCGGGGGGGCTCCGTCGCGTGCTCGGCTGGGGTTCGGGTCGTGTCACCGCGGTTCCTCTCTGCGTCGCGCGGGGCGCGCCCGCACGCTCGATTTGCGCCACGGTCTCCATCAACGTGGCGTCAGCGCCTGCCGCATCGGGTGCCGGCGCCGGATAGATGCGCGCCCGCCAAGCCGCCTCGATGCGACGAAAACAAGCGCGTGGCGGGAACTCGTACACCCGCCGCGCCACCGGACAATATCCGCCGACCGCGGGGTAACACAATGGCATTCTTGTCTCCGATGCGCGGGCAGGATTATGATGGCGGGCTGGGTGCCCGTTCCGGGGGCCGCACATCGCACCGCTGTGACCGCATTGCGGCACGGCGTTTCTTGTCGTTTCCCGCCTTGCTCCCTACTATTGTCCATCAACGGGACGAGGCGGTGATCGGTGGCAGGACTGGTATCGAGGTTCTTCGGCTTTCTCTTCAGCTGGTTGTCGCTCGGGGTGATCTTCGGCCTCGGCACGCTGGTTGCAGTATTCATGATATATGGTCGCGACCTGCCGGATCACGCCCAGCTTGCCCGGTACGAGCCGCCGACGCTGTCACGCATCTATTCGGGCGAAGGCGCGCTCATGGACGAATTCGCCCGCGAGCGCCGCATCTTCACCCCGATCGACGAGATTCCGGACCTGATCAAGGCCGCCTTCATCTCGGCCGAGGACAAGAATTTCTATGAACACCGCGGCTTCGATCCGCGCGGCATCGCCGCCGCCCTGATCGACGCGGCGCGGGGCGAGCGGCTGCGCGGCGCCTCGACGATCACCCAGCAGGTGATGAAGAACTTCCTGCTTACCGGCGACCGCTCCGGCGAGCGCAAGATCAAGGAGATCATCCTCGCCACGCGGCTGGAGTCGACGCTCTCGAAGGACCAGATCCTCGAACTCTACCTCAACGAGATCTTCCTCGGCCAGAACAGCTACGGCGTGACGGCGGCGGCGCAGACCTATTTCGCCAAGTCGCTCGAGGATCTCACCATCGCCGAGACCGCCTATCTCGCGGCCCTGCCGCAGGCGCCCTCGCTTCTGCATCCGGTGCGCGGTCGCGACCGCGCGATCGCCCGGCGCGACTATGTCCTGCGCGAGATGCGCGACAACGGCTACATCACCCGCGCGGACTACGAGGAGGCGCGGCAGGAGGATCTCGCCACCGTGCAGTCCGGCGACATCCGCCCGATGCATGTCGACAGGCCGCCGCGTGATTATTTCACCGACGAGATCCGCCGGCAGCTCTCCGCCCGCCTCGGCGACGAGCAGCTCTTCACCGGCGGCCTCACGATCCGGGCCACGGTCGAGCCCGAGCTCCAGACCGTGGCGGCGGAGGCGCTGCGCGACGGTCTCGAGGAATACGACCGCGCCCAGCGCGTCTACCGCGGACCGGTCGCACAGGTCGCGGATCCCGAGGCGCTGGACCCGGCGGACGAGGACGGCTGGCGCGCGGCCCTGCGCGCCACGCGCGTGCCGCGCGACATTCCCGGCTGGTATCCGGCGGTCGTGCTCGTGGTCGGCGAGAACGGCATCCGCGTCGGCATCGAGGGCGTCGAGGAGGACGAGGACGGCCATTACGTGCCCTTCTCCGACTTCGCCTGGGCGCGGGTGAGCGCCGGCGAGGGCACCTCCCGCCTGCGCGAACCCACCGGCCCCGCCGACACCTTCTCGGTCGGCGACGTCATTCATGTCAGCCGCAGCGGCGAGAGCGAGGGCTGGCGCTACCGCCAGATCCCCGAGGTCCAGGGCGCCTTCATGGCGATGGACACCCGCAATGGCCGCGTCCTCGCCATGCAGGGGGGCTTCTCCTACCAGTCGAGCGTCTTCAACCGCGCGACCCAGGCCCTGCGCCAGCCGGGCTCGGCCTTCAAGCCCTTCGTCTACGCCGCCGCGCTCGACAACGGCTATTCGCCCGCCACCATCGTCGTCGATGCGCCGGTCGAGGTGGCGACCGCGGCCGGCATCTGGCGACCGACCAACGCCTCCGACCGGTTCTACGGACCCGCGCCGATCCGCACCGGCCTCGAACAGTCGCGGAACCTGATGACGGTGCGCATCGCCCAGGATATCGGCATGGATGTCGTCGGCGAATATGCCGAGCGGTTCAACGTCTACGAGGACATGCCGAACATGCTGAGCTATTCGCTCGGCGCGGGCGAGACGACGCTCTTCAAGATGGTGGCCGCCTACGCGATGTTCGCCAACGGCGGGCTCCGCGTCGAGCCGACCCTCGTCGACAGGGTGCAGGACCGCTACGGCCAGACGATCTACCGCCACGACCAGCGCCTCTGTGCCGGCTGTACCGACGGCGCGAGCCCGTCCACGTCACCGGTGATCCGCCCCACCGCCGAACGGATCATGGACCCGATCACCGCCTACCAGATCACCTCCATGCTTCAGGGCGCGGTCAGCCGCGGCACCGGCGCATCCACCGTCGGCCGGCTCGGCCTCAACCTCGCCGGCAAGACCGGCACCAGCAACGAGGCGAAGGACGTCTGGTTCGTCGGCTACAGCCCCCGCATCGCCGCCGGCTGTTTCATCGGCCACGACACGCCGCGCAGCCTCGGCTCGAGCGCCTACGGCAGCACGCTCTGCGGCCCGGTCTTCCAGAAGTTCATGGCCCGGGCGCTCGAGGGCCAGGGCCCGGTCGAGTTCCCGGTGCCGCCGGGCGGCCGCTTCATCAGGATCGACCGCGCCACCGGCCAGCGTCTTCCCGACAACGCGACCGGCCCGAACGTGCAGGTCGAATACATCAAGGAAGGCCAGGAGACGGTGGTCGGCGGCTATGGCCGCACCGTCGACGGCGGCTGGAGGATGGGCGCCGACGTGCCGCTGGTCTCGAGCGGCGGCGGTGGCGGCGGGCAGGAGGTCACCATCGACGGCCGCACCCGCGTCCTGCCGGCGCGCCCGACGCTCGGAACGATCTCGGGCGGCGGCCTCTACTGAGGGGTCGGCGTCCCCACCAGGGTGCCGGGCGGCTCCCAGGCCCCCGTTAACACATGGGTAACCTGTGGTTATCCTGCATGTTCAATGACTTGCTGAGGTTTTCACGCGTGGGCGCCTTGCGCCCACGGCCGGGGCCGCCGCTCAGATCTCCGGCAGTTCCCCGAGGCCGAGGCGCCGGCCGAGGTCGGCGAGGCGGTCGCGGCGGCGGCCCGTCCAGTCCGCCGAGCGGGAAGCGAAGAGGGTCGCCTGGCTCCGGAGGATCAGCCCGTCCTCCAGCACCTTGAGGTGATTGTCCCGCAGCGTCGAACCGGTCGAGGTGATGTCGGCGATCGCCTCGGCGGTGAGATTCTTGACCGTCCCCTCCGTCGCGCCCTGGCTGTCCACGAGCTGGTAGTCGGCGATGCCGTGCCTGCGGAAGAAGTCGCGCACGAGGTGATGATACTTGGTCGCGACCCGCAGGCGGAACCCGTGCACTTCGCGGAAATCGGCGGCAACCGCGTCGAGGTCGCCCATGTCCACGACGTCGATCCAGATCGCGGGAACCGCGACGACCAGATCGGCGCGGCCGAAACCGAGCGGGGCGAGCTCGGCCACGCAGTCCTGCCAGCGCGGGAACTGCTCGCGGATGAGGTCCTGGCCGGTGATGCCGAGATGGATGCGGCCGCGGGCGAGTTCGCTGGGGATCTCCGCCGCCGACAGCAGCACGAGCTCCACCCCCGGCACGCCCCGCACCCGGCCGGCATATTCGCGCGCCAGCCCCGTGCGCTCGAGCGTGACGCCGCGCGCGCCGAACCACTCGATCGCGTCGGCCTGCAACCGGCCCTTGGAAGGCACGCCAAGCTTGAGGGTCATGTTTCCCCCTTGAGCGCGAGCAGGGCCTCCGGCCGGACGATGCCGCCCACCGCCGGCACCGGCCGGTCGCCGAGGATGCGGGTGAGCGTGTCGTAACGGCCGCCGGAAGCGAGCGGAGGCAGGTCCGGCCGGCCGGAGGCACGGAAGCCGAAGACAAAACCGTCGTAATACTCGAGGGTGGTGCGGCCGAAACTCGCCTCGAATGGCAGGGTGTCCGCAGGAAACCCCGCGCGGGCGAGGGCTGCAAGTCGCGCGGCAAGCCGGTCGGTGGCCGGGGCGAGCGCCGGCATCGTCGCCTCGAGGCCACGCAGCGCCGCCAGCGCCTCGCTGGCGCTGCCGTGCAGCCCGGCGACGGTTTCGAGATCCCGGACCTGCCCGGGCGTGAGCGGCGGCGTTTCCGCCTCCTCGGCCAGACGCGCGAGGCGGCGGTCAATGTCCTCCGCCGACCGCAGCCCGACCGGCGCACCCGCCTCCGCCATCAGGTCCGGCGCGGCCCCTGCGCGCCAGGCGGCGATGAGATCGGCGCGGGCGGCGGCGAGTTCGGGCTGACGGCTGCCGAAGCGCTCGAGCAGCCGCCGGAAGGCATGTGGCCGCCAGACATGCCGCCGCAGCGCCCGCTTGCGGATTTCCGTCGTCGGCAGGGCATCGATGGCGGCGAGGATCAGCCCCATGTCGCCGGTGGCGATCTCGAGGCCGGGATGGTCGACCGCCTCTGCGATCAGGGCGAAGATCTCGGCATCGGCCTCCGCCGGATCGGTGCCGTCGAAAAGCTCGATCCCCGCCTGGAGATACTCCGTCGGCCGACCGGAACCCGGCTCCTGCCGGCGCCAGACCGGTCCGGCATAGGCATAGCGGGCGGGCTCCGCCGCGCCCTGCATGTGCAGCCGGACGATCGGCACGGTGAAATCCGGGCGGAGCATGCGCTCACCACCTTCGTCAGCGGTGATGAAGGCACGGGCGCGGATGTCCTCACCATAGAGGTCGAGCAGCACCGCAGCGGGCTGCAGCGCCTCCGGGGCGACGCGGATGGCGCCCGTGCGGGTGAGGATGGCGAGGATGCGCGCGACCTCGGCCTCCAGCCGGGCGAGCGTGGGCCCGGCACGAAGGGCGGCGCTCAGCGCCCACCCCGCGCGAGCATGGCGCGGACCTCCTCGACGAGGCGGGCGCGCGGCACCTCGACCTGGGCAGGCTGGGACTTCCACTCGTCGTGGGTATCGATATCGGCGGCCAGACGTGCGCCGAGCGCGAGATCCTTGAGCTGGACCACGCCGCGCTCGCGCTCGTTCCCGCCTTCGATTACCGCGACCGGCGCGGCGCGCCTGTCGGCATACTTGAGCTGTCGCGCCATGTTGCCGCCGCCGAGGAAGAGCTCGGCCCGGATGCCGGCGCGACGGAGTTCGGTCGCCATCGCCTGGTAATCGGGCAGCCGATGGCGGTCCATGACGGTGACGATGACGGGGCCCGCGAGCGCGGTCGCACTGCGACCCTTCGCCGCGAGAGCGGCAAGCAGCCGGTCGACTCCGATCGAGACGCCGGTTGCAGGGACGGTTTCCCCCGTGAAGCGGCGCACGAGATCATCATATCTGCCGCCGCCGGCGACGGAGCCGAACTGACGCGGGCGGCCCTTCTCGTCGAGGATCTCGAAGGTGAGTTCGGCCTCGCAGACCGCGCCGGTATAATAGCCGAGGCCGCGGACCACGGAAGGGTCGAGGACGATGCGCTCGGTTCCGTAGCCCTGGGCGTCGAGGAGGCCGGCGATGGCCTCGAGCTCGTCGATGCCGGCGCGGCCGGTGGCGGATGGGCCGACGAGTTCGCGCAGGCGGGCAAGGGTGGCGGCGGTATCCTCGCGCCGCGCATCGGTGAAGGCGAGGACGATTTCCGCCGCTTCCTCCGGCAGTTCCGCACCCCTGGTGAAATCACCCGATTCATCGCGGCGGCCCTCGCCGAGCAGGGCACGTACCCCTTCCCGCCCGAGCCGGTCGAGCTTGTCGACGGCGCGAAGGACAATGCCGCGGACATGCGCATGAGCGTCCGGATCGGCTTCGGAATAGATGCCGGCGGCCTCCATCACCCCGTTCAGGACCCGGCGCGAGTTTATCCGCACGATATAGTCCCCGCGCGGAATGCCGACGGCTTCGAGCACGTCGGCGGTCATCGCCGCCATCTCGGCATCGGCGGCGGGCGAGGCGGAGCCGACGGTATCGGCATCGCACTGGTAGAACTGGCGGAACCGGCCCGGCCCCGGCTTCTCGTTGCGCCAGACCGGCCCGACCGCATAACGACGGTAGGGGGTCGGCAGGTTCAGCCGGTGCTGGGCATAGACGCGTGCCAGCGGCGCGGTCAGATCATAACGGAGCGCGAGCCAGGTCTCGTCCTCGTCCTGCCAGGCGAAGACGCCCTCGTTCGGGCGATCGACATCGGGGAGGAATTTCCCGAGGGCCTCCACCGTTTCCACGGCGCTGCTCTCGAGAGGGTCGAAGCCGTGCAGGCGATAGACCTCGGTGATGCGGTCGAGCATCGCCTCCCGTGCCAGCACCTCCGCGCCGAAATAGTCGCGGAAGCCCTTGGGCGTTTCGGCGCGCGGGCGGCGTGGCTTCTGAACTTTGTCCTTGGGCATGGTTCCGGGCGCTCGGAGCTTCGGCGCTTCCCTAACCCCGGGAAACCCGAAGGGCAAGCCGCCTGCCGGAGGGTCATGGGGCGATGCACGGGCCGCATGCCGAACCGGCACCTGGCGTCCGGGTGTGCCCCTCCCGTCAGACGAGTGTGCGGAAGCTTCCCCGGTAGAACAGGAGCGGCGGGTGCTCCTCCTCGGTGATGCGGAGGACCTCGCCGACGACGATCAGGTGATCGCCGCCGTCGTAGTGGACGGCGTGGAGGCACTCGAGCCGGGTCAGCGATCCGTCAAGGAGCGGCGCATCGCCAAGACCGGGCTCGAACGGGATGCCGGTGAAATCGCCGCGCCGGGCGAAATGCTCGGCCAGTGGCCTCTGATCCGCGGCAAGGACATGGATTGCGAAGTGGCTCGATGCCTCGAAGGCCGGAAAGCGGGCCGACTTGCGCGCCGGCGACCACAGGACGAGGGCAGGATCGAGCGACACGGAAGAGAAGCTGTTGACCGTCATCCCGAGCGGCCCACGCGGGGTCATCGTGGTGACGACCGTCACCCCGGTCGCGAAACGGCCGAGCGCACGACGCAGGTCGTCTTGCGAGAATTCCTGCACGCTGCCTCCCCTGCCGCCTCCGAGACCGACGTGGTAGGACGAAGGGGGGCGAATGTCGATGGGCCGGAGACCTGCCCCCGGCATCCGTCCCCCGATCTCGTCAATGGCGCCTCGTGGGGCGCGCGTACGGACCGGACCGGGAACAGGACATGGGAGGACATGATGCGGAGATTGCTGCTGACCGGGGCGGTGCTCGCGATGGCGATGCCGGCCTGGGGAGACGATGTCGGATACGAGATCGGCGGCGAGCGCTTCACCGGCTATTTCGCCGCGGCGGCGGAGCCACGCGGACTCGTCCTCATCATCCACGACTGGGATGGTCTCGATGACTACGAGCGCCAGCGCGCGGACATGATCGCGGAGCTCGGCTACGATGCCTTCGCCGCGGATCTCTTCGGGGCGGACAACCGGCCGGAGACGACGGAGGCGCGGCAGGCGGCGACCCGCGCGGTGCTGGGCGACCGGAAGCGGTTGCTGGAACTCGTCCTCGCCGCGCTCGAGGAGGGACGCGCGCTGAGCGATGCGGATCAGGTGGTCATCGCCGGCTACTGTTTCGGCGGAACCGTCATGCTGGCCGCGGCACGATCGGGCGAGGTGGAGAACGCGGCCGGATACGCCTCCTTCCATGGACACTTTCCCGAGGGCGAGGCCTGGCCGCAGGATACGGCGCCGATCCTCATCATGCATGGCGGGATCGACCAGGGACCGAGCATCGAGGACCTTGCTTCCTTCGTGAGGGAAGCGGAGGAAGCCGGCCTCACCTACACGGCGGAGATCTATTCCGGGGCGGACCACGCGTTCACGGTGTTCGGCGGAGACAACTACCAGGAACGGGCCGACACCCTGTCGTGGGAGCGTTTCCGGCGGTTTCTCGCGGAGACCCTCGGCTAGATCCCCTCGCTGAAGGGAGAAGCGCCCGCACGATCGACCGTCGGCATGCCGTTGCCCGCCGGAGAAGGTGGAGGAGCAGCCCGACAGCCGTGACCCGCCGTCATCGACGCAGTGTATCAGTTGGCGGACCCGGCGGGTTGCCGGAGGCAGGATCGGCCGGGATTCCAGCCGATTCGCAGCATGTTAAGCATGAGTCGCCATCCTGCCTCGCGGGGACATCCCGGCTGCTATAGTCCCGGAAGCAGTGGGGAACGGTTCCGGGGTGGGGATGTTCAGGTCCATCAGCGGCGATGACCTCGTCGCAACTTTCGTCGCATTGCGGT
>JAJUJF010000047.1 GCA_029265455.1 Paracoccaceae bacterium | reverse complement strand
TGGGTGGCCGAAGCGATCACGACAATTCCCGAGGAGAGGCGCACGCTGGTGACCGCCCATGACGCCTTCGGCTACTATGCCCGGGCCTACGGGCTCGAGGAGGTCGGTATCCAGGGCATCAGCACCGATGCGGAGGCGAGCGTTGCCGACATCCGGGCGACCGCGGCCCTGGTGGTGGAAGCGGCGGTGCCGGCGATCTTCGTCGAAACGACGATCAATCCGCGAACCGTCGAGGCGGTGATCGAGGCGGCGCGCGTGCGCGGCCACGACGTGGCCCTGGGCGGAAATCTCTATTCCGACGCGATGGGCGAGGAAGGGACGCCGGGAGGCACCTATCTCGGCATGATCTACGAGAACACGCGCACGATCGTCACGGCCCTCGGCGGCGAGCTGCCGCCCCTGCCGGTGGCGCTTTCGGGATGGGCCTCCGAATGGGAGTTGCCGGCGGGATGACGGGGTGGCGGGAACCGGTGCGGTCACCGGAGGAGCCTGCGCTCCATGAGCCGGGGCTTGCGCTCCATGTCGAGGATCTGACCGTGAGCTACGGCGGTGCGCCGGTGCTCTGGGATATCGATCTCGACATACCGAAAGGCGTCATGGCGGCGATCGTCGGGCCGAACGGCGCCGGCAAGAGCACCCTCATCAAGTCCGTGCTCGGCCTGGTGCGGCCGGTGGCCGGCCATGTCCGCATCTTCGGCCTCCGCTACCGTGAGGCGCGGCGGCGGGTGGGCTACGTGCCGCAACGCTCGTCGGTCGACTGGGATTTCCCGGTGACCGCCCTCGACGTGGTGATGATGGGGCTCTACGGCCGGCTCGGCTGGTTCCGGCGGCCGGGGCGGCGGGCACGGGCGGAGGCGATGGCGGCGCTCGCCCAGGTCGGGATGGAGGATTACGCCTCCCGCCAGATCAGCCAGCTCTCCGGCGGGCAGCAGCAGCGGGTCTTCATCGCCCGCGCGCTGGTGCAGCAGGCGGATATCTATTTCCTCGACGAGCCGATGGCGGGCGTGGACGCGACCACCGAGCGGGCGATCGTCGCCATCCTCCATCGGCTGCGCGACGCCGGGAAGACCGTGGTGGTGGTCCATCACGACCTGCAGACGGTGCGGAGCTATTTCGACTGGCTGGTGCTGCTCAACGTGCGGATCATCGCGCAGGGAGCAGTGCCGGAAACCTATACCGCCGAGAACCTGCGCCGCGCCTATGGCGGGCAGATCGCCCTGCTCGATCAGCAGGAGGCACCGCTGGTCGAGCCGGTGCCGGAGCCCGAGCCGAAGCCGACCGATCCGCACCATCTCGAGGCGGGGCAGTCATGAACCCCCTCGCGCTGCTCGGGGACTACACGATCCAGACGGTGGCGATCGGCGCCGCCCTGCTCGGCGCGGTCGGCGGCGTCCTCGGTACCTTCGCGGTGCTGAGGCGGCAGAGCCTGCTCGGCGACACCCTGAGCCATGCGGCGTTGCCGGGGATCTGCCTCGGCTATCTCTGGGCGGGGGCGCGGCAGCTCGAGAGCCTGCTCGCGGGCGCGTTCCTCACCGGGGCGCTGGCGGCGGTCACGGTGCTGGTGATCGTCGGCCGCAGCCGTCTGAAGACCGATGCGGCGCTCGGCGTCGTGCTCTCGGTCTTCTTCGCGGTCGGGGTCGTGCTGCTCACCCGCATCCAGCAGACCGGAGGCGCGGGGCAGGCGGGACTTTCCTCCTTCCTGTTCGGGCAGGCGGCGGCGATGCTCCGGGGCGATGTCGTCGTGATGGGAAGCCTCGCCGGTGCGGCGCTCCTGCTGGTCACGGCCTTCTGGAAGGAGTTCAAGCTCGTCACCTTCGATCGCGATTTCGCGGCGGCGGCGGGGCTGCCGGTGGCAGCGCTAGACCTCGCGCTGACGGTGATGATCGCGCTCGCCATCGTCGTCGGGCTGCAGCTCGTCGGCGTGGTGCTGATGACGGCGATGATCGTCGCCCCGGCGGTGGCGGCGCGGCAGTGGACGCACCGGCTGGAGGCGACGGTGCTGCTCGCCGCCGGGTTCGGGATCGTCGCGGGCGTTTCCGGCGCCGTGACGAGCGCCGCGGCGGCGGGCCTCGCGACCGGGCCGGTGATCGTGCTCGCCATCTCCGCCATCGTGCTGGTGTCGCTGCTGCTGGCGCCGGGACGGGGGATCGTCTGGACCGCCCTCGCCGCACGGGCGGAGCGGCGGCGGCTCCGGGGGCGGCAGGTGCTGCTCACCCTCTACCGGCTGGCGAAGGAGCATCACGATCCCGCCTACCCGGCCGAGAAGGGGACGCTCGATGCCTATCACGGCACCGAAACCGCAGGCGTGCTCGGCCGGCTCGAGGCCGAGGGGCTGGTGCGCCCGGTCAGCCACCCGCCCGAACCGACGCCGCACTGGAAGCTGACATCGAAGGGGCGGGAGCGGGCGGAGGATCTCGCCTCGTCCGGGGAGGAACGGCGATGATCGCGGCGCTCGCTTCCGACATCCCGCTCCAGATCATCCTCACCGGGGCGCTGGTGGGGGCGGCGGCGAGTCTGCTCGGCACCTTCCTCGTGCTGCGCGGCTCGTCGATGCTGGCGGATGCGATCAGCCATTCGATCGTCTTCGGGATCGTCATCGTCTGGATGCTGACCGGGCTCACCAGCGGGCCGCTGCAGGTCCTCGGGGCGGCGGCGGCGGGGCTTCTGACGGTGATCCTGACCGAGGGTCTGGCGCGCACCCGTCTCGTCAAGGCGGATGCGGCGATCGGACTGGTGTTCCCGGCCCTGTTCGCCGCCGGAGTGCTGCTGATCAACGTCTATGCGCGGGACGTGCATCTCGACGTCCATGCGGTGCTCCTGGGCGAGATCGCCTTCGTCTGGCTCGACACGGTGACGGTGGGCGGGCACGAGATCGCGCGGGCGCTGGTCACGATCGGGGCGCTCGCGGTCATCAACGCGGCCTTCGTCACGCTCTTCTACAAGGAGCTGAAGATCGCCACCTTCGATCCGGCGCTCGCCACCGCGCTCGGCTTCGCGCCGGGGCTGCTCTTCTACGGGCTGCTCGCGCTCACCTCGGCGACGGCGGTGGCCTCGTTCGACGCGGTGGGCGCGATCCTCTTCATCGCCTTCGTGATCGTGCCGCCGGCGGCGGCGATCCTCGTCACCGACCGGCTGTGGCTGATCCTCGTGATCGGCGTCGCGATCGGGGCGGCGTCCTCGGTCCTCGGCTACCATCTCGCGGTCGCCTGGGACGTGTCGATCGGGGGGGCGATGGCGATGATGACCGGGGTGTTCTTCGCGGCGGCCTTCCTGTTCGCGCCCCGCTACGGCCTCCTGGCCCGCGAGATCGCCCGGCGCGGCGAGCGGCTCGACACCGATTGCCGGTCGCTGGTGGCACATCTCTTCAACCACGAGAAGGGGCCGGCGGCGGAGGAGGAGAACACCACCCGGGCGCTGCGCGAGCACCTGCGCTGGGACGAGGCGCGGACGGAGCGGGTGCTCCTGCGTTCGCTCGACATCGGCTTCATCGCCCACGAGGGAAAGCGGCTGCGGCTGACGCCGAAGGGCCGCGCCGAGGCGGAAGCGATCTTCGAGCCGTGGCGCCGTGGCGGACGGGCCTGAGGCGTGGGCAAGGGGCGCCCACGCGTGAAAACATCATCAACTCATTGATTTTGCCTGGATAGTATGTGCTACCCGAGTGTTAACGAGGCGTGGAAGAGACGCCGTGGAATCCGCGGGCAAGCCGGGTTGGGGCGGGGGCGGACCCGACAAGGACCGGCGGTGGCAGGCGACCCGATCATTGGTGGCAGCTGCGTCGTGCCGGGCAGTCCCGGCCGGATGAGCACCGGCCACCGTCATTCAGGCCCGGCCCTCCCCGGTTCGGATTGCAGCCACCTGCGAATCGCCGTGTCCTGTCGTCTGCAAGCGCATCAATATCGTCTTCCGGATGTGGAACCGGATCGTCCGCCACCGCGTTAACCATAGGGGAAGGGGATGCACCGCGTTGGTCAGGAGCTGGACACGATGCAACATGACTTCCAGAAACTCGGCGCGGCGGTGGCGGCGCGGAGGGAATCGCTGTGCGCGATGGTACCGGCGCTGCGAATGGCGGCGGTCGGCCTCACCCGCTGTGCGGACGCCGCTGATGAACTCGTGCATGACACGCTCCTGCAGGCGATCCTGCTCGGCGACCGGTGCGACGAGGCGGATCTCCTGCCCGAACTCCTCTCCCGGATGCGCAATGCCTACTATACCCGCACGCGGCTCAACGGCTGGACCGGCAAGGGCCGGGACGAGCCCGAAGGCGTCATGCTTGCGCAGCGTATCCTCGACCTGCCGGCGGAGGAACGCGGGCCGCTGATTCTCGTGCGACTGCTTGGGGCTCGCCCGGAACTGGCCTGCGGCCTCTGCGGCTGCGGGGAGATGACCCTCGCGCGGCGACTGCAACGGGCCGAGATGCGGGTGTTCGGCTGGCCCATGCTGGCGACAGGCGGGGCAGGGAAGGAGATCCACGCCCACCACTGAGGCGGATACCGACAGCGACGGTCATGCCCGCTTGCGCGGCTTGACCTCGGTCATTGATCTCGACCCGCGGAAGGCTAACCTTGGCTCACCGCAGGAGCGGCCCGCGCGCGATGTCGGTCGCGGCGCCAGAGGGGAAAGATGACCATGCAGCTTGATCGCGCCGCGCTGATCGTCGTGGACGTCCAGAACGATTTCTGCCCCGGCGGCGCGCTCGCCGTGGCGGAGGGTGACGCCGTGATCCCGGTGATCAACCGTCTCCTGCCGCTCTTCGCCGTGCGGGTCTTCACCCAGGACTGGCACCCGGCAGATCACCTCTCCTTCGCGGACAGCCATGCAGGCGCGCTGCCGTTCTCGACGATCGAGCTTGCCTATGGCGAGCAGGTGCTCTGGCCGGCGCATTGCGTGCAGGGGAGTCAGGGCGCGGCCTTCCACGCCGATCTCGACACGCGGAGCGCCGATGTCATCATCCGCAAGGGCTTCCGGCGCGAGATCGACAGCTACTCGGCCTTCCACGAGAACGACCGGACGACGCCGACGGGCCTCGCCGGCTATCTGCGCGAACGCGGGGTCGAGGCGGTGTGGATCGCCGGCCTCGCGACCGACTACTGTGTCGCCTACTCGGCGCTCGACGCCGTCAGGCTCGGCCTTGGGGCAGTGGTGATCGAGGACGCCTGCCGGGCGATCGACCTTGACGGGTCGCTCGAACAGGCCCTGACGGAGATGCAGGCGAAGGGCGTCGGCTTCGCGCGGTCCGAGACGGTCACCGGCTGAGATGGATATCGCGAAGCGCGTCTACGACCATGCCTGGCGGATCGATCCGGTCGTCCGCTCGCTCCTCGATACCGATTTCTACAAGCTCCTGATGGCGCAGACGGTGTTCCGCCGCAACGCCGATGTCGAGGTCGAGTTCTCGCTCATCAACCGGTCAAGGCACGTGCCGCTGGCCAACCTCGTGGACGAGGCGGAGCTGCGTGAGCAGCTCGACCATATCCGCACGCTGCGCCTCACGCGGGGCGAGAGTACCTGGCTCCGGGGCAACACCTTCTACGGCAAGCGGCAGATGTTCACCCCCGAGTTCATGGAATGGCTCGAGGGGTTCCGGATGCCGGAATATCATCTCGAGAAGCGGGACGAGCAATACGTGCTCACCTTCCGCGGTCCCTGGGCCGAGGCGATGATGTGGGAGATCCCGGCGCTCGCGGTGCTGATGGAACTGCGCTCGCGCGCGGTGCTGAACGGGATGGGCTATTTCGAGCTGCAGGTTCTCTATGCCCGGGCGATGACCCGCGTCTGGGAGAAGATCGAGCGCCTGCGGAAACTGCCCGATCTCAGGATCTCGGATTTCGGCACGCGGCGGCGGCATTCCTTCCTGTGGCAGGACTGGTGCGTGCAGGCGATGATCGAGGGCCTCGGGGAGCGGTTCACCGGCTCGTCGAACTGCCTGATCGCGATGCGCCGCGACATCGAGGCGATCGGCACCAATGCCCACGAGCTGCCGATGGTGACGGCGGCGCTTGCGGAAGACGACGCGGCGCTGGCCGAGGCGCCCTACAAGGTGCTCGAGGACTGGCACGAGGATTACGACGGCAACCTGCGGATCATCCTGCCCGATACCTTCGGGACGCGGAGCTTCCTCGAACGGGCCCCGGACTGGCTGGCGACCTGGACCGGGATCCGGATCGATTCGGGGCTGCCGGAGGAGGGTGCGGAGGCCGCGATCGCCTGGTGGGAGAGCCGCGGCCAGGACCCGCGCGAGAAGCTGGTGATCTTCTCCGACTCCCTCGATGTCGACAGGATCGAGGCGCTGCATGCGCAGTTCCACGGGCGGGTGCGGCTCAGCTTCGGCTGGGGGACCCTGCTCACCAACGATTTCCGCGGGCTCGTCGCCGATGACCGGCTGGCGCCGTTCTCGCTGGTCTGCAAGGCGGTGTCGGCGAACGGGCGGCCGACGGTGAAGCTTTCCGACAATCCGGCCAAGGCGATCGGGCCCCCGGAGGAGATCGCGCGCTACAAGCGGGTCTTCGGCGTGGGCGAGCAGAAGGAGATGGAGGTGATCGTCTGAGCCGGGCGGCCCCCCTGCGCGGGTTCAGCGCAGGGCGGTGACTGCCGGCGGCGTGGCGGCGAGGGCATGGTCTGGCGCGTCCGCCGCGGGCCGGGCAATTCGGGCCGCGGTGTCGAGCGGGGCTTTCGCGAGGCGACCGGCCGCGCGCCGGAGAGGTCGCGCGGCCGCGGCCCACCATTCCCCGCGCAGGCTCCGCGCCCAGAGTTCCAGTTCCCATGCCTCGCTGCGTCGGTTCATGTCGCCCTCCTGGGCCGGCAACGGCATCACCTGTACGGCCGGGGCACGCGCGTCCTCCTGCCGGACCGTTGTCCCGCAGTCTCCCCGCGCGCCTGACTGCCGGCGTGAAGTCGTTGAGAAAATGTCCGGAAGTCGCTAGACTTCCATCCGGGTAACTATTCGCGGTTGTTGCTGCCAACCTCCTTCCCTTTTCTTGAACCTGTCCGGGCAGGGGGCAGGAAGGCAAGCAAAGCGGCATAAGGCGCATGTATTTCCGATGAATGACCCGGCCCGGTGGTGCGGACAGTCCGGTATGCCGGGTCCCGGTCCGTCACGGGCAAGGCGATTCGCCTGTGCGCGGAACCGGGCAGGCGGAGGTGACCCGGTGGTGGCGCGGGTGGCGGACGGGTTCAGGGTGTGGACGGCGCTGGCCGCGCGCAGCCGACCCGAGGGCGCGGCGGGCTGGCCGCAGCGCGTCGCCTGCGAGCTGCTGGCGCGTCCCCGGGATGAAGCCGTGGCGCGGGTGCTCGAACTGCTCGCGCTCGCGGCGGAGGCGGATCGCGCCTGGATCCTCGAATACAGCCCGGATCTCGCGGTCTTCCGCAATACCCACGAATGGTGCCGCTCCGGCGTCACGTCGCATCTCGCCGATCTGCAGGATACGCCGGTCACGCTGATCGGGGCCATGCAGGCGCATATGGTGGCCGGCGATCCGGTGCTGGTCACCGATGTCCATGCCATGCCGCCGTCGATGCGCGGCCTGCAGCGTGAATTCCTGCGCCAGTCGATCCGGAGCAGCCTCACCGTTCCCATCCGTCACGCAGGCCGGCTGCGGGGCGCGATCGGTTTCGATGCGACGCGGGAGGCGCGGATCTGGGGGGAGGACGTGGTCGCGGCGATGCTGCTGGTGGCGGAACTGGTCGCCGCCGCCTGTCATGGCGAGCGCCCGCCGGCGCCGGCCGGTACCGGCACGGCGTTTCCGCCGCTCGTCTACCTGCGCACGGGGAGGAGCGTGCGCGGCGTGCGGCTCGATGCACTGGCGATGCTGCGGGCGGACGGAGACCAGAGCATCGCCCATCTGACCGACGGCACGATGGTGACCGACCTGCGGCCGCTGAAATGGTGGCACACGGTACTGCCGCCGGGGCGGTTCGTGCGGATCCACCGCTCGGCGATCGTGCAGATCCGCTGCATCTGCGGGCTGACGCGGCAGGCGAGCGGGGGCTGGCGTGTCCGCATCGACGGAACGGGCGACAGCCTCAGCGTCTCGCGCAAGATGCTGCCCGATCTCCGCAGCCGCCTCGGCCTGTGACGGAAGGCCGGCTCAGATGCCGAGGCAGAGGTATTTCATCTCGAGATACTCGTCGATGCCATGGCGCGAACCCTCGCGGCCGAGGCCCGACTGTTTCACACCGCCGAAGGGCGCGCCCTCGGTCGAGATCAGGCCGGTATTGATGCCGACCATCCCGTATTCGAGCGCCTCGGCCACGCGCCAGACCCGGCCGAGATCGCGGGCGTAGAAATAGCTCGCGAGGCCGAAGATGGTGTCGTTGGCCTGGGCGATCACGTCCTCCTCGTCCCGGAAGCGGAAGAGGGGAGCGACGGGGCCGAAGGTCTCCTCCCGCGTCACCTGCATCGCGGGAGTGACATCGGCAAGGACGGTCGGCTCGAAGAAGCTGCCGCCGAGCGCGTGCCGCTTGCCGCCGGTCACCAGCCGCGCCCCCTTGGCGAGCGCGTCGGCGATATGCGCCTCGACCTTCTCGACCGCGGCGCCGTTGATGAGGGGACCGGTGTCCACGCCTTCCTCGAAACCGTCGCCCACCTTCAGCGACGCGGCCCTTGCCGCGAGTCTCTCGGCAAAGGCGTCATAGACGCCCTCCTGCACGTAGATGCGGTTGGCGCAGACGCAGGTCTGGCCGTTGTTGCGGTATTTCGAGGTCATCGCGCCCTCGGCCGCGGCGTCGAGATCGGCGTCGTCGAAGACGATGAAGGGCGCGTTGCCGCCAAGCTCCATCGAGCATTTCATCACCTGGTCCGCGGCCTGGGCCAGCAGGATGCGGCCCACCTCGGTCGAGCCCGTGAAGGTGAGCTTGCGCACCTTGGGGTGGGAGCAGAACAGCTTGCCGACCTCGGACGACGAGGTCGAGGTCACGACCGAGAACACCCCCTTCGGCACGCCGGCGCGTTCGGCGAGGACCGCCATCGCCAGCGCGGAGAGCGGCGTCTCGGACGCAGGTCGCGCAACCATCGCGCAGCCGGCGGCAAGGGCGGGCGCCACCTTGCGGGCGATCATCGCGTTCGGGAAGTTCCACGGCGTGATCGAGGCGGCCACGCCGATCGGCTGCTTGATGACGATGAGGCGGCGGTCGGGGTGGTGACCGGGAATGGTCTCGCCATAGACGCGTTTCGCCTCCTCGGCGTACCATTCGATGAAGCTCGCGCCGTAGAAGATCTCGCCCTTCGCCTCGGCGAGGGGCTTGCCCATCTCGGCGGTGAGGATCGCCGCGAGATCGTCGGCATTGGCGGTCATCAGCTCGTACCAGCGCCGCAGGACCGCGGCGCGTTCCTTGCCGGTCTTCCGCGCCCAGTCCTTCTGCGCGTCATGGGCGATGTTGATGGCGCGGCTGATCTCGGCCTCGCCGAGGTCGGGCACGGAGACCAGCGTGTCGCCGCGGGCGGGATTGATGACGGGGAAGCTCCTGCCGCCCTCGGCTCCGGTCCATTCGCCGCCGACGAAGGCCTTGTCGGTCAAGAGGCTCGCGTCCTTCAGCTGCGAGACGAGATCGGTTCGGTCGAGCATGGCACCCTCCTGAGGCGGGATCGCCCGGCCGGAAGCCGGGTTCCGCGATGAGGGCGAGGGGAACACAAGTGACCTTGCGCCGCAAGGCGCGGGGGATTGTTCGGAACGTTTTGCCAGCGTCCCGCATTGCGAGTAGAGTGGAAATGTACAGTCGTACTTTGGTCGCAGGGTGCTGCCGGAACGCCTCCCTTCGCTTCCGGAGGGAGACCGCCGCACCCACCTGGAATGGGAGCGAACGCGATGCGGCAGGTCATCGGAAATCCGTTGTCATGGACGGTGCGGGCAATCCGCGACGTCATGCACACGATCGGCAATGTAGGCGGCCATGTCGGCGGCATCACCCAGGCCGCTCACGAGCCGCCGGCCGGGATCCGGCATCTGGAGACCGAGGACATCGAATATGCGCTCCAGCGCGGGTTCGAGGATTTCAAGGCGATGCGCAGCGACGCGGTGTTCCTGGTCGTCGTCTACCCGATCATCGGCATCGCGATGGTGGCGCTCGCCTTGCAGAGCAACGCCGTCCATCTGATCTATCCGGCGGTGACGGGTTTCGTCCTAGTCGGACCCCTCGCGGCGATCGGCCTCTACGAGATCAGCAAGCGACGCGAGGCGGGGCTCGACCCGAGCTGGGGTGACGCCTTCAAGGTATTCCGGTCGGAGAGCATCGGCCCGATCTTCATCCTCGGCCTCGGCCTGATCCTCATCTTCGCGGTGTGGATCGCGGTGGCGCGGGGCATCTATGCCCTCACCCTCGGGCCGGAGGTGCCGGAGAGCTTCTGGGCGCTGATCGCGACGGCGCTGACGACACCGGCCGGCTGGGCGCTGATCATCATCGGCACCGGCATCGGTGCCCTCTTCGCGCTGTTCGTCCTCGCGATCAGCGTGATTTCCTTCCCGCTCCTCGTCGACCGCGAGACGACGATCGCGACTGCGGTGCTCACGTCGGTGCGGGTGACGCGACACAATCCGGGCGTGATCCTCACCTGGGGCGTGGTGGTCGCGCTGATGCTGCTCCTCGGATCGCTGCCGCTCTTCCTCGGTCTCGTGGTGGCGCTGCCGGTGCTCGGTCATGCCACCTGGCATCTCTACCGCCGGGCGGTGGTGCCGGCCGACATGCCGGCGCAGACGGACAGCGAGCAGCGCGCAGGCGGGCCGTCCGCGATGGCGCATGGTCACGGTCACGGCCACGCCCCGGCCTGAGCCGGTTCCCTCGGGACGGCAAAAGGCCCGGCACCTGGTGCCGGGCCTTTCCGTTCGTGCGCGTCCCGGATGGTGACGCTGCGGTCCTGTCAGCCGAGCTTGCCCATCGCGACGGCCGTGTCGGCCATGCGGCAGGAGAAGCCCCATTCGTTGTCGTACCACGCGAGCACCCGCACCAGCGTGCCGTCGAGAACCTTCGTCTGGTCCATGTGGAAGACCGAGGAATGGCTGTCGTGATTGAAGTCGATCGAGACGAGCTTCTCGTTCGTGTAGCCGAGGATGCCCTTCAGCGGGCCGTCCGCCGCCGCCCGGATCGCCTCGTTCACCTCCTCGATCGACGTGGCGCGGGCGGGGACGAACTTGAAGTCGACCACCGAGACGTTGGGCGTCGGCACCCGGATCGCGACGCCGTCGAGCTTGCCGTTGAGCTCGGGCAGGACCTTGCCGACGGCCTTTGCGGCGCCGGTCGAGGTCGGGATCATCGACACCGCCGCCGCGCGGGCGCGGTAGAGATCCTTGTGCAGCGTGTCGAGCGTCGGCTGGTCGCCGGTGTAGGAATGGATCGTCGTCATGAAGCCGCGCTCGATCCCGATGGCGTTGTTGAGCACATAGGCGACGGGCGCGAGGCAGTTGGTGGTGCAGGAGGCGTTCGAGACCACCTGGTCGTCCGCGTCGAGCGAATCATGGTTGACGCCGTAGACGACGGTTCTGGGCGCGCGGCCGCGCCATTCGCCCGATGCCGGGGCCGAGACCAGCACCCGCTTCGAGCCGTTCTCGAGATGGCGCGCCGCGTCCTCGGCCTTGGTGAAGATGCCGGTGCATTCGAGCGCGATGTCGACATCGCTCCAGGGCAGCGCCTTCGGATCACGCTCGGCCGTCACCCGGATCGGGCCGCGGCCGGCGTCGATCGTGTCGCCCTCGACCTTCACCTCGGAAGGGAAACGGCCGTGGACGGAATCGTAGCGCAGGAGATGGGCGTTGGTCTCGACCGGGCCGAGGTCGTTGATCGCCACCACCTCGATGTCGGTGCGCCCGGTCTCGATGATGGCGCGCAGCACGTTGCGCCCGATCCGCCCGAAACCGTTGATGCCTACCTTGACCGCCATGATTTCCCCTTTCCAATGACTACATGCGACGGCTCAGCGTCCGGCTGACCGCATCGCGCCATCCTGCATATCTGGCCTCGCGCCGCGTGGCATCCAGAGCCGGCTCGAACCGGCGTTCGAGCGCCCATCCCCGAGCGAATTCGCCAGGTTCGGGATACAGACCCGCGCGCATTCCCGCAAGCCACGCCGCCCCGAGCGCCGTGGTCTCGGTAAGCTGCGGCCGGTCGACCGGCCGGCCGCAGAGATCGGCGATCGCCTGCATCGTCCAGTCGGATGCGGTCATGCCGCCATCGACCCGCAGGACCGAGGCCGCGCCGCCGCCCTGCCAGTCACGGGCCATCGCCTCGAGGAGGTCGCGGGTCTGGAAGGCGACGCTCTCGAGCGCGGCGCGGGCGAATTCGGCCGGGCCGCTGCCGCGCGTGAGGCCGAAGATCGCGCCGCGGGCCTCCGGGTCCCAGTAGGGAGCGCCGAGGCCGGTGAAGGCGGGGACGAGGTAGAGCTGCTGGTTGGGATCGGCCTTGGCCGCGAGCGACTGGGACTCGGCGGCGTCGCGGATGAGCCGGAGCCCGTCGCGCAGCCATTGCACCACCGCGCCGGCGATGAAGATCGAGCCTTCGAGCGCATAGGCCGGCCTGCCGTCGAGCTGGTAGGCAATGGTGGAGAGGAGCCGGTTCCCGCTCCGCACCGGCTCCGACCCGGTGTTGAGCAGCGCGAAACAGCCGGTGCCGTAGGTCGATTTCACCATGCCCGGTTCGAAACAGGCCTGGCCGCAGGTCGCCGCCTGCTGGTCGCCGGCGACGCCGAGGATCGGGATCGCCCGGCCGAAGAGGTCGCGCCGGCTCGCGCCGAATTCCGCCGCGCAGTCACGGACCTCGGGCAGCATCGCCGCGGGGATGTCGAGGAGGCGCAGGATCTCCTCGTCCCATTCGCCGCGGTGGATGTTGTAGAGCATCGTGCGGGAGGCATTGGTCGCGTCGGTGACATGGGCCTGCCCGCCGGTGAGCCGCCAGATCAGGTAGCTGTCGACCGTGCCGAAGAGCAGCCTTCCCGCCCGCGCGGCCGCGCGGGCGCCGTCCGTCTCGTCGAGGATCCACTTGAGCTTGGTCGCCGAGAAATAGGGGTCGATGATGAGGCCGGTGCGCGCGGTGATCAGCTCCTCGTGGCCCGCCTCGGCAAGTTCGGCGCAGAGGGCGGCGGTGCGGCGGTCCTGCCAGACGATGGCGGGATGGATGGCACGGCCGGTCTCGCGGTCCCAGACGACGGTGGTCTCGCGCTGGTTGGTGATGCCGATGGCGACGATGTCCTCCGGCCCGACATGGCCGCGCTCGATCGCCGCCTGCGCCGTGCCGGCGGTGGTGGCCCAGAGATCCTCGGCGTCGTGCTCGACCCAGCCGGAGCGGGGATAGTGCTGCGGGAATTCGGTCTGGGCGGAGGCGGTGATCCGCATCCTCTCGTCGAAGAGGATGGCGCGGGTCGATGTCGTTCCCTGATCGATGGCAAGCACGTGTTTCATCGGCACCCGACCTTCCCTGCCACGGAGTCCCGACGTTTCTAGGACGATTCGGCCGTCGCGTCACCGCAGGACGCGGTAAACGGGGCAAGATGCTTGCGCTTGTCGCCCGGGGCGGCGAAGAAGCGGGATCATCGGAACGAGATGGTCTGAAGGCGAATGGCGCAGAACTTCCGGCATGCGGAAATCCTCGAACTCGCACGCGAGGCGGGAAAGGTGACGGTCGAGGAGCTCGCCAGCCATTTCAACGTCACCGCGCAGACGATCCGCCGCGACCTCGCCGAGCTTTGCGACACCGGGCAGCTCACGCGGGTCCACGGCGGGGCGATGATGCCCTCGGGGATCATCGCCATCGGTTACGAGGACCGCCGCGACCTTGCCGCGGGCGAGAAGGAGGAGATCGCCCAGCTCGTGGCGGCGACGATCCCGGACGGCGTCTCGATCTTCATGAACATCGGCACCACCACCGAGGCGGTGGCGCGCGCGCTGCTGCGGCACCGCAACCTGATGGTGATCACCAACAACCTCAACGTGGCCAACATCCTCGCCCAGAGCCCGAACGTCGAGGTGGTGGTGGCGGGCGGCATCCTGCGCCGGGCGGACGGGGCGCTGGTCGGCGATGTCACCGCCGAGTTCATCGGCCAGTTCAAGGTCGATTACGCGATCATCGGCGCGGCGGCGCTCGACCCCGACGGCTCGCTCCTCGACTATGATTTCCGCGAGGTGCGGGTGACGCAGGCGATCATCAAGAATGCCCGCAAGTCCTATCTCGTCGCCGACAAGATGAAGTTCAGCCGTGCCGCGCCGGTGAGGATCGCGAGCCTGGCCGATCTCGACGGGTTCTTCACCGACGTGATGCCGCCGAAATCGGTGATCCAGCTCTGCGCCGAGCACGAGGTCTTCATCCGTACCGTGGAGCATGCCGCTCCCGGCCAGCTCAAGCGGACGTCGCGCCGGGGCTGAGGGGCAAGGGCCGGGTGCGGTCGCGCGCGTCATGCGTGCGCGGTGGACAGGGCGAGGCCTTCCTCCGGTGACGGGGAGACGGGCTCGCATTCCGGCTTTCCTCCCCGGTCCTGCGCCGCCGGTGTTGCCGGTGCAGGGACCGGCAGCCGGCCGCGAGGGGCTCAGGGCGTGGCGTCGCCAAGCGCCTCGGCGTCGATGTCGAAACGCTCGGCGAGGATCGACGCCGCATCGGCGAGCGGGCGCGACTTCCGGCCCGAGCGGCGGGAAAAGCGCAGGGAGTCGTTGTGGATGTGGGAGGTGCAGACGTACATGCCCGGATCGGGCATGAGGGTGACGGGGCGCTCCCGGGCAGTCCGCGCGTGGTTCCCGGCATCCCAGATGGTGGCGGGCGCCGACGGGTCGGCGGAGATCAGTGACAGGCCCATGGCGTTGAGGGGCGCATGGGAGGGATGGAGCCGTGGAGGGCGCCCGTCAACGAGATGGAGCGTGAAGCCGCTGGCGAAGGAGATGACGTCGCCATGCGCGGCGAATGCGGCGCGGGCAAGGAGCCTGCCGACGAAATCCACGGCGAGGGCATCGTCATCGTCGAACCTGACGCTGGCAATCCGGGCGTCATCACCCGGAAGCGCCTCGGCAAGCTCGGCCACGATCGCACGACAGCGCTCGCCGATGTCCTCCTCCGGTCCGATGGCGATGCTGCGGAACCCGTGCGTCGCCGCGAGGTCATCGAGCCGCTTCCGCCAGGGCCCGGGCAGCAGCGGTGAATGCAGGACGACGTGAAGGAATCGCCGGTCCTCCTGTCCGGCGATCGAGGGCAGGGCGATCGTCTCGAACAGGTGGAAGCGCCGCCGCAGGCGTTCCGTCGCGAACAGCATCCGGCACTTGTCGGCCACGGTTGCGGGGGCGGAGCGTTTCCTGAGCGGCGAGCGCACCGCCTTCGGGAGAAACTTGCGCCAGCGCTGGTACCATTCGGGCGTATGCGCGAATCCGCCACCGGTCACGACGGAAAACCTCGTGAAGATGACCGCCCGGCGCGGTTCGGCCCCGGTTTCCATGGTGACGCGCACTCCGGCAATCGTTGCCGGCATAGGCGTAGGACGCCTGTTTCCGGAATGCCAGGGCAGTGCTGCCGCCCCTACCATCGCCTGCCGAAATATGCTCGTCTCCCCCGCAGGACGACCCGCGGGAGTGATGCGGATGGGGGAGACGCGAACCGGTGGCAGGCTTCTGGTCGAATGCCTGCTCGCACAGGAGGTGAGGGCGATCTTCGGCGTGCCGGGGGAGAGCTATCTGCCGGTACTCGACGCGCTTCACGACGAGGAGGAGGCCATCCGCCTCGTGCCGAACCGTCACGAAGGCGGCGCGGCCCTGGCGGCCGCCGCCTGGGGCCAGCTCACGGGCGAGCCCGGCATCGCCTTCGTGAGCTGCGGGCCGGGGGCGGCGAATGCCGCGGTCGGCGTCCATTCCGCCCAGCAGGATTCGGCGCCGATGATCCTCTTCGTCGGTCAGGTGCAAACCGCGTTCCGCGGCCGCGAGGCCTTCCAGGAGATCGATATCCGCGCGATGTACGGCGGGATCGCGAAATGGGCGGTCGAGGTCGATACGCCCGAGCGCATCCCCGAACTCGTCGCCCGCGCCTTCGCCACCGCCATGTCGGGCCGGCCGGGCCCGGTCGTCGTCGCGCTCCCCGAGGACGTGCTCGCCGCCGCGACGGAGGTCGGGCCGGGTCCGAAGGCGCGGGTGTCGCGCCCCGCGCCGGCCAAGCGCGACATCGAGGAACTTGCCCGGCTCCTGCAGGAGGCCGAGCGGCCGCTGGTGATCGCTGGCGGCAGCGGCTGGTCCGACATTGCCCGTGCCGACCTGCGCGCCTTCGCCGAGGGGAACTCGCTCCCGGTCCTGACGGCCTTCCGCCGGCAGGATCTCCTCGACAGCGACAGCCCGAGCTATGTCGGGGACGCGGGTCTCGGCAAGGCGGAGGCCGTGCGGGAACTGATGGACAGCGCCGATCTCGTCCTCGCCCTCGGCCTGCGGTTCAGCGAGAACGTGACCGACGGCTACAGCCGGTTCGCGGTGCCGAAGATGGCCCCCGTCCTCATCCATGCCCATGCCTCGGAGGGCGAACTCAACAAGATCTACACCGCCGATCTGCCGATCCATGCCGCCCCCGATCATCTGATGGCGGCGTTGCGGCATCTGCGGATCGACGGGCGCGAGCGCTGGGTCGGACGGACGCGGGCGGCGCGGGCGGCCTATCTTGCCCGGAACGACGACCTGCCGGAACCGCCCGGCAAGCTCGACCTGCGCGCGGTCATTGCCCATCTCGCCGGGGCGCTGCCGCCGGATGCGATCATCACCAACGGTGCGGGGAATTTCGCGATCTGGCCGAACCGGCATCTCGCGTTCCGCGGCCACCAGCGGCTGGTGGCGCCGCAGTCGGGCGCGATGGGTTTCGGCCTGCCGGCCGGGATCGCCGCGCGCATCGCCTTTCCCGAGCGCTGCACCGTCACCTTCACGGGAGATGGCGACCTGCAGATGGTGCTGGCCGAGCTCGGGACCGCGAAACAGGCCGAGGCCTGTCCGGTGATCCTGCTCGTCAACAACGCGAGCTACGGCACGATCCGCATGCACCAGGAGCAGCAGTATCCGGGCCGCGTCATCTTCACCGATCTCGACAATCCCGATTTCGTCGCGCTCGCCCATGCCTATGGCCTCCACGGCGAGCGGGTGACGCGCACCGCCGAATTCGTCCCGGCCTTCGAGCGGACGCGCGCGGCAGGTGGCGGCATCGTCGAACTCGTCTTCCCGGTCGAGGCGATCACGCCCCGGACCACCCTCACCGCCCTGCGCGAAGGCTCGGGTTGATGGCGGATTACGAGCGGATCCTGATCACCGGCGCGGCCGGGAGCCTCGGTGCCCAGCTTCGCGAGGGACTTGCCGATTTCGCGCCGCGGCTGCGGCATGCCGATCGCGCCGACATGGGTGTGGCGGCGGCGAACGAGGAACTGGTGGTCTGCGACCTTGCCGACCGGCAGGCGGCCTTCGCCTGCATCGACGGCTGCGACGCCATCGTGCATTTCGCCGGCAATCCGCGCGAGCATCCCTTCGACGAACTCCTGCGTGACGGCCTGCCTGCCGCCTACAACATCTGGGAGGGTGCGCGGCGGCACGGCGTGAAGCGGATCGTCCATGCGAGCTCGATCCACGCGGTGGGCTTCTGCGAGGTCGAGGAAGTGCCCGACACCCGCGTCCCGCACCGGCCGGACACGTTCTACGGGCTCGGCAAGTGTTTCGTCGAGGATCTGGCCGCGCTCTACTGGGACAAGTGGGGCCTCGAGACCGTTTGCCTGCGCATCGGCTCCTGTTCCCCCGAACCCGCGGACCGGCGGATGCTCTGGTCCTGGCTCTCGGCTGCCGACCTGGTGCGGCTGACGGAAGCGGCGCTGACCGCGCCGCGGGTCGGCTTCTCGGTGATCTACGGGACGTCGGACAATGCGCAGGCGGCGGTCTCGAACGCCTTCGCCACCCATATCGGTTTCGTGCCGCGTGATTCGGCCGACGGTCACGCCCCCGCGGTCCTCGAACTCACCCCGCGGCCCGATCCCCATGCGCGCGCGACCCGCGTCATCGGCGGCGGTTTCGCGGCGGCAGGACATCCCGACGACGATCGCCGCTGAGCGCAACCAACCCGCCTCGACGGCGTGACCGCGCGGATGTTCGTGCCCCGGGGTGGCCGGTTCGGGATCGGCGGGGTCGACCGCGGAAGCCCGAGGGAACCCTTTGCACGGTCAAGAGGTTGTGGCCGGAGAGGCAGCGTCACGAGCAGGTGGGGCAGGGCGGAAGTTCGCTCGCGTCGTGACGCGGCAGCGGCGGTGATTGGTGATTGACGTGCACCGCCCGCGAGGGACGGGCGGGCCTGGCCAGCAGGGAGGAGAGTGACATGTTGAGGATCGGGTTCGTCGCGCTTCCGGTCGCGATGCTTGCCGCGGGATGTTCGGGCCCGGAGCGGGTGCCGGCCAGCGTCTTTCTCGATCCGGGGGTCCGGGCCGCCCAGGAGCGCGCCTGTGCCGTCGCGGTCGCCCGGATCCACAACACGCAGAGCAGCGCCGTCTCGGTCACGCGG
>JAJUJF010000074.1 GCA_029265455.1 Paracoccaceae bacterium | reverse complement strand
CACCTCGCCACCCGGATGTGCCGGGCTTGCCGGTACCGGCTGCGGAGCTGACAGCTGTACCCCGGCACTATGGTTTCCACGCGACCCTGAAAGCACCATTTCGGCTGCGAGCCGGAGAGACGGCCCATGACCTCGCGAATCTCGTTGCAACCCTTGCCGCGGAGGAAAAGGCATTCATGCTGCCGCAGCTTGAGATTGCGGCGCTCGGGCCGTTCCTTGCCCTGGTACCGTCCAGGCCCTGCCCGAAAATCGATGAGCTCGCCGCCAGATGCGTCAGGCGCTTCGACGAATTCCGCGCGGCGATGGACGAGGCAGAGCGGAAGCGCCGTATCGTCGGACTCGATGCCATGGGAACAGCACTGCTTGACCGCTGGGGATATCCCTTCGTGTTTGAACGATTCCGTTTTCATCTCACCCTGACGGGGTCATTGACCGAGCGGTTACGCGAGGAAACTGCGACCGCCCTTTTCCCGGTTCTGGCCCCGATCCTTGCACAACGCCAGCGGATTTCCGAGATATGCCTCTTCGGGGAGCCCGAGGCCGGTCCTTTCCGCCTTCTGAGGCGGTTTCCCTTCGGCCATTCTTGAGAGGAGGCTGGAGCGGGTAGCGGGAATCGAACCCGCACTACCAGCTTGGGAAGCTGGGGCGCTACCACTACACCATACCCGCCACTGCCACCTTAGCTAATATGGCCGGAGGCGTGGTGCAAGAGTCTTGGTGCATGGCTGGAGGTTCGGAAAGCATGACGTCGATCTCAATGCCTCCGAAGGAGGTGGCTGCGAGGTTTGAATAGAGGGCGCGAGCAATCCCGGAAATCGGTTGTCGGCATTCCTGAAGAGAGCGACGCTCAAGTTGTCGCAGCCGGTAGAAGTGACCTCCTCCGGAACAACCCGCTCCAAGGGCATGCTTCCTTTTCTCAGCGCCACACCAAAGGGCAGTGCTCTCCCGAATGAGACAGACGAGCCAGCCGGATTAGGCGTCGGTGGGGGTCAGCGCGCCAGCACACAGCCGGCGCCGGCGGGTGTGTCCTCGATGAACCACGGCCAGGCCTCGGGCACCGGGCCGTTGCGGTAGGCGACGGCGCCCGGAAAGCAGCCTTTCCGGCCCAGCACAGCCCGCACGATTGCCGGCACGAGGGCCGCCCCGACGGCACGGCCCAGACATCCATGGAGGCCGTAGCCGAAGGTGAAGGTGCCTTGCAGCCCGCGGCTGGGGTCGAAACGCTCAGGGGTATCCACCGCTCGCGGATCGAACATCGCGCTATGCGTGACCGCCAGAACCATCTTTCCCTTGGGCACGCGTGTCTCGTGATCGGTGCCGCGTGCAAGGCAGGTATCAGACGTCGTGCGACGGAAGAAGTAGGGAAAGGCCGGCTTGAACCGCAGCGCCTCGAAGACATGGCCGTCGAGCGCCGCCGCGCACTCCGACCGGGCCGCTGCGACCGCGGCCGCACGGCGCTCCGGATCGGCGCCGAGCACGAGGAGCGCGTTGACCGCGGCATGCGAGGTGGTCTCGACCGCCCCGATCAGAAGCCCGCCGGCATTCAGCACCACCTGAGGCAGATCGAACCGCAATGCCCCGGAGTGTGAGAGGATGAGCAGCCGCGAGATCATGTCGCTTCCGGGCTGCCCGGCCTGCAGCGCCGCGGCGCGGTTCTGGACGAGGCCGATCAGGAAGGCGCGCATCTCCTCGTTCGCGGCCTCGCGCCGCGCAACGATCTCCGCGGGTGCTGCAAATTCCGGTTCGTCGAAAGGCTGGTTCCAGAATGCATCCATCTGGTTCCAGTAGGACCATTCGAACAGGGCTCCAGGCTTCGCCCCCTCGAGCCCGAAGAACCGCTCCACAACAGCGAGCGGAACGCCGCGGGTGACTGCAGCAACCAGATCGAGCGTGGTTCCCGCTGCGGCATCGAGGCGGCGTCCCGCCTCGGCCTCGGCCCATTCGCGCAGCTCCGGCACCATCTCGAAGTCGAGGATCGCGCGCATGATCGACTTCTCGCGCCAGTGCCGGGCCGTGTCGTCCTGGGCCATCCAGTATTCGCCCTGTTTGGCCTGATAGGGCTCGACGCTGAAGAGATCGTGTCGGGCAAGGATTTCGGTGCAGTCGCTGTGGCGCGTGGCGAGGATGACATCACCCAGGTCGAGAACCGGGCGGTACCTGCGAAGCTCGGCATAGAGAGGCAGCGGTTCCGTACGCATCCAGGCCCGCACCATCGGCCAGCGTGCAGCCTCGGGCGCGGCGTCGATCCGGGCAAGGTAGCTCATGGCCGTCACTGGCTCTTGAGATATTCGATGACCGCCATGCGCTCGTCATGGCTGAGGCCACCTTCGGGATATTCGTGACCGCCATTGCCGTTGCCGGGCAGGCGGGTATCGAAGCGAAACCGCCCCGGTGCATCTCCGCTCTCGTAGCCGAGGCGCCTGAGATCGAGAGCACGGCCACCCGTCCAGAAAACCTCGCGGCGCTCGGAGGCCGGCGAGAGCAGTTCGTAGATCGTCGGCACCGAACCATTGTGAAGATAGGGACCGGTCGCCCAGACACCGGCCAGCGGGCCGGCCTTGAGATAGGTGGGCGGCTGTTCGGGCGTGTAGGGCACAGGTTTGCCATCCGGCCCCGTGGTGAAGCGCATGCCGTTCAGGGCGAGGATCTCCTCCTCGCTGAACTCCGCTTCCGCAATCGCCCGCTGCACCGAGGCCTGGACCGTTCCACCAAAGAATTCGAGCGCAGGCACGATCGGGCGGTCCCCGAAAAGAGGCGCGGTAGTCTCATTGGTGGCAACCTGCCGTGTGAGCAGGCTCATCGGATAGGCCGGATCCGTGCCGACCTTGCGGAAATCCACCCGCCCGATCCTGATGAAGGTCTCTCCGAAATGGTTGACCTCCGGTTCGGTGCGTTCATAGGGCGCCATGTTGTGGCAGCCCGCGCAGTTCTCGCGAAAGATTTCCGCGCCCCGATCGCGCAGTTCCGGGTCGATCTTCCCCATCCGGGTCTCGTCCCAGACCGGCGGCTTCAGGACCTGGAGCCAGTCCTCCATCTCCTGCAGGTTCCGCAGGAGCATGGTTGATCGGAAGGCATTCTCGGCTGCTCCAGACGAGAGATCGGTATGACCGAAGACCCCGAGCACCTGCCCGCCGTTGCGCGCGATCGGGCTCGCCGCGATCGGAATCCACTGCACGAATTCCAGCTCCGGCGTCAGCCAGAGCGGAGGATAGCTCGTCGGCGCCGCCACGGGATACAGGTTTTCAGGCTTGGACTGATCCGTGACAGCCAGGGAATTGATGATCTGGGTCAGCGCATCCACCCGCCCGTAGCCCGAGGCGAGGGCGGGGCGACGCACTACCGCGTCTCCGGTCAGTTCGAGATTGAATTCAGCAAGTCGCGCCTGCAGCGCCTTCTGCGCGGCTTCATCCTCCGCGCCGAAATTTGCAGCGAAACGCTGGAAACGTTCCGGAGAGACGAGGGTGGCCGCGACCGCTTGCGCCAGTGCCTGGTAGAAACTGTCGAAATCGAGATGTGCCGGAGCTCCGTCGATCCGGATCCGCTCGCCGTTTACCTCGACCTCTGCGGTATGACAGGCGGCGCAGGTCAATCCGACCTGGTTTGCCTCCTGATCCACGGCGAAGCCGATAGGATAACCATCCGGATTGAGCGGCGAGTCTCCGTCAGGCGGAAGGAACCCGAACTGCGCCAGGAAGTCCGGAGCACCGAACCGGCCGCGGCCATCCGGCTGCTCCAGTGCCGCAAAGAGGTCGGCAGGCATCATGTGCGAGCCCTGCGGCGTATGGTAGAATTGATTCCTGAGTTCGGCGCTCCAGCCCTGTTGCTGAAATACGACCTCTGCCTCCCTGGAAGCAGAAACCGCTTGCGCGGACAGGAACGCCGCAAGACCTGCCGCCGAGAGAGCAGAAAGGCCCATTAGGACCGACCATCTGCGAACAGACCTGCGGCGACTGGCAGAACGGTTGCAAATCGGAATTCGCACTCCACGCATGGCAGACATCGCCGGTCATCCCTCGCGAAAACGATCCGCAGGTGCCTTCGCGGACGTCTGAGCGAGGTTCATCAATGTCCGTGAAAAGAATCTTAACGAAACAGAGGGATGGCAAACAGTGCCCCTGCAGGCCGAACACGTGTTCCATCCTGTATCGGGGCAGTTCGATACCGCTGTCCCAGGATCTGGGGGATGTGCTCTCAAGGTCGGGAGCGCGTGGTACCGCCTGGCCTCCTGGAAATGGGGCCTGCCATTCCCGACAGGGGAACCTACGCCTGACGCCGTCGCCGGTCATCACGGAACACGCTTGCTCCGGACGCTTTACGCCATCCGGTTCCAACTTCCTTCGTCAGGCGATGTCCCGGCCGGAGGTATTGGCTGATACTGGTGCCCGCGCCCTGCACCCCGGACGACGACGTTGCTCAACAGCCCACGCGGCACCTCTGCCGTGCGGCTTCGGAAACCCGCGTGATGCTGCCCGTCCGTCAGGTGCTGGCACTGCCAGCAAGGGGCGTCGCGCCCGGCAGCTCGATGTTGATCTCGAGCATGGAGAGATCATCTCCCCGCTCGATCTTGATATCGACGCTGTCGCCGCCGACCTTCATGTGGCGCTCGATGACCTCGATGATCTCGCGCTGGAGGAGTGGCAGCACATCGGGGGTAGCGCGGCCGGTTCGCTCGTGGGCAAGCAGGATCTGCAGCCGGTCTCTCGCGGTTTCCGCGGATCGCGTCTGGCTCGGCCTGCGGAAGAAGCTGAACATGCTCATGCCGTCCGCCTCAACAGGCGCTGGAACAGGCTGGGCCGTTCAGCCGGCTGAATCCGCATCTCCAGCTGCTCGCCGACGAGGCGCGACACCGCATCCGAATAGGCCTTGGCCGCGTTCGATCTTTCCTCGAATATCACCGGCGCGCCCACGTTGGATGCGCGCAGCACCGCCGGGCTCTCGGGAATGATGCCGAGGAGCGGGATCGAGAGGATCTCCTCGACGTCCTCGATCTTCATCATCTCGCCCTTGGCCGCACGATTTTCATCGTAGCGGGTCAGCAGCAGATGCGACTTGACCGTACCGTCTCCCTTTTCGGCGCGCCTGGTCTTGCTGCTCAGGAGGCCGAGGACGCGATCGCTGTCCCGCACCGACGAGACCTCCGGATTGGTCACGACGATCGCCTCGTCCGCAAAATACATCGCGAGATGTGCGCCCCATTCGATGCCGGCCGGGCTGTCGCAGATGATGTATTCGTACTGGCCGCTGAGTTCGTCCAGTACCTTTTCCACACCTTCCCGGGTCAGGGCATCCTTGTCGCGGGTCTGCGAGGCGGCAAGGATGGACAGATTGTCGAGGCGCCGGTCCTTGATGAGCGCCTGGTTGAGGCGCGCCTCGCCCTGGATGACGTTGATGAAGTCGAAGACGACCCGGCGCTCGCATCCCATGATGACGTCGAGATTGCGCAGACCCACGTCGAAATCGATGACGACGGTCTTGTGGCCGCGCATGGCCAGTCCGGCACTTATCGCTGCCGCCGACGTGGTCTTGCCTACCCCGCCCTTGCCAGACGTAACTACAACTATCTTTGCCACGCGATTCCCCTGTCCTGCTGCGGTTACTTGAGCGGTTCGACGCGAAGGGCATCGTCCTCTAGAAATGCCTGTACGCGCTGTTTCGTGACGGCGGGACCAAGGTTCTCGCTCGTCATGTAGAGGCCGGCGATGGCGATCAGCTCCGCCTCGAGGCTTTGGCAGAAGATGCGCGCCTCCCTGTCGCCGTGGACTCCTGCGAGAGCCCTGCCGCGCAGGCTGCCGTAGACATGTACGCTGCCATGGGCGATGAGTTCGGCTCCCGAACTGACAGGCGCAACGACAACCAGATCGCCCCGCTCGGCAACAATGCGCTGGCCGGAACGCACGGGGGTCGTGATGAGGAGGGTACCCGGACCGGGCTCGGGTGGCTGCGGAGCGGCAGCAACAGGTCGCGACTTGCGTTCGAGAGGCGACTCCTGCCCGACCTGAAGCGTGGTGAGACCGGCCTCGGCAGCCGCCGATTTCTGCTTGCTGGTCGCCTTCTGGACGGCAATGGGCGAAATCTTGCGATGGCGGAGATTGTCAAGCAGTCTGGTGAAATCCTCCTTGGCGTCGAGACCCCTGGCACGAGCAACGTCCAGAATGACCGGAGCCTCGGCAAAGAAACCCGGAGACTGCTGCAGCAATGCGTCAAGCGCGGCATAGAAGGCAGCGTCCGGCGAGCCCGTCACCGGCAGCACGACAGCAGTGAGAAACCTGCCACGTACCTGAAGGGGTTTGACCGCAGTGACCAGAGTCACTCCGCGATCCTGTGTATCCGACGACCGCACGACTGCACCTGCCTACCGCCTCGACATCCTGGGTGGATGTTCTTTGGTTAATGCTTACCCTGCTTCCACGTGATCCGCCAAGCCCAGATCGCGATTCCCGTCTCTGCACCGCCGAAAAATTGCTCTCCGGTGCGGAGAGTACTGCTTCTATCGTCTGTCGTTCCGGGAGTACATGCCGAAGCGGCCGATCCTGGCTGTTCCGGCCGGCGCGGTGATCATGCCAGGTACCCGCTCCCCGCCCTCTTTCGTCCTTGATGCCCTCGCCCTTTCGCTGCCGGAAGAGGCTTGTCTGCCACGTCCGGTGCCGGACGCTTCGGGAAGCAGCGCGACTGGCGAAGAGAGGCGGAGATGGCAGAGAAACTGCTATCGCGCCATGTCAAGGTACCGCAGCCATCTCCCTGAGGGCGTTCGGGGTCATCTCGACGGATCCGAATGCCCGGACTGAAGATCTTCAGTGGACGGCGATCATGACGTCGGAGGCCTTGATGACGGCATGAGCCGGCTGACCCTCGCTCAGGCCGAGTTTGGCCACGGCCTCGTTGGTGATCGACGCAGTGATCTCGGTGCCATTGCAGTCGAGATGCACGATCGAGGTTGTTGCACCTCTGGTGATGCTGACGATCTTGCCGGCGATGACATTACGGGCGCTGATCTTCATTCCGTCGCTCCATGCCG
The DNA here is from genome assembly GCA_029265455.1 of Paracoccaceae bacterium. Lineage (GTDB taxonomy): Bacteria > Pseudomonadota > Alphaproteobacteria > Rhodobacterales > Rhodobacteraceae > Amaricoccus. Next base: position 7,767 of record JAJUJF010000074.1, on the reverse strand, counting down.
GCTTTGGCGGGACCCCCGGGGCGTGACGACAGTACAATCGTTCAGGGCGCCCGGGCAACGATCGAACAGGCAGGGCGATGGGTTGCCCGGCGGTCAGGCCGAAGATCAGGCGTTGTAGCGTATCTCCCCGAGCCCGGAGAGGTCATAGCCGCCGAGATGGGCGGCGCGGCGCGCGAAGCCCTCCGTGCGGGCAAGGGCGAGAAGCGACTGGAACGGGGGCTCGAAATAATCGCGCCGCCGAAGCACGAGGTCGAATTCTTCCTGGTGTAGCGGGATGAAGTCGAGGCTTGATGCGGCGGCCTGGATCCCGAGGCCGCAGTCGGCTTCCTCCATGGATATCATCGAGGCAAGGTCCTCCTCGCTCTCGGCGGGGCGTTCGGCAAAGACGAGGACTTCGGGGTCAATTCCGCTTTCACGCAGGAGGACCTCGAGGAGCAGCTGGCTGCCTGCGCCTTCGCGGCGGCGGACGAGGCGGAGGCCCCGCGCGGCCACATCCGCGAGATTCGCTATGCCATGCGGGTTGCCGGGAGCAACGAGAAGACCCTGGGCGCGGCGGGCCCAGTGGATGACGACGATGTCGGACTGCGGAACGAGGGCACGAACCTGCGGAAGGTTGTAGGTTCGCGTCTCGGGATCAAGCATGTGGAGGCCCGCAAGAACTGCTTCACCCTGGGTGATCGCCTCCAGACCCATCCGCGAGCCGCCGATGAGCACGGCGATGCCGGTTCCGGCCTGCCGCAACCCCCATTCAAGCAGCGGTTCGGAGGATCCGGCATAGATCGGCGGCGTGGCGGCGACCGCGCCCCTCGGCATCTCGGTATGAGCTTCAATCCACGCGTCGATGAGGGGGCGGGAGAACAGGAGCTTGCCCGTTGCCCGGCTGCAGGGAATCGCTCCACGCGCGACCAGGTCGTAGACGGTCCGCTCCTTCAATCGGAGATAATCGGCCAGCTCGGTCGTGGTCATCAGCGCCACTGCATTTACCCACATTTTCCTGCAGAATCTACATGCTTGCATCTTATGAGCCCTTCCGGGAGATTTCCACCGCAACTGCGGGAGCTACGGAAGTGGGGGCGTTCAGCGCGGCGTTCGAACTGATTGCGTCGGGTGATCCGGTCCTTCTGGAAATCATCGGTCTGTCGCTCCGGGTGACGCTGACGGCCGTACTGATCGGCTGCCTGATCGGGTTGCCGCTTGGGGCGATGCTCGCACTGCTACGGTTTCCCGGCCGCAGCGGCGTGGTCGTCGTGTTCAACGCGCTGATGGGCCTGCCACCGGTGGTCGCAGGGCTCGTTGTCTACCTTGTGCTGTCACGCTCCGGGCCGCTCGGGCCGCTCAACCTGCTTTTCAGCCCGACGGCGATGATCATTGCGCAGGCAATCCTGATCCTGCCGATCGTCATCTCGCTGACGCGCTCAGTGATCGAAGACCTCTGGGAAGAGTACCGGGAACAGCTCCGCTCGCTCGGCTCGTCGCGGCTGCGGGCGGTGCCGACGCTCCTCTGGGATGGGCGTTTCTCGCTCGTGACGGGCATCCTCGCCGGGTTCGGACGGGCGAGCGCGGAAGTGGGCGCGGTGCTGATCGTCGGCGGCAACATCGCCGGGCACACGCGGACGATGACGACTGCCATCACACTGGAGACGGCGCGCGGTGATCTCAGCCTCGCGATTGCGCTCGGGCTGATCCTGCTCGCCGTCACGCTCACGCTGAATACGGGCGCCTATGGAATCGGGCAATGGGGGCGGAGGGCTGCAGGATGAGGGCGGAGCCAAGCGTCCTGCCACTCAAGCTTGACTCGCTGAGTTTCGTGGTCCGCGACACCGTATTGATCGACCGCATCTCGATGATGGTACGACCGCAGCGGCGGCTTTTCGTGCTGGGGCCGAACGGAGCCGGCAAGAGCCTGCTGCTGCGGCTCTGCCATGGGTTGATCACTCCCACGGCAGGACGGATCATCTGGGCCGATCCCGAGCGCGCGCCGCGGGCACAGGGGATGGTATTCCAGCGGCCGGTGCTGCTTCGCCGCTCGGTGCTCGCCAACCTGATCCATGCCCTGCGGCTCCGGGGCATCGGCCGGCGAACCGCCCGACGCCGCTCGGAGGCGGCGCTTGATCGCTTCGGGCTCAGGGATCTGGCAACAAGGCCGGCGCGGCTCCTTTCCGGGGGCGAGCAGCAACGGCTTGCCATGGCGCGGGCCTGGGTGCTGCAGCCCCAGGTGCTCTTTCTTGACGAACCCTCAAGCCAGCTCGATCCGGCGGTGACGCGGCTGATCGAGAACATGATCACCGACTTTTCCGCCGAGGGAATGACGATCGTGATGACAACCCACGACCTCGGGCAGGCGCGCCGCCTTGCCGACGACGTGGTCTTCCTGCACCGCGGCCGTCTCCTCGAGAGCAGCCCGGCAGAGAGCTTTTTCGACCGGCCCTCCACAGCCGAGGCTCGTGCATTCCTTGATGGAGAACTCCTGTGGTGAGGCCACAGCAACGAGGGAGAATGACAATGATCACCTGCCGGCATCTGGTTTTGGGGGCGGCGATCGCGCTCCTTCCCGTCGCGGCCGCGGCGCAGGAGGGCGAATACATCACCGTCGCCTCGACGACTTCCACGGAGCAGTCGGGTCTGTTCGGTCATATCCTGCCACTGTTCGAGGAAGAAACCGGTATCGAGGTGCGGGTGGTTGCGCAGGGTACCGGGCAGGCGCTCGAGACCGGACGCCGGGGAGATGCGGACGTTGTCTTTGTCCACGCCCGCGAACTCGAGGAAGCCTTCGTGGAGGAAGGCTACGGCGTCGAGCGTTTCGACGTGATGTACAATGACTTCGTCATCGTCGGCCCCGGGGATGACCCGGCCGGCATCGCGGATGCGGAAAGCGCCGCGGAAGCGATGGCCGCCATTGCTGCGGCGGAGGCGCCGTTCGCGTCACGGGGTGACGACTCCGGCACCCATGTCGCCGAGCTGAACCTGTGGGAAGCGGCCGGCGTCGTGCCCGAGGGCAGCTGGTATCGGGAGACCGGTAGCGGCATGGGGCCGACCCTCAACACCGCGAGCCAGATGAACGCCTACGCCCTCACCGACCGCGGCACCTGGCTTTCCTTCCAGAATCGCGGCGAACTCGAGTTCCTCTTCGAAGGCGACGAGGTGCTCTTCAACCCCTATGGCGTGATCCTCGTCAATCCGGAGATGCACGACCACGTAAAGGCCGAAGCGGGCCAGGCCTTCATCGACTGGCTGATCTCGGACGCTGGCCAGGAGGCAATCGCGAGCTACAAGGTCGAGGGCGAGCAGCTGTTCTTCCCCAACGCGAACGGCGCGTCGTGATTCCGGCTGTCGTTGTCATCGGACTCGGGTGCCTGGGTGATGGAGGAGGATCAGGCCGACATCTTCCTCACCTGCTGCACGAATGCGGTGCTTGCAGTCGAAGAAGTACCCGAGCTCCGCATCGTCAACATCCCGCCGGAGCTCAGCGTCGGTGCGTCTTACGGGCTGCTGGTGCTTTCGGATTCCCATGCCGCCAAGGCGCTTGCCGAAATCATCCTGTCGGAGGAAGGCCGGGCCATCCTTGCACGTCATGGCTTCGCTCCGCTGGAAGCGGAATGATGGCAAAAAACACGATGCTGCCTGAAGGTCTGGCAGCAGATCCTTCGCCTGCTCGCGGGGCAGACCGACTTCCGGGCTGCCCGCGCGCCTGCGCGTCGAGATCACTGACCCTGAATCATTCTGGGCAACAGGGGCCGTGCCGAGGCGGTTGAACGAAGCTGCTCCTTGCCGTGGAGCATATACGGTGAACCGGCGTTCAGCGAATATGCTCTGTTCTCGGCTCAATTGGACGCGACGCGTTCGCCCTGACGATAGAAGATGTGCTGACCGATGGCTGCCGTCCGCACGAATTTCCGGGACCAGGCGGGGCGGACATAGGTTGCGTGGAAATGGGTCGCGCCGTCCGTCACCGTGCGTTCACGGCCGGCCATCATGATCGCTGCGAGTTTCTCCGCCCGTTCACGCGACACGGTGCTGGCCATCCGTCGCGAGCCACTGCAGGCATAGGAGAACTGGCAGCCCCGGCCCTGGCTTGCGCCCTGCCTGGTGACGCCGCAGATCGTGTCCGGATAGGCACGATTGTCCACCCGGTTCAGTACCACTTCGGCAACGGCGATCTGTCCTTCGAGAGGTTCGCCACGGGCCTCGAAATAGATCGCCTCGGCGAGGCAGCGCCACTGCTCGTCACCACCCTTGACGGGAGGCATCTGATCAAGGGTCGCAACCCCCAGCTTTTTAGGCAGCTTGTCAGGACGGATCTCGCTGATGGAAGCAGGTTGCGGGGCGGGCGGTACAGCCTGCGCCGCGAGCGCAGCAAGCCGATCCGGGCCGAGAGCATCGATGGTCATCCGCTCATGGTCGATGATCCGCGTCACTTCATTCGCGACGGCGCTTTCTTCCGCGAGAGTGGGCGATGCAGCAACGAGGCCGAGCACGATTGCCGCCAATGCGCCATGCGCTGCTCGCGCCAGCCAGCGCGCAGTAACTTTCGTCATGTCAGTCCTCGATGGTACCGCGATGCGGATTTTCATCCGCTTTCCTGGGTCCACTGTCCTTCAGTCCGAGGTTCTTGTGGCTTCTCGCGGTTCCGAAAGTCTATTCGCGGCAATGTGATGGGCAGAATCCCGCCCATGCGCGGATCTGCAGGTTTATGCTGCGGCGCACAAAAATCGCTTCGGTGTCAGAATGTTTTCCGCACCTGCTCAAGCGCGTCCAGCAGCTTCTGCCGGCGGCTTGCGTAGCCGGAAAAGGGGTGGTTGGTGGCGTCCGGTGAGGCGGGAGCCAGCAACATGCCTTCCCTGCCGAACGAATCACGCAGGCGCGAATCCGTCCACAGGGAGGCCTGTGCCAGACGTGCCTCCTGCAGCGCACCGCTTCCCAGAAGCGCCTCTCCGCGAGCCTCGATCCGCGCGATGGCCCGGTCGATGCCGTGACCGGTCTGGCTCGACACGATGATCACTTCGGGGGCATCGCCTTCCGTGCCGAGCGAGAAAGCGCCCTTGAGATCGGCCGCCGCACGTCTGGCCGGTGCGCCGAGGTCGCCCTTCGTCACCAGTACGAGATCGGGAACCTCGGTCACACCTGCCTTCATGAACTGGAGGGCGTCACCCGACCCGGGCTGGGCGCAGAACACGACAAGATCCGCGACGTCGCGCACGTCGGTTTCGGATTGTCCGACCCCCACGGTCTCGACGATCACCCAGTCGAAGACGGCACGCATCAGGACAATCGCCGGATAGCTCAGTTCCGCGAGGCCGCCGAGGCGTTCCCGTGCGGCCATCGATCGCACGAAGACGCCGGAATCCTCCGGATCGGTCTCGATCCGGGTGCGGTCGCCAAGCAGTGCGCCGCGGGTCCGCCGGGAGGAAGGGTCAACCGCGATGACGCCGACGCTGCGGCCAAATGCCCTCAGCCTTGCGATCAGCGCGTTGGTGAGCGTGGACTTGCCCACTCCCGGCGGCCCGGTCAGTCCGAGCACGATCCCCTTCGGCTCCGCGAAGGCGGCATCGAGCAGCTCCGCCAACGCCGGTTCCCCGGCATGGGTCTCGAGTGCCGTCAGCGTGCGCGCAAGTGCTGGCTTGCCCCTGGTCCGGAGGGCATGAAGATCCGCGGGTATACCTTTCATGTTGTCGTGTCTCGGCTGAGGATGGTTGCCTGAGCGGCAGCAAGGCGGGCGATCGGCACCCGGAACGGCGAGCACGAGACATAGTTGAAACCGGCAAGCTTGCAGAAACGCACCGAAGCCGGATCGCCGCCATGTTCCCCGCAAAGGCCGAGCGTGAGATCGGGATTGCGCGAGCGGCCCCGCCGCGCCGCGATCAGCATGAGTTCACCTACTCCCTCGAGGTCGAGCGAATGGAAGGGATCCTCCGGAAAGACGCCGTACCGGACATAGGTCCGCATGAAACGTCCCGAATCGTCGCGTGACAGGCCGTAAGTCATCTGCGTCAGGTCGTTGGTGCCGAACGAGAGGAAGGACGTGCTCGCGGCCAGGTCGCCGGCGCGGAGGGCGGCGCGGGGCGTCTCCACCATGACGCCGATCCGGTATTGCGGACGCACGCCCTGTTCGCGCTCCACCGCCCCGGCGACGGCATCGACGCGCGCCTTGATCATCTCGACCTCGCGGTTGGCGGAAACCAGCGGGATCATGATCTCCGGCACCACGGGCTCGTGCGCCGCGCGGTTGACGGCGATCGCCGCCTCGAAGATGGCGCGGGCCTGCATCTCGTAGATCTCGGGAATGGTGATCCCCAGCCGCACGCCGCGCAGCCCGAGCATCGGGTTGAACTCGGCGAGTGCCTTTGCCCGGGCACGCACCTCGTCAAGCGTCAGGCCGATGGCGGCGGCGAGATCCACCATCTCGTCCTCGTTCGCCGGCAGGAATTCGTGAAGCGGCGGGTCGAGCAGCCGGATTGTCACCGGCAGCCCGGCCATGGTCGCGAACAGCTCCTCGAAATCGGCCCTCTGCATCGGCAGCAGCCGGTCGAGCGCCGCGCGCCGCTCCTCGGAGGTATCCGCAAGGATCATTTCCCCCATCATGGTGACGCGGTCGCCCTCGAAGAACATGTTCTCGGTGCGGCAGAGGCCGATGCCGTCGGCATTGAAACGCCGTGCAACCCGCGCCTCGGCCGGAGTGTCGGCATTGGCGCGCACGCCAAGGCTGCGCGTCGCATCCGCCCAGTCGAGAAGGGTGAGGACGGCAGGATCGAGTGATGGCTGGAGGAGGGGCGGCGCTCCGGCGAGGACCTCACCCTGCGTACCATCGATGGTTAGAAGGTCTCCCTCGGAGAAGATGCGTCCGTCTGATGCCGTCACCGTACGGGCAACCGTATCCAGACGGAGATCGGATGCGCCCACAACGCATGGAAGACCGAGGCCGCGGGCGATCACCGCGGCATGGCTCGACATCCCGCCACGGATGGTCAGGACCGCGCGGGCAGCGTGCATGCCGCGAACATCCTCGGGACTCGTCTCGGCGCGGACGAGGATGCCGGGGCGGTCCTGCGCGGCGGCCGCCTGGGCCGCTTCCGCGGTGAAGACGAGTGGGCCGGAAGCCGCGCCGGGTGAAGCAGCGATCCCCCGGCTGATCACGTCGCGTACCGCGCCCGGATCGACGGCCGGGTGGAGATGTTCGACGAGGTTGCGTGGCTCGATCCGCAGGAGCGCGTCCTCCCGCCCGATCGCCCCCGTTTCCACGAGGTCCACCGCGATCCGGATGCTCGCCCGGGCCCCGCGGGCAGCAGGGACCGCATCAAGGATGGCGATCTGGCCGGCCTCGAGCGCGAAATCGAAGGCCATCGCATCGCCGCAGCCGAAGGCTGCACGTCGACTCATTGCAACGAGTGAATCCAGTACCTCCGGTGCGGTTGCTGCGAGGCTCTGCTCCCCGCCTTCGAGGCGGAGCCGCTCCCGCGCCGCGCGGGCCTCCGGTCCGAGCGTATTCGGCACGAACCAGCCTTCGACCGCTGGCGCGCCGGTGCGGCTGTCGACCGCCTGGAACCGGCCGGTACCACTCGCTACCGGACCAAGTCCCACGGCCATTGCCTGCACCACGAGGCCAAGGCCGGCACCCTCGGGAGCTCCCTTGGCTGTTCGGAGAATCCGCGCCGAAGGCGCCCCCCACGACCGGGCCATGGCGCCGATCGCCGCTGCCAGCTGCGCGTCAGGGTCCTCGGGAAACGGATGTCCGGCCTCGGCCGCATAGATGGCCTTCAGCGCCGCCACCCT
>JAJUJF010000027.1 GCA_029265455.1 Paracoccaceae bacterium | reverse complement strand
GGGCTTCCGGCTGATCGGCAGCGCCATGATCGGCGTCTACGACGAAGGCTCGGGCAACGACCTCGGGCGCAACTTCCCGATGTTCCGCTCGCAGCTCGAGATCGACAGGGCGATCGGCCACGGCTGGCGGGCTGGCCTCGCGCTGAGCCACAAGTCGAATGCCGGCACGGGCGATCACAATCCGGGCGTGGAGACGCTCTACCTGACGCTCAGCCGCACCTTCTGAATGCAGGAACGTCCGTGCCTTGCAGTGCGGCAGGGCCACGGATAATGCTGCCTGCGAACAGTGACGGGGGCGCGGAGTGAGCATGGACATCAGGAGCGTAGGGGTCATTGGCGCCGGCCAGATGGGTAGCGGCATCGCCCACGTCTTCGCGCTTGCAGGTTTCGAGGTCTGGCTGAACGACCTCAGCGAGGAGGCGCTCGAGCGCGGCTTCGCGACCATCGAGAAGAACCTCGGGCGGCAGGTTGCCCGCGGCTTGATCACCGCGGATGATCGCGACGCAGCCCTCGCCCGGCTCCATCGGGCACCGGATCTCGCCACGATCGGCCCCTGCGACCTTGTGATCGAATCGGCAACCGAGCGCGAGGACATCAAGCACAAGATCTTCGAGGACCTCGCCCCTCATCTCGCTGATCAGACGATCCTCACCTCCAATACCTCGTCGATCTCGATCACGCGCCTTGCTTCCGGCACGGATCGCCCGGAGCGGTTCATGGGTCTGCATTTCATGAATCCTGTCCCGGTGATGCAGCTGGTCGAACTGATCCGCGGCATCGCGACCGACCAGGCGACCTACGAGACGATGGTTGCCGTGGTCGAGCGCCTCGGCAAGACCTGCTCGTCGGCCGAGGACTTCCCCGCCTTCATCGTCAACCGCATCCTGATCCCGATGATCAACGAGGCGGTCTACACGCTCTACGAGGGCGTCGGCTCGGTACGATCGATCGACACCTCGATGAGGCTCGGGGCCAACCATCCGATGGGGCCGCTCGAGCTTGCCGATTTCATCGGGCTCGACACCTGTCTCGCGATCATGAACGTGCTGCACGAGGGGCTTGCGGATACCAAGTACCGCCCCTGCCCGCTGCTGGTGAAATATGTCGAGGCCGGATGGCTCGGCCGCAAGACGAAGCGCGGCTTCTACGACTACCGTGGCGAGGAACCGGTGCCGACGCGCTGAGCGGAGGCAATCGCACATGACGCCGGAACCCGACCCGCGGGCAGAATCCCGCCTTCCTCCGGACACGAGCCCTGGTCTGGGCGTGACGGATCTTGCCTGCCGCCGGGACGGGCGGCTCGTCTTCTCGGGGCTGTCGTTCCACCTCGCTCCGGGAGAGGCGCGCCTCCTGCGCGGGCCGAACGGCGTGGGGAAGTCGTCCCTGCTGCGGGTGCTTGCGGGACTGGTGCCTCCGGCTGCGGGAAGGGTCACCCTCGACGGCATCACGCCGCGCGATGCGGACGCATGGGCCGAGCAGGTCGCGTACGCCGGACATCTCGATGCGGTGAAGCCGCAACTTACCGTGGCCGAAAACCTCCGGTTCTGGTCAGGCATCCTCGGCGCACGGGACATCGCACCGGCGCTCGCCTCCCTTGATCTTGCGGCAATTGCCGATCGCACGGCGGCGTCCTGTTCCGCCGGGCAGAAACGGCGGCTCGGACTGGCGCGCCTCCTTCTGGCCGAGCGACGGCTCTGGCTTCTCGACGAACCGACGGTTGCGCTCGATGCCGCCACGGTCGCCCGGTTCACCAGGATCGTGGCCGCGCATCTCGCGGGCGGCGGGATGGCTCTGATCGCCACCCATGTCGACCTCGACCTTCCCGCCGGCCCGCCCCTCGTGATGGCCCCGCCCGCGCGCGGCGACGACGTCGGGGCCGATCCCTTCCTCGCCGGCAACTTCGCCTGAGCCCATGGGAGCCGCCCGTACCCTTCTCGCCCGCGACCTGCGGCTCGCGCTCCGCTCCGGCGGCGGAGCGGGACTCGGGCTCGCCTTCTTCCTGATCGTGGTGCTGCTGGTGCCGCTCGGCGTCGGACCGGAGCAATCGCGCCTTGCGCCGCTGGCACCCGGCATTCTCTGGGTCGCGGCGCTGCTCGCCTGCCTGCTCTCGCTCGACCGGCTGTTCCAGGCGGACTGGGAGGACGGCGTGCTCGACGTGCTCGCCCTCGCGCCGCTGCCGCTCGAGGCGGTGGTGGCGGTGAAGGCGCTGGCGCACTGGCTGACCACGGGGCTGCCGCTTGTCCTCCTTGCACCGGTGCTGGCGGTGACGCTGAACCTGCCGGCCGTCGCCTTTCCGTGGCTGATCGCAAGCCTTGCGATCGGCACCCCCGCCCTGTCGTTCCTCGGCGCGATCGGCGCCGCGGTGACGGTGGGTGTGCGCCGCGGCGGGCTGCTCCTCTCGGTGCTGGTGCTGCCGCTCTACGTGCCGTCGCTGATCTTCGGTGCGGAAGCCGTTGCCGCGGCCGGGGCCGGCGAGAGCCTGACCCCGCTCCTCCTGCTGGCCGGGCTCACGCTGTTCATCCTCGCTGCCGCCCCCTTTGCGGCCGCGGCGGCGCTGCGGGTCAATCTCCGCTAGCACCGCTGTCGTGGCGGTGTCAGGCCGCCGCCTGCTGGCGCAGGTCGTTACGCAGGCCGATGTAGATCGCCACGCAGAGAAGCAGCAGCAGCATCGCAAACGGGAAGCCCGTCGCCACCGCCATCGCCTGCAGCGCGGCGAGCCCGCCGCCGAGCAGCAGGACCACCGCCACCAGACCCTCGAACAGGCACCAGAAGATGCGCTGCGGCATCGGCCCGTCGGTCTTGCCGCCCGCGGTGATGGTATCGATCACCAGGCTGCCCGAATCGGACGAGGTCACGAAGAAGACGATGACCAGGACGATGCCGATGAACGAGGTGATCCCGGCGAGCGGCATCTCCGACAGCAGCATGAACAGCCGGAGTTCGGTTGCGGCATCAGCGATGGCATCAAGGCCCTCCACCGAGATCGCGTGAATTGCCGCCCCGCCGAATACGCTCATCCAGAGGGTGCAGACAATGGAGGGGATCAGGATGACGCAGGTGATGAACTCCCGCACCGTACGGCCGCGGCTGACACGCGCGATGAACATGCCGACGAAGGGCGACCAGGATATCCACCATGCCCAGTAGAAGGAGGTCCAGCCCTCGCGGAAGTTGTCGTCCTCGCGGCCGAACGGGTTGGAAAGAGCCGGAAGCTCGGTGATGTACGCAGTGAGCCCGCTGACGAAATCGCCGAGCAGTGCCTTCGTCGGTCCGGCGAACAGCACGAACAGGAGAAGAAGGACCGCGAGGACCATGTTGATCTCCGAGGCCCGGCGCACGCCCTTGTCGACGCCAAGGACGACGGAGGTGGTCGCGACCGCGGTGATCGCAAAGATCAGCGCAACCTTGAACCCATCGTCCTGACCGGTGCCGAACAGGAAATCGAGACCGGCCGCCGCCTGCTCGGCCCCGAGGCCGAGAGAGGTCGCGAGGCCGAACAGCGTCGCGAAGACTGCCGTGACATCGATGACGTGGCCGATCGGCCCCCATACGCGGTTGCCGAAGAAGGGATAGAAGCCCGAGCGCATTGAGAGCGGCAGTCCGCGGTTGTAGGCCGCGAAGGCAAGCGCGAGAGCCACGACCGAGTAGGTCGCCCATGGGTGCAGCGCCCAGTGATAGATCGTCGCCGCCATGGCGAGACGGGCGGCCGCCTCGGGGTCACCCGCCGCCCCGCCGAGGGGTGCCCAGGAGCCGGCCGTGCCCGCATCTTCCGCGACCGCGGCGATGAAGTGGTCGACCGGCTCCGCAACCCCGAAGAACATCAGGCCGATCCCCATGCCGGCCGCGAACAGCATCGCGAACCACGCCGCATAGCCGAAATCGGGTCTGGCGTCGGGCCCCCCGAGGCGGATGCGGCCGAGCGGCGTCAGGACGAGGAAGATACCGAACAGGACGAAGATGTTGCCCGCGAGCAGGAAGAACCAGTCGAAATTCGCGGTCAGCCAGGTACGGAGTCCGCCGAAGAGTTCCGTGGAAACCACCGGAAAGACCAGCGTTATGATGACGAAGATGATGATGCTGGCCGCCGCGATGATGAAGACCGGATTATGAATGTCGAGCGGCACCGGTCCGATCTGGATCTCGATGTTGTCCTCGCCGATCTCGTGTTCGACTGACGGCGGGGTCATGTTCCGTCCCGTTGGCTCGGTCATGCTCTGTCCCTTGTGATGTCGATCCTGACGTCCCGGCTGCAAGGAGCCTGCCCTGCCCGACTGTCGGCGACGGCCGGTCGGTGTTCACGGATCCTGGAAAGGCAGGGGGACCCTAGGAGAGGCGGCCTGAAGACGCAATCACGGACGGCAGGGACCGCCGCATTCCGGTCCTGGCTGCCGGGATCATGGGCAGGCAGGATGGGCCGGTTCCCCCCCTCCGGCATCGCCGATTCGGGGGGTGGATTGCCGATTATCCGGCAGCGCCTATCCGGCAGCGCCTCCGGGCGAGCCAAGGCGCACGATATCGACGGCACCAAGCCGGTCCTGCTGTTCGTCCCAGTGGCGGTGGTTGAGAACCGTGCCGTTCTCCCGCACGTCGCGAACGGAAGCGAGATCCACCTCCGCGTAGACCCAGCCGGGCGCGTTCATCTTGCCGATCGCGATCACGCCATCCTCGGGGAAGCCGCGGTCCGGGGGTCCGTAGATGGCGGCGGCACCGACATTCTCGTCGACCGCAGGCGACCAGTCGACGGGCCCGACCGTAGGCGACTGCACCGTCACGAACTGGTTCTCCAGTGCGCGGGCCTGGGCGCCGATGCGGACCCGCCAGTAGCCGCGCGCCGTTTCCGTGCAGGACGGAACGAGAAGGATCTCGGCACCACCCTCGGCCATCGCACGGGCAATCAGCGGGAATTCGGAATCATAGCAGGTGGCGATACCGATCCGGCCGAGCGCGGTGTCGAAGACCCGCACACCCTCGCCGCTCGAGATCATCCATTCCTCCCGCTCGAAACGGGTCATGATCAGCTTGTCCTGATGCCCGCAGGAGCCGTCCGGCGCGAAGAGCCGGGCACGGTTGACGGCGCGGCCATCCTCGAGCCGGACCGGGGCGGTGGCAGCGCAGATGTGGACGCCGAATTCGCGGGCGAGCGATGCATGGAGGCCGTCCACCTCCGACATGCGCTCGCTCACCGCGTCGATCGAGCGGGCGAGGTCGCGGGCGACCTCCTCGCCGGCGAGGGAGGCAAGCTCCATCGCACCGTATTCGGGGAAGACCAGGAGTTCCGCCCCCTCCTCCGCCGCGGTCCGGACCCAGAGCCGGAGCTTGCCGACATAGCTGTTCCAGCGGTCATGCCATTCGAGCGGAAAGGCGGCGGCGGCGATCTTCATGGCGCTTCCTCCGGGGTTTCGTCGCTGAGGCGACGGATCCAGAACTGGAGCTGCTTGTCGGTCTCCTCCGCGTCGCCATGATCGCGCCAGGAGAAGGTCGCAATCGCTCCCTCGAGCGGCGAATAGCCGCGGCTGCGCCAGAACTCGTCCAGCGGGCGGTAATCCGCGGGGCGGTCCGGATGATCCGGCGGGCGGATGACCGAGCAGAAGGCCGACCAGTGCCGGCCGAGCCTGCGCGCATGTTCCTCGCGCAGGTCGAAGAACCGGTGCCCCGCCCCCTGCCCCCGGTATTCCGGCAGCAGCACGGATTCGGCGCAGTAGAAGATGTCGGTGATCGGCAGCGCCGGACCGGCGAAGGCAGCGGCGAAATCGTCGGAATGCTCCTCCATCGGCGTGCCGGTCGAGGCGCCGACCAGCCGGTCGCCATCCCATGCGCCGACGACGATGGCTCCGGGACTGTCGCGATATGTGGCCAGATACCGCGCCTCGTATTCGCGATCACCGTCATAGAGATAGGGGAAAGCCGCAAAGACCCTGATCCGGAGGTCGGCAATGTCCCAGAGGTGCCGGTCGAGCTCCTCCGGGGTCATGGCGGCGATGCGGAGCGTCATCGGGATACCTGCGCGATCCAGTCCTTGAGGTTGTAATAGGTGGTGACTCGCGTGATTCTGCCGTCGCGGATCCCGAAGAACGTACCGGCCGGCAGGGTGTAGGTCTGCCCCCTGGCTTCGGGCAGGCCATCATCGGTGGCAAGATACTCGCCATGCACGGTGAATTCCGCTGCGCCGCGGGTGCCGTCCTCGGAAACCATCAGCACCAGATCCTCGAGCCGTTCGCGGTAGCAGCGGGCCATATGGGCGTTGAACTCGCGGAAGGCGTCCTTGCCACGGCGGATACCGCCCTCGTTGACGTGATGCTCCACGTCATCGGCAAGACAGGCGAGCATGCCCTCGGTATCGCCGCGGTTGAAGGCATCGTAGTAGACCTCGAGAAGCGCCTTCGGCGTCATGATCCTCACTCCATCGTTCGGTTTCAGCGAGGCTGGTAACCATGTGCGCGGGCTGCATCAAGATGGCGCGGCCCCGGCAGCTGCCGATGCGGGGCGTGCCTCCCTCGCGGCATCCCGGTGCAAGCGGTTGATCCCATGTATGTCCGCCGGCGGCCTGCCACGACATCCGCCCCGGTGCGCGGACGGCTACAGCAGGGTGCCGAGGATGACGAGCCCTGCCCCGACGATGGCGCCGCCGAGGCCGTAGACCCAGCCCGGCGTCCGCCTCCGGAGGAGGATCGTGCGCGGCTCGTTCCGCTCGATCAGCGAGCGCCGCGCCATCACCGGCAGGAGCGGCCCGTAGCGGCTGAGCACCACCGCCGTCTGCGCGAGGTCCCGCAAGATCGCCTGCGGGCCGAGATTGTCGCGGATGTAGCTTTCGACCACGGGACGCGAGACTTCCCACATGTTGATGTGGGGATAGAGCGATCGCGCGACACCCTCGACCACGACCATCGTGCGCTGGAGGAGGATGAGCTCGGTCCGCGTCTCCATGCCGAACCGCTCGGTGACCTCGAAGAGATAGGCAAGGAGCCGCGCCATCGAGATCCGCGTGGCGTCCTGTCCGAAGATCGGCTCCCCGACCGAGCGCAGCGCCTGTGCGAAAACATCCGGGTCCCGGTCCTGCGGCACGTAGCCCGCCTCGAAATGGACCTCGGCGACGCGGGCATAGTCGCGGCGCAGGAAGCCGTAGAGGATCTCGGCATAGACGCGGCGGGTATAGCCGTCGATCCGGCCCATGATGCCGAAATCGAGGGCGACGATGACCCCGTCCGGCCCGAGCTTCAGGTTCCCCTGATGCATGTCGGCGTGGAAATAGCCGTCGCGAAGCGCATGGGTGAGGAAGGTCTGGATGAGCCGCTCGCCGAGGCGTTCGAGATTGACGCCGCGCTCGCGCAGGGCCGCAACGTCACCAAGATTGGTGCCCGATACCCATTCGAGGGTGAGGACACGGCGGCCGGAACCCTGCCAGATCACCGCCGGCACCCGGAAATCGGCATCCTGTTCGGTGTTGGCGCGGAATTCCGCAGCGGCGGCGGCTTCCATGCGGAGGTCGAGCTCGCCCCTGACCACGCTCTCGAAATGGGCAACGACGGCAGTGGGTTTCAGCCGGCGCGTGGAGGGGGCAAGCCTCTCGATCAGCCGTGCCACGAAGTAGAAGGCATTGACATCACGGAGGAAGGCACGCTCGATCCCCGGGCGCAACACCTTCACCGCGACCGTCTGGCCGGTCTCGCGCAACGTCGCGCGGTGAACCTGGGCAAGCGAGGCGGCGGCGACCGGCGGCCCGAAATCCGCGAAGACCTCGTCAAGAGGGCAACCCAGTTCGACCTCCACCGCGAGGCGCGCCTCTTCCGTCGGGAATTCGGGAAGCCGATCCTGCAGCACCGTGAGTTCGAGCGCGAGTTCCGGGCCGACGATGTCGGGACGGGTCGAGAGGATCTGGCCGAACTTGATATAGGCCGGACCGAGGGCGTTGAGCGCCCGCACGATCGGCGGCTGGCCGGTATTGCCCTCGTAGCCCAGCCACTGGAAGGGCCAGCCGAGAATGCGCGCCGCGACGCGGAGCATGGGCGGGGCATCGAGTACCTCGAGGGCATGCGCCATCGCGCCCGTACGCTCGAAGGTCGCGCCGGTCCGGATCAGGCGCCAGAGATTCTGTGGTCCCCGCACTCAGATGACCCAGCCCGAGTGGATGGCGGCGATTCCCATCGACAGGTTGCGGAAGGTGACCTGGTCGAACCCGGCCTCGCGGATCATCTCCGCAAAACGCTCCTGATCGGGGAAGCGGCGGATCGATTCGACAAGATACTGGTAACTCGCGCGGTCGCTGGTGACGATCTCGCCCATCAGCGGGATCGCCTTGAAGGAATAGGCGTCATAGGCCCGGCGAAGGAGTTCGTTCGGCACGCGCGAGAACTCGAGCACCATGAGTCGCCCGCCGGGACGCAGCACCCGTCGCGCCTCCGCCAGCGCACGGGGGATGTTGGCGACATTGCGGATGCCGAAGGCGATCGTATAGGCGTCGAACGTGCTGCTCCTGAACGGCAGGTCCTGGGCGTCGCCGACCACCCAGCTCAGGCGATCCGCATCCTGCCGTGCCGCCGCCCGCCGGCGCCCCTCGACGAGCATCGCCTCCGTGAGGTCGAGGACGGTGATTTCCGCCCTGCCCTTCGTCCGGTCGAGGATGCGGAAGGCGATGTCGCCCGTGCCGCCCGCGACATCGAGCACGCGCATCCCCGGGCGCGGGGCGAGCCAGTCGATCATCGCCGATTTCCAGAGCCGGTGGACGCCGCCGCTCATCAGGTCGTTCATCAGGTCGTAGCGGCGGGCGACGGAGGAAAAGACCTCGTGGACGCGGCGGGTCTTCTCGGCCTCCGAGACCTCCTCGAAACCGAAGCTGGTCGTGCCGGACCCCCTTCGCGAGGCGCTCTCCCCCTGTTCGCGATCGCCGTCCTGCGCCATTGTCCGGCCCTTCCGTCTGCTGCCGCATCCGCTTATAAGGCGGCGCGCCGCAGTGACAACCGCGGGCGGCGCCGCGGCGGTCCGCGCGGCGGGAGCGGAGACGAGCTTGCCCGAATTGCCGGAAGTCGAGACGGTCCGACGCGGACTGGAGCCGGTCCTGACCGGCCGGAGGATCCTGCACGCCGAGATCCGGCGGCCCGACCTGCGCTGGCCGCTGCCCGAGGGCCTTGCCGACCGGTTGACGGGCGCCCGCGTGGAGGCCTTGCGGCGGCGCTCGAAATACATCCTTGCCGATCTTGCGGGCGGGGACACGCTGATCGTGCATCTGGGCATGTCGGGGCGGATGCTGGTCTCGATCCCCGAAGCGCCCGCTCCGGGAGCCGCCGCCGTCCATCCTCATCCGGGCAGGCATGACCACGTCGTGCTCGACATCGAGGGCGGCGCGCGCGTGACCTTCAACGACGCCCGCCGGTTCGGGGCGATGGATCTCTGGCCGACGGCGGCGCTCGCGTCGCATCCGCGGCTCGCGCCACTCGGGCCCGAGCCGCTCGGCAACGAATTCGACGGACCATATCTCACTGCGCGGCTGGCGAGGCGGCTTGCGCCGATCAAGACGCTGCTGCTCGACCAGAGCATGGTGGCGGGCCTTGGCAACATCTACGTCTGCGAGGCGCTCTGGCGGGCGGGCATCTCGCCGCTCAGACAGGCCGGCAGCCTGCGCCCCGACGAGATCGAGCGGCTGGTGGTCGCGGTGCGGGCAGTGCTGAACGATGCGATCGCCGCCGGGGGCTCGTCGCTCAGGGACTACCGGCAGGCGGACGGGGAACTCGGCTATTTCCAGCATGTCTTTGCCGTCTATGCCCGCGAGGGCGAGGCCTGCACCCGCGAAGGCTGCGGCGGCATCGTGCGCCGGACCGTGCAGGGCGGACGCTCCTCCTTCCACTGCCCGGACTGCCAGCACGCTTGAACGACTTGCCGGCAATGCTACAGACGAAGGCCGGACGCGAGGAGGGAGGGCCCGGCATGGCCTACGAGACCATCATCGTCGAGACCGAGGATCACGTCGCGACGATCCGGCTGAACCGGCCGCAGGCGCTGAACGCGCTCAACACCCAGGTCCTCGACGAACTTGCCGCCGCGGTCGGCGAGGCCGATTCGGCCAGCCGCATCCACGCGATCGTCATCACCGGCTCCGAAAAGGCCTTCGCAGCCGGCGCCGACATCAAGGAGATGGCGGACAAGGGCTTCGTCGAGATGTTTCTCGAGGACATGTTCGCCGGCCCTACCGAGGCGCTGATGCGCTGCCGCAAGCCGATCATCGCCGCGGTTGCCGGCTACTGCCTCGGCGGTGGCTGCGAACTCGCGATGATCTGCGACATGATCATCGCCGCCGACGACGCGAAGTTCGGCCAGCCCGAGATCAATCTCGGCATCATGCCCGGCATGGGCGGCAGCCAGCGCCTCGCGCGGTTCGTCGGCAAGTCGAAGGCGATGGACATGTGCCTGACCGGCCGCTTCATGGACGCGGCCGAGGCCGAGCGCGCGGGCCTGGTGGCGCGCGTGGTGCCGGCCCGCGACCTCCAGCGCGAGGCGCATCAGGTCGCGATGAAGATCGCCGAGAAGTCGCCGCTGGCCGTGCGCGCCTGCAAGGAGGCCGTGAACCGCGCCTACGAGACGACGCTCCGGGAGGGGCTGCTCTTCGAGCGCCGGCTCTTCAACGGTCTCTTCGCCACCGAGGACCAGGCCGAAGGCATGGCGGCCTTCGCGGAGAAGCGTTCCCCCCAGTTCCGCGGGAAATGACCCTGCTCCGGTTGACTCGCTCCGGTTACGCCTGTATCCGCTGCGTTCTCAGATTTCCTCAATGAACAACCGGGCTAGAAGCAACATGGCCAACACGCCGTCATCCCGCAAACGCGCGCGCCAGACCCTGCGCCGCACGGCCGTGAACAAGGCGCGCCGCTCGCGTATCCGCACCTTCATCCGCAAGGTCGAGGAAGCGATCGCCGCGGGCGACCCCGCGGCCGCGCAGGAGAAGCTGCGCGCCGCACAGCCGGAGATCATGCGCGGCGTGAGCCGGGGCGTCCTCCACAAGAACACCGCGAGCCGCAAGATCTCGCGGCTGGCGGCACGGGTGAAGGCACTCGGCGCCTGAAGCTGCGCAGGCGGGACATCCGCCACTCGCATAGGAAGCAAGCGCGCGCCCTGGAAGCGGGGCGCGTGCTTGCTTTTTCACGTCCGTCGGCCATCTCGCCGGCCTCGTTGGTACAAGTTCTTTCCTTTCAACAGCTTGCCCCGACCGGTCTCCCTCCATTCCGGTGACCCTGCGATGTTCCTCCTTCGGTCCTGTTGCCGCGTGGCGGCCGGTTGTCTATGGTTCGCTCACCAGGTCGAGTCTGGCCCACCTGGCAAAGCTTAAGGCAACCGGCACCCTTCATGACTTGCGACGTCATCCGTCGGAAGGTCCGGAAATTTTTGTTTTGAGCATTGCCGGAAGAGCCTGACCGCTCGCCGGGTGACCCGTGCAAAACGCACACGTAAGGGTTGCGCGAGGCGGGATAAGGGGAGACAACATCGCCAGCGGGCGAGCGGTAACGCGGGAAGGAGACGCAGCAGTGGCAAACGCGACAGCAACCGACACTGGGATTGTGGTTCGTCCTGCCACCGACGGCGAATCCCTGCCCGGCCCCAGGAGGCCGGAGCTGCTCCACGCTGATGACGTCTTCGTCCCGATCAGGCCCCGTCATGACTCCTGAAACCATGAATCACGACCCTCATGCCACGGAAGCCTCGTGGACGCGCGTACGCGGTGAGCTGCGCCGTTCCCTCGGCAACGATGCGTTCAAGAACTGGATCGATCCGCTGGTGTTCCGCGGCGCAGGGGAAGGCGTCGTCGCCTTCGAGGTGCCAACGAGCTTCATCGGCACCTGGGTCGAGCGCAATTACGGCGACACCATCCGTCACCTGTTCGAGCGGGACGGCGTCAGCGTCGGCCGTCTCGAGTTCGGGGTCGGAACCCGGCCGCCGGCCTTCGCGCGTGCCCCGGAGCAGATGGCCGCAAACGAGGCGGCGCGCCCCAGCCGGCCGGCCGCATCCGCGGCTCAGGTCGAGGGCGAACTGCCCCAGGCACCGCTGGACAGCCGCTTCACCTTCGACAATTTCGTCGTCGGCAAGCCGAACGAGCTTGCCTATTCCGCGGCGCGGCGGGTGGCCGAGGGCGGGCCGGTCAGCTTCAATCCGCTGTTCCTTTACGGCGGCGTGGGCCTCGGCAAGACCCATCTGATGCACGCCATCGCCTGGGAGGTCCGCCTCACGAATCCGGAAGCGCGGGTGCTCTACCTCTCGGCCGAGCAGTTCATGAACCGCTTCATCACGGCCCTGCGCTGCAAGGACATCCACACCTTCAAGGAGCTGTTCCGCTCGGTCGACATGCTGATGGTCGATGACGTGCAGTTCATCGCCGGCAAGGATTCGACCCAGGACGAGTTCTTCCACACCTTCAACGCCCTCGTCGACCAGTCGAAGCAGATCGTCATCTCCGCCGACCGGGCGCCGGGCGAGATCGACGGGCTCGAGGAGCGGATCAAGTCGCGCCTCGCCTGGGGCCTCGTGGTCGATCTCCATCCGACAGACTACGAGCTCCGGCTCGGCATCCTGCAGTCGAAGGCGGAACTCCAGGCGGAACTGAATCCGGGCATCGTGATCGGGCCGGGCGTCATCGAATTCCTTGCCCACCGCATCAATTCGAACGTCCGCGTCCTCGAGGGCGCGCTGACCCGCCTCTTCGCCTTCGCCTCGCTGGTCGGGCGGGAGATCACCCTCGACATGGCGCAGGAATGCCTCGCCGACATCCTGCGCGCCTCCGAGCGCAAGGTGACGATCGACGAGATCATCCGGAAGGTCGCCGACCACTACAACATCCGGATGACCGACATCCTTTCGGCGCGGCGGGCGCGTTCGGTGGCGCGGCCGCGGCAGGTGGCGATGTATCTCGCGAAATCGCTCACCTCGCGCAGCCTGCCCGAGATCGGCCGGCGCTTCGGCGGACGCGACCACACGACGGTCATCCATGCGGTGCGCAAGATCGAGGAACTGAAGCGGACCGACGCGCAGATGGCCGAGGATGTCGAACTTCTCAGGCGCATGCTGGAGGCCTGACGCGATCTCTTCCGCCACCGCTGCCGACGGGTCTTGCGGGATCATCACAATAAGGTAACGTCGCGGTCCCCGCGCAGCCCGCGCGGGGCGAGGCGGCCCGCAAACGGACGGTGAATGCCATGAAACTGAGCATGGAGCGCAGCGCCCTCCTCCGGGCCATGAGCCGGGCGCAATCGGTGGTGGAGCGGCGCAACACGATTCCCATCCTCGCCAACGTGCTCATCGAGGCGGAGGGGGCGGAGGTGAGCTTCCGCGCGACCGATCTCGATATCGAGGTGATCGACCGCGCCGAGGCGATGGTGCACCAGGCGGGGGCAACGACGGTGCCGGCGCATATGCTCCACGAGATCGCGCGCAAGTTGCCGGACGGCGCCATGGTCGAACTGACGCACGAGCCCCAGTCCGCACGGCTCGAGGTGCGCGCGGGCCGGTCGCATTTCTCGCTCGCGACCCTCCCGCGCGAGGACTTCCCGATGATGGCGAGCGCCGATTACCAGACCGGTTTCTCCTGCCCTGCTCCCATTCTGAGGCGCCTGTTCGACAAGGCGAAATTCGCCATCTCGACGGAGGAGACGCGCTACTATCTCAACGGCGTCTACTTCCATGTCGCCAAGGCGGCCGAGGGGCCGGTACTGCGCTGTGTCGCGACCGACGGACACCGCCTCGCACGGATCGACGCGGAACTGCCGGAAGGGGCCGCCGAGATGCCCGGCGTGATCGTGCCGCGCAAGACCGTGGGGGAGCTGAGGAAGCTCCTCGATGACGACGAGGCAAAGATCGCCGTGTCGGTAAGCGAGACCAAGGTGCGTTTCGCCACACCGGAAGTGACCCTGACATCGAAGGTGATCGACGGCACCTTTCCCGATTACTCGCGGGTGATTCCGCAGGCGAACCCGCGGCGGCTCGAGGTGGATGCGGCCGAGTTCAGGCAGGCGGTCGACCGGGTGGCGACGGTGTCATCGGAGCGGTCGCGGGCGGTGAAGATGGTGCTCGACGAGGACCGGCTGGTCCTCTCGGTCAATGCGCCCGATTCCGGCGCCGCCGAGGAGGAACTGGCCGTCGCCTATGGCGACGAGCGGCTGGAGATCGGCTTCAACGCCAAATACCTGCTCGAGATCGCCGATCAGGTGGACCGGGAGAACGCGGTCTTCCTCTTCAATTCGTCGAACGATCCGACGCTGATGCGCGAAGGCAACGACGAAAGCGCCGTCTATGTCGTCATGCCGATGCGGGTCTGAGCGAACCGTCGCGTGATCCGGCCAAGGCCGACGGGAAGCCGGATGCGGATCGAGCTGCCCGGCCCCTGTCTGTCAGCGGCCTGAACCGGGTATGTCTGCGCACCCGCGACGAGATCATGACCTCATCCCGGATCGGCCACGTCATGGCGTGGGACGTGGGGCCGGGACGTGGGGAACGTGATTGCACATGGTCCGATGCCTGCCCGCACATCCTTCACCGGAACCGGCAGCTCCGTCTGCATGCGCACGGGGGCGGACGTGACTTCCACCGCACTCTTCCTCCGCAACCTCACGCTGACCCGGTTCCGCTCCTACACCGCCGCTCGGATCGCGCTCGAGCGGCAGCCGGTGGTGATCACCGGCGCGAATGGCGCGGGCAAGACCAATCTCCTCGAGGCCGTCTCGATGCTGTCGCCGGGACGGGGACTGCGGAGCGCGGCGGGCGAGGACCTGGTGGCCACCGGAGCCGAGGCCTGGCATGTCGCCGCCCTCTTCGACTCTCCCGACGGGCCGCACGAGATCGCGACCGGTGGCGGCGCCGGCGGACGTCAGGTCACGATCGACGGCAAGGCTGCGCCGCAGGTGGCGCTCGCGAACGTTCTGCGCGTCCTGTGGCTGACGCCGGCGATGGACCGGCTCTGGGTCGCGGCGCCCTCCGAGCGCCGCCGCTTTCTCGACCGGATCACCATGAGCCTGATTCCCGATCATGCCGAGGCCGCCACCGGCTATGAGCGGAGCCTGCGCGAGCGCAACCGGCTGATCCGCGACCAGATCACCGACCGGGCGTGGTTTGCGGCACTCGAGGCGCGGATGGGCGAGACCGGCGCGATCCTCATCGCCAACCGGCGCCGGGCGGTGGCGCAGCTCGCGGCGGCGCAGGTCGAGGGCCCCTTCCCCGTCGCCGATCTCGCGCTCGAGACCGACGCCCCCGATACGGCCGCGGATCTCGCCTCGGCCCTTGCCGAAGCGCGGCCCCGCGACATCGCCGCGGGACGGACACTCGCCGGGCCGCACCGTGACGACCTCGGGGTGCGTTACGGGGCCAAGGACATGCCGGCGCGGCTTGCCTCGACCGGCGAGCAGAAGGCGCTCATCCTCTCGATCGTGCTCGCGAACGCCCGCGCGGTGGCGGCCAGTTCCGGCGCAGCGCCGATCCTCCTTCTCGACGAGGTTGCCGCCCATCTCGACGAGGAGCGGCGGGGAGCGCTTTTCGAGGCCGTACTCACCCTCGGCGCCCAGGCCTGGATGACGGGAACGGAAACCGCGCTCTTCGCATCGCTGGGCGAGCGTGCGCAATGGCTGGAGATACGGGAAGGGGAGCGCGGCTCGGAGATCCGGGCCAGGAACCATCCGGGCCGGGCATCCGTTGGGCGAGCGAAGGGCATCTGCCCTTCCGGCACGGGAGCAAGCGAGATGACGGAAAAGGCAAATCCTGACGCCGTACCTCCGGGAACCCCCGGCTCGGGCGAGAACATCTGCTCCAGATGCGGGGGAACCGGCAAGGTCGATGGCAAGGACTGCCCCGAATGTGGCGGCACCGGCAAGGTGGTGACCCCGATCGGCGGCGCATGAGCCCGGTTCGGGGCGCGGCTCTCCCGCCCCGAACCAGCTGCCCCGGCACGGCATGAGCGCGGATTAAGCCCACGACGAAACGTGATATTTCCCGTCCGGCCCGTGACATTCCCGCGGCCGCCGGCTAGGATGCGCCACCAACGTCGAAGGTCCCCGTCACATGGCCGAGCCAGTCCGTCTCCCCGAAGAATATGGTGCTGATTCCATCAGGGTCCTCAAGGGCCTGGAAGCCGTGCGCAAGCGGCCGGGCATGTATATCGGGGACACCGACGACGGCTCCGGCCTGCATCACATGGTCTACGAGGTCGTCGACAACGGCATCGACGAGGTTCTCGCCGGCCATGCGACCGAGGTCTCGGTGATCCTTCATGCCGACGAGTCGGTGAGCGTCACCGACAACGGGCGCGGCATCCCGGTCGGCATCCACGAGGGCGAGGGCGTCTCCGCGGCCGAGGTCATCATGACCCAGCTCCATGCCGGCGGCAAGTTCGACCAGAATTCCTACAAGGTATCGGGCGGTCTTCACGGCGTCGGCGTCTCGGTCGTCAACGCGCTGTCGGACTGGCTCGAGCTGCGCATCTGGCGCGACGGACACGAGCATTTCATCCGTTTCGAACACGGCGAGGCGGTGGCGCCGCTGAAGGTCGTGGGCCCGGCGAACGGCCGGCGCGGCACGCAGGTGCGCTTCCTTGCCTCGACCGATATCTTCTCGAACCGCGACTACAGCTTCGCCACGCTCGAGCATCGGCTCCGTGAACTCGCCTTCCTCAATTCCGGCGTGAAGATCCTGCTCCGGGATCAGCGGGGCGCGGAGGTGCAGGAGCGCGTGCTCGCCTACGAGGGGGGCGTCCGCGAATTCGTCCGCTACCTCGACCGCTCCAAGACCCCGCTGATCAAGGACCCGATCCACATCGTCGGCGAGCGCGACGGCATCGGCATCGAGGCCGCGCTCTGGTGGAACGACAGCTATCACGAGACGACGCTCCCCTTCACCAACAACATCCCGCAGCGCGACGGCGGCACGCATCTCGCGGGCTTCCGCGCCGCACTCACGCGGACGATCAACAACTACGTCGCGTCAAGCGGCCTTGCCCGGAAGGAGAAGATCACGCTTTCGGGCGACGATGCGCGCGAGGGGCTGACCTGCGTCCTCTCCGTGAAGGTACCGGACCCGAAATTCTCGTCCCAGACCAAGGACAAGCTCGTCTCCTCGGAAGTGCGCCCCGCCGTCGAGAGCCTCCTTGCCGAGAAACTCGCCGAATGGTTCGAGGAACATCCGGCCGAGACGAAGGTCATCGTCGGCAAGATCATCGAGGCGGCGCAGGCGCGGGAGGCGGCCCGCAAGGCGCGCGAGCTCACGCGCCGCAAGACGGCGATGGACGTCGCCAATCTCCCCGGCAAGCTCGCCGACTGCCAGGAGAAGGACCCGGCGAAGGCAGAGCTCTTCCTCGTCGAGGGTGACAGCGCCGGCGGCTCCGCGAAACAGGGCCGCAACCGCGCGACCCAGGCCGTGCTGCCGCTCCGGGGCAAGATCCTCAACGTCGAGCGCGCTCGTTTCGACCGGATGCTGACCAGCCAGGAGATCGGGACGCTCATTACCGCGCTCGGCACCGGCATCGGGCCGGACGAGTTCGACCTCTCGAAGCTGCGCTACCACAAGATCATCATCATGACGGATGCGGACGTGGACGGCGCCCATATCCGGACGCTGCTGCTCACGTTCTTCTTCCGCCAGATGCCGGAGCTGATCGAGGCCGGGCATCTCTACATTGCCCAGCCGCCGCTCTACAAGGTGACGCGCGGTCGCTCGGAGGTCTACCTCAAGGACGATGCGGCGCTCGAGAGCTACCTGATCGAACAGGGGATCGAGGGGGCGGCGTTGCGCCTTGGCGACGGATCGGTGCTGACCGGCGCCGATCTCGCGCGGGTCGTCGAGGAAGCGCGGATCGTGCAGGCGGCGCTCTCGGGCTTCCCGCCGCAATATTCGCGCCATGTGATCGAACAGGCGGTGATCGCCGGCGCGCTGATGCCCGGCGTCCTCGATGCCGAGCCGCAGGCGACGGCCGACCGGGTGGCGGAACGGCTCGACCTGATCGCCGCCGAATACGAGAAGGGCTGGCAGGGACGGCCGACCGAGGACCGGGGCCTCTGCCTCTGGCGGGTGCTCCGCGGCGTCGAGGAGCGGCGCGAGATCGACGGCTTCGCCCTGCGCTCGGCCGAGGCGCGGCGGCTCGCGGCAATGACGCAGTCGCTTCAGGAGACCTACGGCTCGGTCGCGACGCTGATCCGCAAGGACCGCGAGCAGCCGATCCACGCCCCGACCGAGCTCCTTGCCGCCGTTCTGGCGGAGGGAGAGAAGGGCCTCACCCTCCAGCGTTACAAGGGTCTTGGCGAGATGAATCCCGAGCAGCTCTGGGAGACGACGCTCGATCCCGAATCGCGCACTCTCCTGCAGGTGCGGATCGACGAACACGACGAGGCGGGCGACATCTTCACCAAGCTGATGGGCGACGAGGTCGAGCCCCGGCGCGCCTTCATCCAAGCGAACGCGCTGAACGTCGCCAATCTCGACACCTGAGGCCGGTGGCGTCGTAGCACCCGCTTCACGAGACGCCCGGTTGGCCCGCTCATGGCGGACACCGCTCGGGGCGTGCAGGCGGTCCTGCTGCCTGGTTGCGCCCGCACCCTTCCCGGTCGAGGCCGGACGCATGAACCCGCCGGCGTCCTTGCCTGCACCAGCCGGCAGAGCGCACCGGTCGGCCGCTACATCACGACCGGGGGCGGCCATGAACGTGCCCTTCCCGCGCCCGGAGATTTCCGGCCGGTCCGGCGAGCGGCCGTCCGCCGGTCAGAGACCGGCGGCAAGTTCGCGGTTAGCCGTCTCGAGGAGGCCGAGGACATGCGGCATGAAGCTCCGCCATGCCTCGAGGGTGAAGCGATCCTTCTCCTCGCGGATCAGGACGACGCTGACACTGTCGAAGATCGTGCGCTTGCCGGTGCCGGGAGCGAGGCGCTCGAGGTCGATCGGGCAGCCGGTCGAGAGCAGGGTCGCAGCCTCCTCACCCTCCAGCGAGATGCCGATCTCGCGATCGCCGATGGCCACGAGGCTGTGCGGAGTCGCGGCATAGCGCTCGGCGAAGGCGGCTTCGATCACATGCGCCTCCTCTTCCTCGGCGTGGAGCAGCCATTCGTCCGGCCCGAGGCAGAGGGCACGGCGGCTGCCGAAGGCCGCGATCTCGCCGATCCTCCCGGGAAGCGCGACGCCGAAGGCCTCCGAGGCGACGCCGAGATCCGCGGGCGCGATCCGCAGGCTGAACCGTGCCACCTCGGGCAGGATGCGGATGGCGACCGGGCCGGAGGCGGGCACCGTCGAGCTTTCGGGTCGAAACCGTGCGTAGGCGTCCATCCTTCCCTCCATCAGACCCTCCATCAGAGCTTGATCCGCGTGTTTTCGGGATCGAAGAAGACCGTTCCCGTGACCTTCGCCGTGATCGTGCGGTCCGGCATCGGCACGTGGAGCGTCTCCCCCTCCCGCCCGTGCCCGCCGGCGACGAGCGCGAGCGCGATCGACCGGCCGAGCGTCTCGCTCCAGTAGGAGGAGGTGACATGGCCGAGCATCGTCATCGGCTTCGGCTGGTCGGGATCGGCAACGATCTGCGCCCCCTCCTCGAGCACGACATCCGGCTCGTCGGTGAGCAGGCCCACGAGCTGCTTGCGTCCCGGCGCCACGATGTCGGGACGGGTGAGCGAGCGTTTGCCGACGAAATCGGGCTTCTTCCGGCCCACCGCCCAGCCGAAGCCGGCATCATCGGGCGTCACCGTGCCGTCGGTGTCCTGGCCGACGATGATGTAGCCCTTCTCGGCGCGGAGCACGTGCATGGTCTCGGTGCCATAGGGGCAGATGTCGTATTCCTGCCCCGCCTCCCAGAGCTTCTCCCACAGCGCGCGGCCATGACGGGCCGGCACGTTGATCTCGAAGCCGAGCTCGCCGGTGAAGCTCATCCGGAAGAGCCGCGCCGGGAAGCCGGCCACGGTGCATTCCGCCACCGACATGTGCGGGAAGGCCTCGTCCGACATGTCCTGCCCCTCGACGAAGGGCGCGAGGAGATTGCGCGCATTCGGGCCGTTGAGGGCGATCGTCGCCCATTGCTCGGTGGTCGAGGTGACCCAGACCCGCAGATCCGGCCATTCCGTCTGGAGATAGTCCTCCATCATGCCGAGCACCCGCGCGGCACCGCCCGTCGTGGTAGTGACATGGAACCTGTCGTTCGAAAGCCGCCCGATCACGCCGTCGTCGCGGATGTAGCCGTCCTCGCCGAGGAGCAGGCCATATCGGCAGCGGCCGGCGGCGAGCTTGGTCCACGGGTTCGTGTACATGCGGTTCATGAACTCGACCGCGTCCGGCCCCGCGACCTCGATCTTGCCAAGCGTAGAGGCGTCGAAGATGCCGACCGAGGCCCGGGTCATCCGGCATTCGCGGGCGACGGCTGCGCGCATGTCCTCGTTGCCGCGCGGGAAATACCGCGCCCGGCGCCACAGGCTCACCGGCTCGTAGACCGCGCCATGCTCCTCGGCCCAGGAGTCGATCGGCGTCTTGCGCGTCACCTCGAAATGGCTGCCGCGATGATAGCCCGCGAAGGCGCCGAAGGTGGTCGGCGTGTAGGGCGGGCGGAAGGTGGTCAGTCCCACCTGCGGCGGCGCCTTGCCCACCGCATCGGCGGCGATGGCGAGGCCGTTCATGTTCGACATCTTGCCCTGGTCGGTCGCCATGCCGTTGGTCGTGTAGCGTTTCACATGCTCGATCGACCGCATGCCCTCGCGCACGGCAAGACGGATGTCCTTGGCGGTGACGTCGTTCTGGAAGTCGATGAAGGCCCGCGCCCGGCCCGGATCGCGGTCGGTCGGCAGTTCCTTGTGCGTGACCCCCCTGCCCTCGCGGTCATTCGCGACGGCGAGGCTCTTCGCCTCGGCCTCGTGGCCGAGCGCCCGCGCCGCCGCCGCGCCCGCCTTCGCCCCGTCCTCGAGCGCCTTTCCGATCCCCCAGAGTCCGCGGCCGGCGCCGGCGATCCGGCAGGCCTCGGTCTTGCGGCCCGGCAGGAAGGCTTCCGCCTCCTCGTCCCAGTGCAGGCTTCCCTTGGTATGGGAGAAGAGATGCAGCGACGGCGTCCAGCCGCCGCTCATCAGCAGCGCCTCGCAGTCGAGGCTGCGCGCCGCGCCGACCTTGCCGTTCACGACCGGGTTCACCCGCACCGACTTCACCCGCAGCCGCCCGGCGGTGCCCGTGACGGTATGGGAGGGAAGCACCTCGATCCCGCGCACCCGTGCCTGCTCGCGCAGCGCCGACATCACCTCGGCGCGGGTATCGACGATCGCGGCGACCTTGCAGCCGGCATCGGCGAGATCGAAGGCCGCGTACCAGGCACTGTCATGCGAGGTCACGACCACCGCCCGCCTGCCCACCAGCACGCCGAAGCGGTTGAGATAGGTCTGCGCCGCGCCGGCGAGCATCACGCCCGGCCGGTCGTTGCCGTCGAAGACCAGCGGCCGCTCGAGCGCGCCCTGGGCAAGGACGACCTCGCCCGCCCGCACCTTCCACATCCGCTCGCGCGGGGCGCCCTCGGGAGGCACCGGCAGGTGGTCGGTGAGCTTCTGGCAGAGGCCCACCATGTTCTGGTGGTAATAGCCGATCGCCGTCGTCCGGTTCATCAGCCGCACGTTGTCCATGGAGGCAAGCTCGGCCATCGTCGCCGCGATCCAGTCCCAGGCCGGCTGCCCCTCGATTTCGACCGAAGGCTCCGACAGGAGGCTCCCGCCCATCTCCGACTGCTCGTCGACGAGAACGACCTTCGCTCCGCTCCGCCCCGCCGTCAGCGCCGCGGCAAGCCCCGCCGGTCCCGCGCCGATCACCAGCACGTCGCAATGGAGGAAGCGCGAGGCGTAGCGGTCCGGATCGGGTTCCGTCGGGGGCTTGCCGAGACCGGCGGCAGCCCGGATCACCGGCTCGTAGACCTTGTCCCAGAAGCTCCGCGGCCACATGAAGGTCTTGTAGTAGAACCCGGCCGAGAACAGCATGTAGAACCGGTCGTTCACCCCGCCCACGTCGAAGCCGAGCGAGGGCCAGCGGTTCTGGCTCTCCGTCCTGAGCCCCTCGTAGATCTCCTGCATGGTGGCGCGGGTGTTCGGCTCGAACCTGCCGGGGCCGCGGCGGGTGCCGACGAGGGCATTCGGCTCGTCCGATCCCGCCGTCACCGCGCCGCGCGGGCGGTGATACTTGAACGACCGCCCCATCAGATGCGTGCCGTTGGCGAGAAGTGCCGAGGCGACCGTGTCGCCCTCGTAGCCCTGGACGGTCCTGCCATCGAAGGTGAAGCGGATGGGGCGGCTGCGGTCGATCCGGCCGCGGCCGGCAACGCGGAACGTGCTCATGCGCTCAACTCCTTCAGCCGGGCCTCGACCTCTTCCTCGGAGGGCCGCGGCTCGCCGGTCTTGTAGGTCATCAGGAACTTGTCACCGACGGTCTCGCGCACCGCGTTGAAGAACCGTGCGCAGCCATGGACATGGCGCCAGCGCTCGAAATGGACGCCGCGCGGGTTGCTGCGGATGAAGAGGTAGTCGCGCCATTCCTCGTCGGTGAGGGCGGAAGGATCGGCGGGCCGCGCGATATGCGCCTCGCCGCCATAGGCGAATTCGAGTTCGGGCAGGTCCTGCTCGCAGTAGGGGCAATGGATCAAGAGCATGGGCGGGGCTCCTCGGTGCTTGGTTCGCGCGGATCGCATCAATGCGCGACGGCGGCGGCGGCGGCCTCGTCGATCAGCCGGCCGGTCGTGAACCGCTCGAGCGTGAAGGGGGCGTTGATCGGATGCGGCTCGTCCTTGGCGATCGTCCAGGCCAGCGTGTGCGCCGCACCCGGCGTCGCCTTGAACCCGCCGGTTCCCCAGCCGCAGTTGACGTAGAGATTCTGGACCGGCGTCTTGCCGATGATCGCCGAGCGGTCGGGCGTCACGTCGACGATGCCGCCCCATTTCCTCAGCATCCGCATCCGGGTGAACTGCGGGAAGATCTCGCAGATCGCGGCGATGGTATGCTCGATCAGCGGCAGGCCGCCGCGCTGGGAATAGCTCACATACTGGTCGGTGCCCGAGCCGATCACCAGCTCGCCCTTGTCGGACTGGCTGATATAGGCGTGGACCGCGTTCGACATCACCACGCAGGGGAAGCAGGGCTTCACCGGCTCGGAGACGAGCGCCTGGAGCGGGAAGCTCTCGAGCGGCATCCGCACGCCCGCGCTCTCCATCACCACCGAGGTGTGGCCCGCGGCCGAGACCGCGACCTTCTTCGCGCGGATGAAGCCCTTGGCGGTGTCCACGCCCTCGACCGCGCCGTTCGCGCCGCGGCGGATTGCGATGACCGGGCAGTTCTGGATGATGTCGACGCCCCGGGCAGCGGCGGCACGCGCATAGCCCCAGGCAACCGCGTCATGGCGTGCCGTCCCCGCCCGCCGCTGCAGCGCCGCGCCGAGCACCGGGTAGCGCGCATCGGGCGAGATGTTGAGCGGCGGGCAGAATTCCTTCGCCTCCTGCGGCGTCAGCCAGACGTTGTCGACGCCGTTCAGCCGGTTGGAATGGACATGGCGCTGGAAGCTCTGCACGTCATGGACGTTATGGGCGAGCATCAGCACGCCGCGACGGCTGAACATGACGTTGTAGTTCAGCTCCTGGCTCAGCCCCTCCCAGAGGTCGAGCGCATGATCGTAGAGCTTCGCGCTCTCGTCATAGAGATAGTTCGAGCGGATGATCGTCGTGTTGCGCCCGGTGTTGCCGCCGCCCAGCCAGCCCTTGTCGATCACCGCGACATTGGTGATGCCATGCTCCTTGGCGAGGTAATAGGCCGCGCCGAGGCCGTGACCGCCGGCGCCGACGATCACCACGTCGTATTCGGCCCTGGGCTCGGCCTCCGGCCACTGCGCGTCCCAGCCCTTGTTGCCGGTCAGCGCGTTCCTGAGAATGGACATTGCGGAGAAACGGGTCATCGGCGGGGCTCCCATCGCTTTTCCCTCTTGAGCCCCTTGTCGCGTCTTGCCGCGATTCGTGCCTGTACGGATGCGACATACCCGCGTCATGTTTGCGACATCGCGCTCACGTGATCCCCGCCGGCACCGGAGCGGCGGGACCGGGACCGCCCCTCGCCCGGAACGAAAGCGGCGGTGATGACGTTGGCCGACAGTCCCGCATCTCTCCGGAGGATCGATGTACCGTTCCCTTCTCGCCGGTCTCATCATTCTCATGGGCGCCGTTCTCGCGGCCGGCGGCATCTGGCTGATCGCCCTCGACGGGAGCTGGGCCTACCTCCTCCTCGGCATCGGTCTCCTCATCTCCGGCGGACTCGTCCTGAACGAACATCCGGGCGGGCTGTCGATCTACGGCATCGTGCTCCTCGGCGCGCTGGTCTGGGGTCTGTGGGAGGTCGGGCTCGACTGGTGGGCGCTGGTGCCGCGGGGGGCGCTCCTCGTCGTCATCGGCATCCTGCTCCTGCCGCTCGCCTTCCAATGGTACCGCCGCGAACGTCCCCATGGCAGGAGCGTCGGTGGCCCGGCGAGCGTGCTGGTCGCCGCCGTTCTCATCGCGACGGTCGTGGGCATCATCGCCATGCTGAACGATCCCCACGACCGGCCGGGCAGTTTCGATCAGGCGCGCATGAATGCCGATCGCACGAGCGACGTGGCGGGCGTCGCCCCGGGCGAATGGCCCGCCTATGGCCGGACGCCCCTCGGCAGGCGCTATTCACCCCTCGACCAGATCACCCCGGAGAATGTCGCCGGTCTCGAGGTCGCCTGGCAGTACAACACCGGCGAGATCCGGGGCGAGGACGATCCCGGCGAGACCACCTACGAGGTCACGCCCATCGTCGTCGGCGACATGATGTATGTCTGCACGCCCTTCGCGACGGTCATCGCCCTCGATCCGGTGACGGGCGAGGAGATCTGGCGTTTCGACCCGCAACTCAGACAGCCGCCGACGGAAACCACCCAGCACATGACCTGCCGCGGCGTCACCTATTTCGACGGCGACGCGGCGGAGCTCGAGGGCCAGCCCACAGCCGAGGTGACCGACGCCGAACGTGCCGAACTCGTCTCGCGGAGTGCGGCCGAGGTGACCACCGAAGCCGCCGGCGTGCCGCAGAATGTCGTGACCGGTCTTGCCTCCCCCGATTCTCCCAACCCGCAGGTCGAGCGTGGTCCCGTTGCCGACACCCCTGCCCCCGCCGACTGCGTGCGCCGCCTCTTCGTGCCGACCTCGGATGGACGGCTGATCGCGATCAGCGCCGAGACCGGCCGCATCTGCCCCGGATTCGGCGGCGAGGACGGGACGGTGAACCTCTGGGCCAACATGCCGAACGTGACGCCGGGTTCGCATTACTCGACATCGCCCCCGGTCGCGACCGACCGGCTCATCATCGTCGGCGGCACGGTGAACGACAACGTATCGACCACCTCGCCCTCCGGCGTCATCCGCGCCTTCGACGCCTACACCGGCGAGCTCGTCTGGAATTTCGACCCGAAACGCCCCGAGGCGACGGAGCCGATCGCCGACGGCGAGACCTATTCCGAGAACACGCCGAATTCCTGGTCGGTCTCGTCCTGGGACCCGGAACTCGGCCTCGTCTACATCCCGATGGGCGTCGGCTCGCCCGACCAGTGGGGCGGCAACCGCACCGAAGCCGAAGAGCGTTTCGCGACTTCCGTCCTCGCGCTCGAGGCCGATACCGGCGAGGTCGCCTGGGTCTACCAGACGGTGCACCATGACATCTGGGACATGGACGTGCCGGCCCAGCCCAGTCTCATCGACCTCGCCATCGACGGCGAGACCGTCCCCGCCCTCGTCCAGCCGACCAAACATGGAGAGGTCTTCGTCCTCGACCGCCGCACCGGCGAGCCTGTCCTCCCGGTCGAGGAGCGGCCCGCACCCCAGGGCGCCGCGCCCGGCGACTGGACGGCGCCG
>JAJUJF010000139.1 GCA_029265455.1 Paracoccaceae bacterium | reverse complement strand
GGGCGAGCGCATCCGCAACGAGCGCGACGAGACCGGAAGCTACGTGGAGAATCCGCGTTCGCCCCGGATCCGCAACACCGTCGTCGATGCCGCCGCGACCGTGCCCTTCACCCTTGCCGGCAGCAGCCATACTGCGGTCCTCGGCGGCCAGTTCATCGAGGCCCGGCTCCACGACCAGAACCCAGGCCGGCGCACCGGCGTCGACGAGACCTTCAGCGTCAACCAGTGGGCCGTCTTCGGTGAAAGCGAATGGTCGCTCACGGATCGTTTCGCGGTGACGACGGGCGTGCGACTCGACCGGCACGAGGAATACGGCTCCGAGGTCAGCCCCCGCGTCTACGGCGTCTGGCAGGCGACCGACAGCCTCACCGTCAAGGGCGGCGTCTCGACCGGGTTCCGTGCACCCGACGTGCGCCAGATCGCGCCCGGCTATGCCTACACGACGGGCGGCGCGGGATGTACCTACGGGCCCGACGGCACCTGCGGCGTGATCATCGCCGATCCCGATCTCGAGGCCGAGAAGAGCGTCAGCTACGAACTGGGCGTCATCTGGGAAGGCCAGGGCGGTTTCAGCGCCGGGGCGACGGTCTTCCGCACCGAGTTCAAGGACAAGATCACCAACGCGCTGCAGGTCGACGAGAACGGCGAGCCGCTGCGCTGGGACGAGGACCCGAACTACCGGCTGTGGCGGAACTTCAACGTCGACGAGGCCACGATCCAGGGCCTCGAACTCACCGCAGACTGGCAGGCGACCGGAACCCTGTCCTTCCGGGCAAGCTATACCTGGACCGACAGCGAGCAGGAGACCGGCGAATTCGCGGGCTTCCCCCTCGCGCGCACGCCCGAGCACCGCGCCTCGCTCCGGGCCGACTGGCTCACGCCGGTCGAGGGGCTCGATACCTGGGCACGGGCGACCTACCACGGGTCGGAGATCGTCGGCGGGCCGCGGCTCGGCTCCAACGGGCGGCCGGTGACGATCAACGGCGTCGAGGGGCGGAAATACGACGCCTATACCCTCGTGGATGTCGGGCTGTCCTACGAGATCGCGGAGGATGTCCGGCTCAACGCCGCAGTCTACAATGTCTTCGACAAGCAGCTCGAGCCGACCGATTTCAACGCGGTGGGCGAAGGACGGCGCTACTGGCTGAGCCTGACGAAGACCTTCTGATCCCCGGGCCGCGCCCCTTCGCCTGCAAGGCGGCGCGGACCGATGTCCCCATGCGGCATTAATGCACCGGTAACTTCTATTATTCCTTTGATATCAATGCATTGATGGGGTTTTCACGCGTGGGCGCCCTCGGGCCCACGGTCCTGGAACGGCGGCTCGGAGCGGAAGCGGACATGCGCGCCGCCCTCCGGATGGCGGAAGGCAAGCTCCGCTGCGTGGAGCTGCATCCGCGGCGCCGCCGCCGGATCGCCATAGAGCGGATCGCCGAGGATCGGATGCCCGAGTTCCGCGCAATGGACCCGGAGCTGGTGGCTTCGCCCCGTCAGCGGCGCAAGTGCGAGCCAAGTCGCCCCCGCCTCCCGCGCCATCACCCGCCAGTCGGTCACAGCCTCCTTGCCGCGGAGATGGCAGACCATCTGCCGCGGCCGGTTCGGCCAGTCGCAGATCAGCGGCAGATCGATCCGCCCCGCCTCCTCCGCAACCCGCCCCGCCACCCGCGCGACATAGAGCTTCCCCACCTGCCGCCGTTCGAACTGCCAGCCGAGATGGCGCTGGGCGAGCCGCGTCCGGGCAAACACCATCAGCCCCGACGTGTCGCGGTCGAGCCGATGCACGAGCAACGCATCGGGCCAGATCGCCTTCACCCGCGCCTCGGCGCAGTCCTGCGGACCAGGCGGTTTCGCCGGGACGGAATGAAGGCCCGAGGGCTTGTCGATCACGATGATCGCCGCATCCTCATGGACGACCCGGAGCCCGGCATCGTCGGCGACCGCGGCCTCCGCCGCCAGCATAAGGTTCATGAGCGGAGCGCGTGCAGCCGCGCGAGAAGCCCGGCAGTGGAGCCGTCCTTGCCCTTGGCCGGTTCCTTCCCCTCGACGAGCGGCAGGAGCGCCGTCGCCATCTCCTTGCCCAGTTCCACCCCCCACTGGTCGAAGGAGTTGATCCCCCAGATCACCCCTTCCACGAAGACCCGGTGCTCGTAGAGGGCGATGATCCGCCCGAGCGTGGCGGGATCGAGCCGCCGGTAGAGAAGTGTCGTCGAGGGCCGGTTGCCGGGGAAGACCCGATGCGGCGCAAGGCTCGCATCAGGCGTCGCCGCCTCCGCAGCCGCGAGATCCCGCCCGAGCATCAGCGCCTCCGACTGCGCGAGGCAGTTGGCGACGAGGAGATCGTGATGGTGCCGAAGCTCCGGCTCATGCCCCTCGGCAGCGACGAGGAACTCGCAGGGGATCACGTCGGTGCCCTGGTGGATGAGCTGGAAGAACGCATGCTGCCCGTTCGTTCCCGGCTCGCCCCAGACCACCGGCCCGGTGGCGCGCCCGACCTCCCCGCCCTCGAGCGTCACCCGCTTGCCGTTACTCTCCATGTCGAGCTGCTGGAGATAGGCCGGCAGCCGCGCCAGCCGCTGGTCATAGGGCAGCACCGCCCGCGTCGGATACCCGAGCGCATTCCGGTGCCAGATGCCGACGAGGCCGAGCAGCAGCGGCAAGTTCGCCTCGGGCGGCGCCTCGCGGAAATGCCGGTCCATGTCGTGGCCGCCCGCGAGGAACTCGTCGAACCGCTCCGGCCCGATCGCGATCATCAGCGGCAGGCCCACCGCGCTCCAGACCGAATACCGTCCTCCGACCCAGTCCCAGAAGCCGAAGACACGGGATTCGTCGATCCCGAAGGCCGTCGTCCTGTCGAGCGCCGTCGAGACCGCCGCGAGATGGACGCCTGCCCTCTCCCCCAGCGCCCGCTCGAGCCAGACCCGCGCCGACTTGGCATTGGTCATCGTCTCGACCGTGGTGAAGGTCTTGGACGCGACGATCACCAGCGTCCGCACCGGGTCCAGCTTCTTCAGCGTGTCATGGAGATGCGCGCCATCGACGTTCGAGACGTAATGGAGCCGCGGCCCGTCATGGTAGGGGGCAAGCGCAAGCGTCGCCATCGCCGGCCCGAGATCGCTGCCGCCGATGCCGATGTTGACGACATCGGTGAAGCGCCCGCCATCGGCTGCCTTGATCCCGCCGCTGCGCACGCCCTCCGCGAATTCCCCCATCCGCGCGAGGACCTCGCGCACGCCAGGCATCACGTCCTGCCCGTCCACCATCACCCGGCGATCCGAACGGTCACGCAGCGCCGTATGCAGCACCGCCCTTCCTTCGGTGACGTTGATCGTCCCGCCTGCGAACATCTCCTCCCGCCGCGCCGCCACTCCGCGCGCCTCGGCAAGCCGGAGGAGCAGATCGAGTGCCGCTCCGTCGATGCTCGTCTTGGAGAAGTCGAGCAGCATGTCGCCCATGCTGACCGAGAACCGCGCGAACCTGTCGCCGTCCTCGAAGAGGTCCGCGATGCGACGCTCCCGCGCCGCGTGTCCTGCTGCCTCCAGTTCTGTCCAGATAGTCTCGCTCATCTCCGCCACCCTTTCCGGAACGGATTGCACGGTCAAGGGGTGCCCCCCACAACAGCTGAAACTCACCTGCCTGGCAGGAACCGCGGACTGTAACCCTGCGGGTCACCGAACCGGGAAGGTCCCGCAGGGCCGCGGGGGCGAACTGCAATGCGATCCTCCTCCCGGAGACTACGACGGCGAAGAGCCTGGTAGCGGCCTCATTGCCCGCGATGTTCTTCGCGCTCGCTCCTGCGGTCGAACGCCTTGAGCACAAGGAGGGCAATCAGTGGAATCAGACTCGACCGCAGCACCGGGCGTGCATGTACGGGCGGGTGATCCGGTTCCGTCCGGTGGAGGGCATCACCTTTACCGCCACCCTCGTGCTTCTCGCCCTTTCGCTTTCCCCCGGCGCTGTAATGCTCGACGAGCGCGTTGATCTCGGAACCGACGAGGATCACGAGCCCTGCGAGATAGAGCCAGAGCATCAGGATGATGACCGCCCCGATCGAACCATAGGTCGCGCTGTAGTCACCGAAGTTCTGGATGTAGATCGTGAAGGCGAGCGAACCCGCCGCGAGGAGCAGCGTCCCGAGGACCGCGCCCGGCGTGATGAAGGCGAACCGCTGCTCCACGTTCGGGCCGAACTTGTAGATCAATGCGAAACCGAGCAGCAGCGCGAGGAAGATCACCAGCCAGCGGAAGACCCGGAAGGCAAGCACGATCACCCCGCTCTGGCCGAGGAACTGGACAAGCCAGTCCTCCATCACCCCTCCAAGCACGACGAGGGAGAAGGCGCCGATCACCAGTGCGACAAAGGCGGTGCTGAGCAGGATCGCGGTCAGCCGCACCATCACGAAGTTCCGCTCCTCCTTGACGTCGTAGGTGATGTTGAGTTGCTGCATGATCGCGTACATGCCGCTCGACGCCGACCAGATCGTGGCGAGGATGCCGAAGGAGAGCAGACCTCCCCGCTGTTCGGAAACGACCTGCTGGACGACTCCCTCGACCAGCCCCGCTGCCTCGGGCGGCAGGACCTGGCCCAGCATCTCCATGATCGCCTGGTCGACGTTCTCGATCGGCAGGTAGGGGATGACTGCCATCACCACGATGAAAGCGGGAAAGATCGCGAGCGTCAGGTAGAAGCCGAGTGCCGCGGCGCCATTGAAGACATTGTCCTCGCTGATCTCGGAATTGAGGTCGATCCAGAACTGCTTGCGGAAGAGTGGGCGGAACATACTCTTGACCTTCTGCGGCGGGGCGGACGGACGACCGCACGCGGTTCGTTGCCGCACAACCGCCGGCAGGCCAACAGGTTCCGGAATGCTGCTTCAGGAGTGCCAGTTGTCCGGACCCATGCCGCGGAAATGCTCGGCGAGGAAGTCGATGAAGACCCTGAGCTTCGGCTGCGTGAACCGTCCCGGTGGATAGACCGCGTGGATGCCGACCGTCTCGAGCGGGTGATCGGGCAGGATCTCGACGAGCCTTCCCTCACTCACGGCGTTGCCGAGGATGAAGCTGGGCTGCATCGCGATGCCGAGTCCGGCTTCCGCCGCACGACGCAACGTCTCGCCGTTGTTGGCGGTGAGCCGGCCGCCAACCCGGATCTGCCGCTCCTGCCCCTTGATGGTCCGCAGCCGCCAGACGTTGCCGGTGGAGAGATTGGAGTAATGCAGGAGTTGGTGTTCCGTGAGA
Organism: Paracoccaceae bacterium; assembly: GCA_029265455.1. Taxonomy (GTDB): domain Bacteria; phylum Pseudomonadota; class Alphaproteobacteria; order Rhodobacterales; family Rhodobacteraceae; genus Amaricoccus. The sequence continues at coordinate 1,528 of JAJUJF010000139.1, read as the reverse complement.
TCGTCGACCGTGCGCGGGGTGCCCCGCGCGGCGACATACCGCGGTGACGCCACCAGCATCATCCGTGTTTCGGCAAGCTTGCGCGCCAGCAGCGAGCTGTCGGCGAGCGTGCCGATCCGGATCGCGAGATCAAACCCTTCGGCGACGATCTCGACGAAACGGTCGTCGAGGACAAGATGGACCTCCACTTCAGGATAGGCCTCGAGGAAGGCGAGCACGGCACCAGCCAGATGGGTGATGCCGAAGGAAACCGGCACCGAGACCCTGAGCGCTCCCCGTGGTTCGGCCTGCATGGCCGTGACCATGTCGTCCGCCTCGGCCGCGTCCTTGAGGACCGTCTTCGCGCGGTCGTAGTAGGCAAGGCCGATCTCGGTGGGGGATACCCGGCGCGTTGTCCGGTTGAGGAGCCGGACGGCCAGCCGGGATTCGAGCGCTGCAACATGTTTCGAAATCGCCGATTTCGATACGCCGAGCTTGCGCGCCGCGTCGGTGAATCCGCCCTGTTCGACGACGTGAACGAATGCTTCCATTTCGGCGAGGCGGTCCATTGTGCGGATCCTGCTCCTGACGGCTCGTGCGACAATATCAAAATCCGGGCAGAACCAGAGGGCCAACTTCCGCCGTAACCATCAATCCGCCTGACAGGGAGCCGGCGACTTACTATGTTCGCGCGAGCCGCCGCTCGACCGTGATGCCATCAGAATGCATTCCGGAGCGGCAGAGCCATCGGGGAGGATGCAAATCTTGATCACGCTCTACTGGTCACCACAAACCCGCGCGGCCCGCATGTTCTGGGCGCTCGAGGAAGTCGGCCAGCCCTACACGCTCGCCCGCATCGATATCCGGTCGGCGAACCGCAATGATCCGCCTGACTTCCTCGCGGCAAGCCCGCTTCGCAAGGTACCGGCGATCACGGACAGCGATGTCCGCGTCGCAGACTCGGCGGCCATTGCCCTCTATCTTGCTGATCGCTACGCGCCCGGCGATCTTGCTCCAAGGGTCGATGATCCTGTTCGCGGCGAGTTCCTGTTCTGGCTGTTCTACACGCCCTCGGTGATGGAACCGGCCATGATCGAGAAGTTCGTTCATGTTCCCCCGAATCCGTCAGCCTATCCTTGGGGAAGCTACGAGAGGATGCTGGAGGCCCTCGAAACCCGTCTGTCGGGCCGGGAGTGGATCGCGGCGGATCGGTTCACCATGGCCGATTTCATGATCTCCGGCACGATCGAGGCAATGCACAGGTTCAAGATCCTCGATCCTTCGCCGGTGCTCTCCTCCTACATGGAGCGGTGCTTCGCGCGTCCTGCCGCGATCCGCGGGCGGGAGAAGGAAGCAGAAGCAATCGCGGCGCTGGCGGGCTGATCACCCTCCGGTCCGTTCCTGCACCAGTTTGCCTTCAGTCTCCCGCCGCGCGGCCCTCGCGCCGGGGGTCGACCGCGCCGGTGAGGCCTTCGGGGCCGATCCGGACCGCGTGAAGGCCCGAGTTGAGATCGGCTCGCTCGATCTCGTGTCCCATCGCGGCGAGCGC
>JAJUJF010000115.1 GCA_029265455.1 Paracoccaceae bacterium | reverse complement strand
GCCGCCGACGAGGTGATCGCCCGGGTCCGCACCGTGATGGACGGCGCGGCGCTGCCGGTGGTGGAACTGTCGGTGCCGCTCGATGTCGAGGGCGGCAAGGGGCCGAACTGGACCGCGGCGCACTGAGGCGCCGCGAGCGTTGGCCTGCCCGGCTTCACGGACCGTTAAGCCAGCGCGGCGAGGCTCCTCGCCATGGTCCCCCGTCGTCTGGTCCTGTTCGCCGTCTTCGTGGCGTTGACGCTCGCGCCGGGCGCAGCGCTGGCCGGAGTCCTGCGGATCGCCGTCTACAACGCGGCGCTGAGCCGCGACGCGCCCGGCCTCCTCCTGCGTGACATCCACCGGCAAAATCCCCAGACGGAAGCCGCAGCGGCGATGATCCGGGCCCTTGATGCCGACATCCTGCTGATCACCGGTTTCGACCAGGACCTGCGCAACCTTGCCCTGAGCGCATTTGTCGCGCGGCTGCGGGAGGGGAAGGACGGCATCGACTATCCGCATGTCTTCTCGCCTCCCGGCAACAACGGCCTCGCCTCCCTCATCGACCTCGACGGCAACGGCAGGCGCACCGGCTGGGGGGATGGCTGGGGCTGGGGGAAGTTTCCCGGACATTCAGGGATGGCGCTGGTCTCGCGCCTGCCGATCGACGAAGACGCCGCCCGTACATTCCGGCTGCTCCCCTGGGAGGAATTTCCCGGCGCCAGTCTCCCCGAGGATGCGGAGGGCAATCCCTGGCCGGATGCGCAGGCGCGGGCGGCGATGCGGCTCTCGTCGCGCGGCCATTGGGACGTGCCGGTGATCCTGCCGGACGGGAGCCGGCTGCATCTCCTCGCCGCCTATCCGACGCCACCGGTCTTCGACGGGCCGGAGGGACGCAATCTCCGCCGCAACCATGACGAGATCGACTTCTGGCGGCAGTATCTCGACGGCTGGGCCGCACCCGATGATGCCGGCATGCGCGCGGCCGCGCCCGAGGCGCCGGTCGTGGTCATCGGCAGCCTCAATGCCGATCCGGCGGATGGCGACGGGCTGCGGGTAGCGGTGCAGCGGCTCCTCGCCCATGACCGGCTGCAGGACCCGCAGCCTGCGAGCGCGGGAGGTCCGGCGGCCGCCGTCCGGCAGGGCGGCGTCAACGATCACCATCTCGGTGACCCGGCCCTCGATACCGCCGACTGGCGCGACGAGGACGGGCCGGGGAACCTCCGTGTCGACTACGTCCTCCCCGATGCGCGGCTCAGGGTCCTCGCCGCCGGCGTGGTCTGGCCGGAGCCGGAGGAGCCGCTTGCCGAGGCCGCGGAGACCGCATCCGCACACCGGCCGGTCTGGGTCGACCTGGACCTTCCGGAGACGAACGGCGGCCTTGACCGTGTGGCGGCAGGGCGCTAGCCCGCTTGCCGATCCAGAAACAACGAGGACCCGGTCATGGCGCATTCCCTTCTCATTCTGCCGGGCGATGGCATCGGACCGGAGATCATGGCCGAGGTCCGCAAGGTCGTCGGATGGTTCGACCGCAACGGCATCGCCTTCGAGATCGAGGAAGGGCTCTGCGGCGGCTGCGCCTATGATGCCCACGGGGTACCGATCACCGACGAGACGATGGCGAAGGCCCAGGCCGCCGATGCCGTCCTCCTCGGCGCGGTGGGCGGCCCGCAGTACGACACGATCGATTTCGCCCTGCGCCCCGAGCGCGCCCTCCTGCGGCTGCGCAAGGAGATGGATCTCTACGCCAATCTCCGCCCAGCCAAATGTTTCGATGCGCTGGCGGATTTCTCGTCGCTCAAGCGGGAGGTGGTGTCCGGTCTCGACATCCTGATCGTGCGGGAACTGACGAGCGGCGTCTATTTCGGCGAACCCCGCGGTGTCTCCGTGGAAGGTGGCGAGCGGGTTGGCATCAACACCCACCGCTATACCGAGAGCGAGATCGCGCGCGTCGCCCGCTCGGCCTTCGAACTTGCGCGGCGGCGGCAGAACCGCGTCTGCTCCATGGAGAAGTCGAACGTCATGGAAGCCGGCGGCCTCTGGCGCGATGTCGTGCAGGAGGTGCATGACGCCGAGTACCCGGATGTCGAGCTCAGCCACATGCTCGCCGATGCCGGTGCGATGCAGATCGTGCGCTGGCCCAAGCAGTTCGACGTGATCGTCACCGACAATCTCTTCGGCGACATTCTCTCGGACGCCGCCGCGATGCTGACGGGCAGCCTCGGCATGCTGCCCTCGGCTTCCCTCGGCGCGCCGCAGGCGAACGGGCGGCCGAAGGCGCTCTACGAGCCGGTCCATGGCTCCGCTCCCGACATCGCCGGTCAGGGCAAGGCCAACCCGATCGCCTGCATCCTGAGCTTCGCCATGGCGCTCCGCTACTCGTTCGACGCGGGCGAGGCCGCTGACCGGCTCGAGGGCGCGGTGGAGCAGGTGCTGGCCGACGGACTGCGGACTGCCGACCTGCTGGGCCAGTCCGGGGGCAGGGCCGCATCGACCTCCGAGGTTGGTGACGCCATCGTCGCGGCGCTCGACCGGGCGGGCTGAAGTCACGGAGTCACGGCCGCCGGATGACGCCCCTGGTCGCGTTCATCCGGCCGGGCCGCACTTCCGCGCAGATGGCGGAACCGGCCGCCATCGCCCCTCGTTGCGTTTCACACGGACCGCGAGGAGAGGGAATCATGACCGATCCGGGCAAGGAAGAGCAGCGGGCACTGTCGCGCGACGAACTCGAGCTGGTCTCGGCCGCCCGTCAGCCCGGTCTGCGCGAGATGAACGATCGTGACCTCGCCGACCTCGTGAGACAGCTGCGCGAGCGGCGCGACCGGGCCCGGACGACCGGCAATCGTCAGGCCCGCGAGATGCGCGGCAAGGCGGCACCGTCCGGAAATACCCCTGCCTCCGACAATGCCGGGACGCGCAGCAAGGAACATTTCCTCGGCGCGGCTCTCGCACGTGCGCTGGAGGAGCGGGACCGGCGCGAGGCAGGTGGACAGGCGGCGCGGCACGAGGACGACCGGCAGGATCAGGGTGGGGAGCAATCCGCGGCGCGGAGCCAGCACGACATTGCACGGGAAGCCCTGGAGCTGCGCCGCAAGGCCGGCGGCGGTGCTGACCATCCGGAGAACACCCCTCTCCCGGACGAGGGCATGCATCCGGTTCCGAACGAGGATGTCCCTCCCTCAGGCGCACCGGGGGCCGAAGGCGACAGGGTTGTCGTGGAGCGGACGCGCAAGCCACGGTGAGGCGAGCGGACGAGGGGGGCGATGTTCCGCTGCCGATCGTCATGCAGGAGGTTGCGCTTCTTCCGCAGGGGCTTGCACTCCGCCCCCGTTCGGCGTAACTCCCGCGTCGTCGGAGTGTAGCGCAGCCTGGTAGCGCACCTGCTTCGGGAGCAGGGGGGCGGAGGTTCGAATCCTCTCACTCCGACCATTCCTTTCACGCGCTTCCACGGTCATGTGGCTTCCCGAGGCGGGACCGGCACGCTCCGGAAAGCGTGGCCGACGCGGCTCCGTTCGTTAAGCGATTAACCGAGCTCGCTTTCCGTCGTTGTTCGACGGAATGGCACCGTCGTATCAAGACGACATCAGGAAGTTCCAGGAGTACGGGGGGCAGGCTCGCCGACTGCGGGATGCCGGCGCGAGCGGTTTCGGCCGGTATTCTCCGGCCGCCGTCGCAGGCTGCCGGTCACGGAGTGCGGGCGGGCACGATCGACAATCATGAAGCACGCCATCCAGCCTTCGGGCCGCCGGTTCATCGTCACGGGCGGTGCAGGATTTCTCGGCTCGCATCTCTGCGATCGTCTGCTCGCGCGCGGTGACAGGGTGCTGTGCGTGGACAACATGCGCTCGGGCGACCCGCGCAACATCGCCGGCCTGTTGCGCCATCCCCGCTTCGAATTCCTCGATGCGGACGTGGTCGTGCCGCTGCCGCGGCTCGCGTGCCGGGATGCGGACGGCATCTTCAACCTCGCCTGTCCGGCCTCGCCCCCCGACTACCAGCGCGATCCGGTCCAGACCTTCCGGACGAGCGTCCTTGGCGCGATGAACCTCCTCGAGCTTGCACGCGCCTTGCGGATCCCGATCCTCCAGGCTTCCACCTCCGAGATCTACGGCGACCCGGAGCAGCATCCGCAACGGGAGGAATACCGGGGCAACGTCAATCCCATCGGCCTGCGCGCCTGCTATGACGAGGGCAAACGCGCGGCGGAAACGCTCTTCTTCGATTATGCCCGCAGCTACGGGGTCGAGATCCGCGTGGCGCGCATCTTCAACACATACGGGCCGAGGATGCGCGCCGATGACGGGCGCGTCGTCTCGAACTTCATCGTCCAGGCCCTGCGCGGCGAGGACATCACCCTCTATGGCGGCGGCCGGCAGACGCGGTCGTTCTGCTACCGCGACGATCTCGTCGAGGGGCTGATCCGGCTCATGGACTGCCCGGAGGCGGCGGCCGCACCGGTCAACCTCGGCAATCCGGAAGAGTTCACCATCGCCGAACTCGCGGCAATCGTGCTCGAACTTACCGGTTCACCTTCACGCTGCGTCGATCTGCCATTGCCGAGCGACGATCCGCGACAACGTTGTCCGGACATCTCGCGGGCGGAAGCCCTGCTCGGCTGGCGTCCGACGGTGTCCCTTCGCGAGGGGCTGGTGCCGACGATCGAGTTCTTCGCAGCGCTTCTCGACGGCACGGACGGCGTGAACCGGCGGCGGGGGGCCGCCTGAGATGCGGCGCATCCTCGTCACCGGCGGCGCCGGCTTCATCGGCAGCCATACCTGCAAGCTGCTCGCGCAGGAGGGATACGAGCCCGTTGTCTACGACAATCTCTCGACGGGCCATGCCGCCAATGTCCGCTGGGGGCCATTCGTCGAGGGCGACGTGGCCGACACGGAAAGGCTTGCCGACACCCTGCTCCGCTACCGCGCCGAGGCGGTGATCCATTTCGCCGCTTCCGCCTATGTCGGCGAGTCGATGGCCAGTCCGGATCTCTACTACCGCAACAACGTCGGCGGAATGATCGGCCTGCTCGCTGCCATTTGCCGGGCAGGTCCGCTGCCGGTGGTGTTCTCCAGCAGTTGCGCGACCTACGGCATCCCGGCCACCCTGCCGATCAGGGAGGACACGCCCCAGTCGCCGATCAACCCCTACGGACGGACCAAGCTGATCGGGGAGCAGATGCTCGCGGATCACGATGCCGCCTTCGGCCTTCGCCATGTGGCGCTGCGCTATTTCAATGCGGCGGGTGCTGATCCCGACGGAGAACTTGTCGAGAACCACGATCCGGAGACCCACCTCATCCCCCGGGCGCTGATGGCGGCAGCGGGCATGATCCCGGCGCTCGAGATTTTCGGCGACGATTACGATACCGGGGATGGCACCTGCGAGCGCGACTACGTCCATGTGACCGACCTTGCACATGCGCATGTCCTTGCGCTCCGTCACCTCGGGAACGGCGGCGCGTCGCTGCGCGCCAACGTCGGGAGCGGCAGGGCCTGGTCGATAAGGCAGGTTCTGGACATGGTGGAGAAAGTCACCGGCCGGTGTGTTCCCTGCGTCATCCGTCCACGGCGACCGGGCGATCCCGGCGTGCTGGTCGCCGATGCCGCGCTCGCACGGGAGGCGCTCGGGTTCACGACGCGCCATTCGGAGCTTGAAAACATCATCGCCACGGCGGCCCCCGCCTTCGGACTTCGCGCGGCGGCTGCCTGACACGGCGGCGGCACCGCCAGGACGTCGCGGCTCCCCGGGTTCAACCCGGCCAGGATCATCACGCCGACATGTGTACCGGGCGTCGATTCATGCGGCGTCCGGTTCCCCGCACCAGCGGTCGCAGTATCCGACCTGCGCTGTCGCCCTCGACGGCCGTCTGATCCCCGGACAGGCGCACGGTCAGGGCGCGCGCCGCAACAGGCTGTCGAGACCACGGCGGGCCGGCCGCCAGGGCGGGAGCAGATCGACATGGGGCAGCTCGTATCGCGTCCCGCGCCGCCGGTAGGCAAGCATGTGCCGCAACAGCCCTCCCCTGCCACGGCTGCAACCCAGGGGATCCGACCCTTCCATGCTGGCAGAAGAACGTCTCGCAAGCGAGAGAGGCTCGTAACGGATGATCCAGCCGGCAGCGAGCAGGTCCTTCCAGACCGAGGGCCGCCAGGAGCAATCATGGAAGAGACGGCGGCATGACAGCGCGGCCGCGCGACGAACCGCCATCACCGAACAGCCCCCGGTTTCCCAGAGCGGCACGCCCCATCGCCAGCCGCGCACGAACTCCGGGCCGAATCGCATCGGCAGCGATCTGGCGTAGGAATGGTAGCGGCTGAAATGCCCCTGGATCACGTCGGCCCGCTCGTTCCTGGCCGGCAGCACCATCCCGAACACGGCGCCGACCTCGGCAGCATCGAAGCCCTGAAGGAGCGGATCGAGCCAGCCTGGTTCGGGAATGACACCCTCGCCGAGGAAGACCGCGACCTCGCCGCGGGCGGCGCGAAGCCCGGCCTGGCGCGCGGCCTCGATCGAGCCACCGCGCACATTCACGACGCGGACATCGGCATGGTCTGCGAGCACGGCCGCGGTCTTTGCATCACCATCGTCATGAATCACGATCGCCTCGTGGCCACCGCGGAGATCCGGCCTGATCACCGCAAGGATCGCGCGCAGCACGGAGGGTTTCCAGCCGGCTGCGTGAATGATGATCGAGGCGCTGACCGTGACCGGCCGGGACCGCCGGCTCGCGAGCGCGTCCCCGAGCCGCGAGAACAGCTCGTCCCCACTCCCGCAGCGCGGCGTGCGTCCGGTCCTTGCCGAAAGTTCCGGGATGGTGAGATCGTTCCGTCCGAGATCGACAAGCCACGCGGCAGCCGGCCCCGCCGCGCGGGCTGCCATCTCGCCAAGCTCTTCCCGGCTCAGGGGAAGATCGGAAGGCGTCACGACGAACTGGCCGAGAACGGCACCCTGGTAGCGCAGGTTCACGAGGCAGGAGCGGTCGCCAGCGAGGGCGAAATCCTGGAGAGGCTCCCCGAGATCGGCATCGAGCGTGGTCCACAGATCGCTCACGTTTCCACCCTTCTCTCGCACGAAGCGATCGGGAGACCCTGCCCGATCACGCTCTGCCGGCGCAGGGCGATCCGCTTCTGGCTGCGCTCGTATTCACCGAAATAGCCGATGATGCCGCCCAGGATCTCCGCGAGCACGAGGCGCGGCGGCGAGACGTCGCGCCCGGCCAGGGCCTTCACGAGGCGAATCGCATGTCTGCGCAGCCACCAGCGCATGAAACGGTGCTGCGATGGCCGTGTCTCGGGTGCGCAGCGGATGGACTTGCGCATGAGCGCCGCCACGCTCAGACCCCAGGAGTAGTACTGCTTGCGCAGGCCCGGCATGTCCCGGCGATGCTCGTGGAAGACAAGCAGGCCGGGCAGGTAGACGAGAGGCCTGCCCGAACGCACCACACGGTAGAACATGTCGATATCGCCACCGCCCGGCAGCGGGGCTCCGGTGTCGAGCGCCTCGTCGAATCCGCCGAGTTCCCGCAACAGCGACGTGGAATGGACCATGCAGGCGCCCGTGCCGAACCGCCCGGCATTCGAGGGGTAGATCCGGTCATTCCACCGTTCCCGGGAGAAGCGTTCCCAGTCGAAGCCCTTGCCGAAGCCGCCGGCATATTCGAACCGCAGTTGCGCCTCCGTCTCCAGCATCAGCGGCAGGATGGGACCGGTGAACCCGCCCGCATCGGGCGAGGCCGCCACACCCTCGGCGAGACGGTCGAGCCAGAACCGGTCAACCACGGCGTCATCATCGACGAAGGCGAGCCATTCCCGCGTCGTCGAGGCAAGCGCACGGTTCCGGCCGAAATTCAGCCCGGGAACCGGCTCGCACACGTACCGGACGCCGGCAAATTCCGCGGCGGCGACGCGGGTGGAATCATCGGGCGGGGCATTGTCGACGACGAGGATGTCGATTTCCGGCCCGAGATGACGCCGTTCGTCCCGCAGGGCGACGAGGGGCGCGAGGCAGCGCCGCAGCAGGTCGGCCCGGTTGCGGGTGCAGACAGCCACCGTGAGCGAAGGCGTCGGCTGTCGCTCCGGCTCTCCGAGAAGGGCCTCGCGGAGCGAGTGACGCGCGGCAGCCTCGGCCGCGACGCCACGGATCAGGCGATCGAGCTCGTCCACCGACAGTTCCGCGCCATGTTCCGCGCGCGAGACCCACAGGCGCGCGAGCGGGCGGCCCTTCCGCCGGACAAGGACATGCGCCCCGCCTTCACCCTCCCGAAGCGCGAGCGGCCGGAGGGGTTCGGTCAACTCGATCTCGCGCATCGCGTAAGGCGCGACCATCTTCCCGGAATGCCACATGCTGAAATCCATGGTCGATCACTGTCCGCCCAAACCGGCACCGTCGGCATAGAGGGTGGCATAGAGCCCCTCCTGCCTCATGAGCTCCTGCGGACGGCCGGACTGGACCACCCGCCCATTGTTCAGGACGATGACGCTATCCGCGCTTTCGATGGTCTCGCGGCGATGGGCGATGACGATGACGGCGCGCGTCGCCCGCGCATCCTCGATCGCCGCCCGCAGAGCGCGTTCGGTCGGACGATCGAGCGCATTGGTCGCCTCGTCGAGAATGAGAACGTCCGGCCGGCGCAGCAGTGACCGCGCGAGCGCGATCCGCTGGCGCTGGCCCTGCGACAGGCGCACGCCATGGTCGCCGATGACGGTGTCATACCCCTGAGGCAGCGCCTCGATGAACTCGTCGGCCTGGGCGATGCGGGCGGCTTCGCGAATGGCGTCGAAATCGGCCACGAGATCACCGTAGCCGATATTCTCGCGCACGCTCGCATTGAAGAGAAACGCGTTCTGCTCGACGAAGGCGATGCGCCGGTGCCAGCTTTCCGGCTCGATGCTCTGGAGCAGCTTCCCGTCGATGAGGATCGTGCCCCGTT
>JAJUJF010000028.1 GCA_029265455.1 Paracoccaceae bacterium | reverse complement strand
GCCACATCCGGAGCACCGGGTCTGGCCCTGCCTGCTGCGGAACATGGCCATCGAGCGAGCGGACCACGTCCGGTGCGCCGACATCGACCACATTCCAATGCGCTGGGCTGTCTCTGCCTCGTCGCGGTGGTGGGCTGGGCAACGCGCAAGGTGATTGCCTGGTGGCTGTCGAACACGATGGAACCGGACTTCTGCGTCGAGGTGCTCAAGGAGGCCCTCATACGGCGCGGCGAATGAACATGGGCAAGACCTCTCTGGCTCCGACGGCGTCGAGGTGCAGACTGGCCGGAACCGGTCATGGCGAAGGCACCTTCCTATGGTTGGGGTGCTTCGTTGCGAAATCGTTCGGCGGTCCGGATCGTGCGCCAGGCCCGATTCGGGGAGGGAGTGGAAGCGCACCAGTTGCGCGGCAGTGCCTCCTGCCCGTCAGGTCGCCGATATCTACCTAGGGGCCGTCCGGAGAAAGGTCGCGTGGGTGAAGTGGGAGGGATTCCAGGGGGGGCACCAGGCCGGCACTGTCACCAGCTGCACCACTACGTCTCCTGTCAGCAGCTCGGAGAAGCGGCGCCCTTCAAGTCTGTCGTCGTGCCTCTCTGTCTTTCGTGAGTTGGGCGCAGGTAAGCTCGACAAGGCTTCGGCCAACCTTGCCCGCGCAACCGGGATCTCGCTGACGCGCGGTTGATCGCTGGCGGAAGGCCCAACCGGGCTTGGCGTCACCAGCACCTGTTCGTCTTGATGCATATTCTTCAAAACTGAACTTCGCTCGTTTTGTATTTAACTGGTTCATGGCTCCGGCGAGCCTCGACCCTGCCTCCAGCTGTTTGGGGTAGGGGGAGAGCGACATGCGAGAAGCGCTTCAAGCCGCGGACGTGCCGCGCATGTTCGGCGATGTGCCGCCCTTCATGGCAGTCGAGCATGTCGCGGATGTCGGACAGGTCGAGGCAGACGCTGTCCTCATCGGCATGCCCTACGACGGCATCGCCACCTTTCGTGGTGGTGCCACGCGTCGTGGCCCACATGAGATCCGCAAGTTCTCGCTGCTCTTCGGCGGCTATAATCTCGATTGGGATCTTGATGTCCTCGATGCACTGCGCGTGGTCGACGTCGGGGACATCGACGTGGTGCCCGGCGACAATGCAGCGAGCCATGCCCGATTGCGTGATCGCCTCGAGCGCCTGCAGGAACGCGGCGCGGTGCCGCTCATCATGGGCGGCGATCACGGCATCACCTTCCCTGCCGTCGAAGCCGTTGCTGCCCACTGCGGCGGCCCGGTAGGCCTCGTTGTCTTCGACACGCATCTAGATCTCAGCGAGAGCTTCGGTGGCGACCGGCTTACTCGCGCTTCCCCATTGTTGCGGATCTGCGAGCTGGGAGCCGTCGACCCGCGCCGGATCGCAGTGATCGGGGTGCGCGGCCCCCGCAACCTCCCCGAATGGACACCGCTCCAGCGCGAACTGGGTATCACGGTCTTTCCGATGGAGCAGGTCGAGCGCCGCGGGATCGAGTCCGTCGCAAGCGAAGCGCGTGAAATCGCATCCGCCGATGGCGCGGCCCTGTACGTGAGCGTCGACATCGACAGCATCGACCCGGCATTTGCTCCCGGCACGAACAGCCCGGAGCCCGGGGGGCTGACATCACGGGAGATCATTCGCGGAGTGCGGATCGCGGCCCGCGACGGCTTCGCCGGTTTCGATGTCGTGGAAGTCTCCCCGGATTTCGACACTGCGAGCGGCACAACCAGCGTGCTCGCTGCCCGGCTGCTGGTCGAGGCGCTTGCCTGTCTCGCATCGGCACGGACCGGCCGCCAGGAAAGCTGGCGCAACTCGCATTCAACGCCTGGACCAACGGAGAGACGCCCGTGATCCTCAACCCGATCCCCTGGCCGAACGGCGCACGTTGCGCCGTCGCGATCACCTTCGACATGGACGCCGACAGCCTCGTCCATATTGCCCATGGCAGACGGGCGCCCGACCTCGTCTCGGCAACCTCCATGTTACGATACGGCCCGGAGATCGGCGTGCCGCGGATCCTGGAGACCTGGCGCCGGATGGAGATCACGCAGACCTTCTTCGTGCCGGCGTGGTGCGCCGAGACCTATCCTCGCGCGGTCGAGGCAATGGTCGCCGCCGGACATGAAGTCGCCCTCCACAGCTACATCCACGAACAGTCCTTCGACTTCTCGCGCGAGGAGGAGTGGTACTGGCTCCAGCGGGCGAAAGCCGCGCTGCATCGGGTGAGTGGCGTCGTCCCGCGCGGCTGGCGGGCGCCGATGTACTCCTTCTCCCGCCACTCGGCCGAGCTTCTTGTCGAGGAAGGCTTTGCCTACGACTCCTCGCTGATGGGCGATGATATACCCTACCTTCTCGAAACCCCGAGGGGGCGCCTTGTCGAGCTTCCGGGGCACTGGGGCTCCGACGACTACCCGCAATACGCGCATACCCCCGAAGTCGGCTACTCAGTACCGGTCAAGGCCCCCAGCGACGCCATCCGAAATTACCGCGATGAGTTCGAGGCCCATTATGAACATGGAGGGCTCTGGATCGGCGTATGGCACCCGTTCCTGACCGGCCGCCTGACACGCTGGCATCATATCGAACGCTTCCTGCTGGAGATCCGGGAGCGCAACGACGTCTGGTTCGCGCCGCTTGCCCGGATCGCCGATCATGTCCTGGCGCTCGAGCGCAGCGGGGCATGGCAGCCACGGCGCCATGAATTGCCCTTCTATGCAGAACCCGTCTCGCTGCACGGCGCGGACGGACCCGCAGCTGATCGAGATCCGCCGCGCGAACGGCGGACGCCTGACCAAGGGGAGGATCGATAGGCCAATGACTCACGGATCAGTCACGTCTCTGGTGAGCGCCATGGTGATTGCCACCGCAGCGACGCTCGGTACTGCGGCGCTTGCGCAGGATGAGCCGTTCCGCGCCGCGATCGTCATGCCGGGGAACATCACCGACCAGTCTTGGAACCAGACTGGTTATGAAGGCATCACGCGGGCGGAGCAGGAACTCGGAATCGAAGTCGCCTATTCCGAACAGGTCGCCCAGCCGGATCAGCTCGAAGCGCTTTCCGATTACGCGCGGCGCGGCTACGATGTCGTGATCGGGCACGGGGGTGAATTCGTCGACGCGGTCCAGCGCGCGGCAGAACGGCATCCCGAGACATTGTTCGTGGTCACCAACGGCTTTGTCTCCGGGGAGAACGTCGCCTCGCTCACGTTCAACTTCAAGCAGTTCGGCTACGTGATCGGCTTCATTGCCGCGAACATGTCGGAGGGAGAAACCGCCGGCTACCTGAGCGCACAGAAGATCAAGGTCGCAACCGATCTCGAGGAAGGCTTCAAGGAGGGCTTCGCGAGTATTCATCCGGAAGCCGAGATCCTCGTTGCCTATACCAATGATTGGGACGATGTCGCCAAGGCCAAGGAAGCCGCCCTCAACCTCGTCAACCAGGGCGCCGACGTGATCTTTCCGCTGCTCGACAACGGCCAGATCGGGGCGCTGCAGGCAGCCCAGGAGCAGGATGTCTGGAGCTTCGGGGTCTGGCAGGATGTCTATGAAGCCTGGCCGGATACCGTGCTGCAGTCAGCAGTAATGGATTTCCGGATCGCCCTCGTTGATTTCCTGGAAATGGCAAGGAACGGTGACGCGGAAGGGCAGGTCTACGAACTCGCGATCGGCACGGACGCCGGCACGTTGGGCGAATACAATCCGGCAATTCCCGAGGATGTTGTTGCCGAGACCGAAGCGCTGATCCAGCGACTGAACGGAGGTGAACTGCAACTCTGACCCGTCAGCGGCCAACCGGGTGTTGCCCTTCAGAGGCCCCATGTCAGACAGCCATCTTGTCCTCGAGAACCTGTGCAAGAGCTTCGGGCCGGTTCGTGCCAACAGCAATGTGACCATTCACGTTGCCCGTGGGACCGTTCACGCGATCCTGGGCGAGAACGGAGCCGGCAAGACGACGCTGATGAACATGCTCTACGGGCTCCTTCAGCCCGACAGCGGGCGTATCATCCTGAACGGCCGCGAAGTCCGGATCGATAGTCCCCGCCGGGCCCTCGAGCTCGGCATCGGGATGGTGCACCAGCATTTCATGCTGGTCGGGCCCCTGACCGTGACCGAGAACATCATCCTCGGCATGTCCGGGCAGGCGCTGACGCTCAACCAGGGTGCCCACAGGGCTCGGCTGCGCGAACTGTCGGAAGCCTTCGGGTTCGAAGTCGAGCCGGGCATGGAGGCATCGCGCCTGCCGATCGGCATGCAGCAGCGGGTCGAAATCCTGAAATGCCTGTATCGGGACGCGGACCTCATCATCCTTGATGAGCCCACGAGCGTCCTGACGCCCCAGGAAACTAGGACATTCTTCGATGTCCTGCGAAGGCTCAAGGCCGCGAACAAGACCATCCTCTTCATCACGCACAAGCTCGAGGAAGTGATGAATCTCTCTGATCGCGTGACCGTGATGCGAGCCGGCACGGTGACGAACGAACTCGAGACAGCCACGACGAACCCGGGAGAGCTTGCTCGGCTGATGGTCGGGCGCGAGGTCATCTTCAACATCGGGAGCCGCGAGGGCCGCCGCGGCGGGCGCCTGCTCAGCCTCCAGGACGTCACTGCGACCGGAGAGCGCGGCAATCGTGCCCTCGACGGTCTCAGCCTCGACGTCCACGAAGGAGAGATAGTCGGCGTGGCGGGGGTCGACGGCAATGGACAGGCCGAACTCGCAGAGGTGATCGCCGGGCTCCGGCCCTATACCTCCGGATCGGTCTGCCTCGATGGAGAGGAACTTGCCCCTTATTCCATCTCCGAACGCGTGGGTCGGCTTCGGATCGGTTATGTGCCGGAAGACCGGCAGCGCACCGGGCTGGTGCTTGACCAGGGCGTGGCGGCAAACATGATGCTGCGCGCCCATGATCGCCCGCCCTTCACTCGCTTCGGCCGACTGCTCGATTTCGGCGCCATCCGGCGGAATGCCAGGGCTCTTGTCGAACGTTACCAGATCCGGGCCAGCAGTATCGAACAGCCGGTTCGGCATCTATCGGGCGGCAACCAGCAGAAGATCATCCTTGCTCGCGAGATCGAGGCTGGTCCACGCCTGCTCGTGGTCGCGCAACCCTGCAAGGGGCTCGACGTGGGCGCAATCGAGTTCGTTCAGAACACGCTTCTCGAGCAGCGAAACCGCGGCATGGGCGTGCTCTACATTTCCACGGAGCTCGAACACATCCTTGCCATCTGCGACCGGCTCGTCGTGATGTTCCGTGGCCGGATCACCGGCAGCCTTCTGCCGCAGGAGGCAAGCTCCGAACGCATCGGCAGGTTGATGGCCGGGATGACGGAGGAGGCAGCGTGATCGAGACACTCCTCCGCTGGACCTATCGCCTGAAGAGCGTCTGGGCCGTGATGCTGGCGCTTCTTCTTGGCGCATTGCTGATCGTGCTGGCCGGCTACGACCCGATCGCGGCCTATCGCGAGCTCTTCAGCGGCGCCTTTCTCGACTACTGGGGAGTCTCGGCGACCATCGCAAAGGTCTCGCCTCTGCTGCTCGCCGGCCTCGCCGTGGCGCTGCCGCTGCGCGTCGGGCTCTTCAACATCGGCGCCGAGGGGCAAATCTACATGGGCGGCCTTTTCGCTTCCCTTGTCGCGCTGAACCTGCCCGAGATGCCGGCCCTGCCTGGCATCCTGCTCTGCGCCGGGGCCGGCATGGTCGGGGGTTGCCTCTGGGCGCTGATCCCGGCGCTGCTGAAGGCCTACCGGGATCTCAACGAGGTGATCGTGACACTGCTGCTCAATTACGTCGCGATCAACCTCGTGAGCTACGCGGTGTCGGGACCGATGCTCGCGGAGGGGGCGCCATATCCCTACTCGGAGGAGATCCGCCCGAGCCTCTTCCTGCCGATCATCATGCCGCGGACCGACGCCCATCTCGGGGCGGCGATCGCGGTGCTGCTCGCCATGCTCATCTTCGTCATGCTGCGCTACACGGCCACCGGTTACGCAATGCGCACGATTGGCAGCAATCCTCATGCAGCACGCTATGCCGGCATGTCCGTGCGCCGCCACATTATCGGCGCCATGGTGATCGGCGGCGCGCTGGCGGGCCTCGCAGGCGCCTTCGAGATCCTCGGCCTCAAGCACCGGCTCTTCCACCTCTTCAGCGCCGGCTACGGCTATGACGGCATCGTCGTTGCCTTCCTTGCGGCTGGTAATCCACTCGCGAGCGTCCTGGCGGCCACCTTCCTGGCGGGCCTCGAGAGCGGTGCCAACACCATGCAGCGAGCGGTCGGCGTGCCCGTGACGGTGATCTCCGCGGTCAAGGGCCTGATCGTGATCTTCGTCGCCGCAAGCCTTGCCTTCAGCTTTCAACGCAGCGCCTGGGCCGCGGTGCTGCGCCGGCGACGGGAGACGGAAGCCGCTCTTGGCGAGGTGCGGCGGGGGAGGCGGCATGCATGATTGACATTCTCACCGATTCACAGGCCCTGACGAATTTCCTCAACTCGGCACTGCGGCTGTCGATCCCTCTCGCCTTCGCCGCGCTTGGCGGAATCTTCTCGGAGCGCAGCGGTGTCTTCAACATCGGCCTCGAGGGCCTGATCCTGGCCGGCGCCTTTGGCGCGGCGCTCGGCACCTACCTGACTGGCTCACCACTGGCCGGTCTCGCGTTCGGGCTTGCCTGCGGCGTCTTGCTCGCCACCCCGCTTGCGGTCCTTTCCGTGACCCTTGGGGTCAACCAGATCGTGGCCGGCATCGCGATCAACCTGTTCGCACTGGGGATCACCGCCTTCCTCGCGCGCATCACCATGGGAGCATCGGCCAACACCCAGCTTCTGGCAGGCTTCCACCGTGTCCCGTTGCCGGTCCTCAGCGACATCCCTGTCATCGGCGCGATCTTCTTCAACCAGGATGTGCTGGTCTATGCGCTCTATCTTCTCGTGCCGGCGCTCACCTGGCTGATGTTCCGTACGACCTGGGGGCTGAACATCCGGGCGGTCGGTCATAATCCGCGAGCCTGCGATACAGCCGGGATCTCGGTCGCCGGGGTCCGCTACGCCTGCCTCCTTTTCAGCGGAGGGATGGCCGCGCTCGGCGGCTGTTACCTCGTGCTCTCGCAGGTGTTCGTGTTCTCCGAGCACATGAGTGCCGGCAAGGGCTTCATTGCGCTTGCTGCCATCATTCTCGGGCGTTGGCACCCGGTCGGTGCCGCGCTGGCCTGCCTGCTTTTCGGGCTGTTCGACGCCCTGCAGCTTCGGCTGCAGTTCGGCAATCCGGAAATACCCTACCAGATATTCGCGACCCTGCCTTACGTCGCCTCGATTCTCGCGCTGGTGCTTCTTGCCGGGCAGAACGTGGCACCCCAGGCAGTTGGACACCACTACGACCGCAGGGATTACTGATGAAAGCCGTTGTCGTCAGCAACCCGGGAGGTCCCGACGGATTGCATCTCGACAAGGTTCCCCGGCCGGAACCGGGGCCGGGCGAGGTGCTGGTTCGGGTCATCTACGCTGCCTGCAACTGGGGAGACGTTCAGAAACGCCAGGGCATCTATCCTGACCCGGTTACCTACCCCGTCATCCTGGGGGCCGAGGTGAGCGGCACGGTGGAGGCTCTTGGCAAGGGCGTCGGCGAGTTTCGCCTCGGTCAGCTCGTTGCCGCCATCACCGGGCCGTCGATGCTCGGAGGTTTCGCGGAGTTCGTCGCTGTCCCGCGGGCATACGTGATTCCGATACCGCCGGAGATGGACCCGAAGCTTGCCGCCGTCTTCCCGGTTGCCGGTCTTACCGCGTACCATCTCCTGCACACCGCATCGCGGCTTCGCCGGGGCGAAACAGTGTTGATCCATGCTGCAGCGGGAGGGGTAGGAATTGCCTTGACCCAGCTCGCCCGTCGCGCCGGCGCCTTCGTGATCGGAACCGTCGGCACGCGAGAAAAGGCGTCTCTGCCTTTGCGCCTTGGCGCACACCGTGTCGTCGCCCGAGATGAAGAGGATTTCGTGGCTGCCGTGATGGAAGAGACCCGCGGTCATGGCGCCGACCTCGTCATCGACTCACTCGGCGCTGGCATCCTGGAGCAGAGCTTCGATGCCCTGCGCAGGTTCGGCCGCCTGATCAACATCGGTGAGGCGGCGGGTGAGCCGGACTTCGACATCCGGAAGAAGCTCTACCAGCGCTCCACTTCGATGGCCGGTTTTGAACTGGTTCATGCCTGTCCCGGTTCACGCGGCTGGCGAACCGGCGTCCGGAAGGTGGTTGATGCCGTTGCCCGCGGCCAGCTCTCGATCCCGATTGACCGGGAGTTGCCGCTGGCGCAGATCGGCAGGGCGCAGGCCTGTCTTGAGGGTCGCGCGACACAGGGCAAGATCGTGTTACGCGTTGCGGCGTGAGCCGCGGGACTTCCAGGCAATCACAGCACCAACGCCGCTCTGTCCCGGGCGGTCCGCCGCTGCTGGCGCAAACTGCCACCCCAGGCAGCGCGCAGCGGAAGGTGCACGCGCACCGCCCGCCGGCCGACCTCGCCTGTGGAGGCCAGGGGCTCAATCGACAATCTGGAAATGTGCTTCCGTTGGCGCGCGAGAGCGGCCATTGATCGGCAGGATATCCTGGGGGCAGGCGGACATTGCCACCACGCAGTCCATCCGCGCCCGCAGGATGACGTAGTCGCCCGGCTTCGACAGGGGCTCGCCCCAGGTTGTCGCTCCGTCATCGGCAACCGGGATGTTCATCCAGAGATTCACCGGGCTCGGGCATTCCGGAGGGCGCAGCCCGATCTGCCGCATTCCGGCGAACAGGTTGTCGGTGCAATTGTCGTGGTACTCGGTGCATCCGAGCAGTCCGTAGCGGTAGTCATCGCAGGCAGCCATCAACGTGTCATGTCTTCCTGGCGAGGTGTCTTCTTCAAAGAACAGGATCGGTCGCCGCCGATTGGTCACGAGCTCATCTCCCTTCCGGGGGAAAATCCTCGTCAGGGTCGCCCGCATATGCTCGTTTGACATGAACTCGGACAAGTCCTCGGCACTGAAGCACCAGGTATCGACAACCTGCTCCCCATGCGTGTTGATGATCTTGATCGCTTGCCCCTCGCTCAGCCGGACTGCGCGCCCTCTTCGGGCAGGGATCCTCATCAGGTCGCTTTCAGCCATCAGTTCTCTCCTTCACCGATAATATTGTTTTGCCGCCGCGATTGCTTCACGTAAATTCTATCCAGCTGAAGTTCATTTCAGTACTGGTGAAACTCACGTTTCATGTCGGTGAACAGGGAACCGCAACTCGCACCTTCTGACATCAAGCTGCTTCGGCTTTTCCTCAAGGTCGTGGAATGCGGCGGGTTTTCCGGTGCCCAGGCAGAGCTCAATGTCAGCGCCTCGAGCATCAGCACGCAGATGGCGACACTCGAGTCACGGCTGGGCGTTCGCCTTTGCGAGCGGGGGCGGGTCGGTTTTCGCCTGACGGAGAAAGGGCGGCGCGTCTATGCGAGCGCATTGAGGCTCGAAGATGCCATCGATACCTTCCGGATGGATATCGGCGAGATCCGGGGAAAACTCGTTGGCGAGCTCCAGGTCGGGATCGTCGATTCCACCGCGACCAACCCCGACTGCCGGTTACATGAGGCCGTCACCCTCTTTTCCCGGCGCGATCACGCGGTTCACATCACGCTCCATGTCGCCGAGCCAGCCGCGCTCGAACAGCGCCTCCTCGACGGACGGCTTCATATCGGCATCGGCGCTTTCTATCACCACGTTCCCGGGCTCGCCTACAGCCACCTTTTCCATGAAGGCCAGTCCCTCTACTGCGGCAAGGGACATCCGTTTTTCCGTCGTGCGCCGAACGACCTCGAGGCGGAGGAGGTGCGAGCCGCCCTCTACGTCGGGCGTGGCTACATTGCCCGGGACCTGCCACCTGTCGCCGGGCTGAACGTTGCGGCCACTGCCTTCGACATGGAGGCGAGCCTTACCCTCATTCGCTCGGGCAGCTACATCGGGCATCTGCCCAGGCATTTTGCGCAAGACTGGGAATCGCGCGGTGAGCTGCGGTGCATTCTGCCCGAGCAATTCGACTTCATTTCCGAGTTCGAGGATGTTCAGCGACGGGGCGGCGCCAGCCTCCGCCTTGTCCGGGCTTTCCTCGAGGATCTGCGCCGCGCACACGCGCCGCCCCTGAAGGTGCGCTGAACATGCGCCTGGCAGCTCCAGCGCCGCCAGGCAAGGCGATCATCACTGTCGTCTCCTGCTGCGAACGCGAGGCAAGAGACGTATCGAGACGAGCGGATGATCCGGACGTCATCTACGCCGCATCGCCTCAGGCATCATGCTGGATGTTTCCGGATCCCGGGACTCGTCGAAAGCACGCAAAGCAGCTCGAAGAGGATTGAAGCCCCAAGCCAGGCCGTCCCGCCGGAATGGTCGAAAGGTGGCGAGACCTCGACGAGATCGGCGCCGACAATATTCAGTCCTGCGAGACGGCGGACAACCTCGAGAGCCTGGAAGCTCGACGGGCCCCCGACCTCAGGGGTGCCGGTGCCTGGCGCAAAAGCCGGATCGACGAAGTCGATGTCGTAGGACACGTAAGTCCTCGCTTCGCCCACCACCCCGCGGGCCTCGGCCATCACGTCATCGATGCCACGGGCAAAGAACTCCTCGATCGTGATGACACGTATTCCTGTGCTCTTGGCAAACGTCCGGTCCTCGCCGTCGTAGGTCGTCCCGCGTATGCCGATCTGTATCACTTGGCCGGGGTCGAGCAGGCCTTCTTCGACCGCTCGCCGGAACGGCGTTCCATGCGTGTAACGTGACCCGTTGAAATACTCGTGAAAAAGGTCGGTGTGACTGTCGAAATGGATCATGGCGAGAGGGGCTGAACCCTTCAGGGCACGTAGCGCAGGAAGGGAAACAAGATGATCGCCGCCCGCGGTCAGCGGGATGATCCCCAGGTCCCGCACCCGGGCATAGAACTTCTCGAACCGCATCAGGCTGTCCTGCAGGTCGGCCGGGTTTGGTGGCACGTCGCCCAGGTCGGCGCAGTTGACGAGTTCGAAGGGGCGAATGCCCGTCGTCCCGTGCTGGGCGCGGAGCATCGTGGAGGCATCGCGAAGTTGCCGTGGACCATGCCGCTGGCCCGGGCGGTTGGTCGTCCCGCCGTCCCACGGGGCCCCGATCAACCCGATATCGACCTCCCCGATGCGGGGATGATCAAGTCCAAGATGCGGCAGGCGCATGAAGGTCGGAACGCCAGCGTAACGCGGCAGATCGAATCCGGAGACGGGATGAAAGAACGGGTCAGTCATAACTGCCTCTCCAGCCGGGACCAGGACCAGCACGGACAAATGCCGCTCGCGTCCGGCGCTGTTGCGAACGAGCATGAAACAACTTGTTCGCGTCCGGTGTCCGGGCAGGGCCTGGGCGGCCTCCCGGCTGCAGCGGTGCGAGGACCTTCCGGATCAGCGCTCCCGCACCACGCGCAGCGCATCTCAGAACATCGCAGCGCCGCCGTTCGGGCTGACGCATTGTCCGGTCATGAAGCTGCTGGCGGGTCCCGCCAGGAACACCGCGGCAGCAGCGATCTCCTCCGGGCGCCCGATTCGCCCGAGCGGGTTGTCTCCCTCCTTCGCGAGGGTCTCGGGTGAAGTTGATCCTCCTGTCAGCATGGGCGTTTCCGTTGGACCCGGCGCAAGCGCGTTGACCCGGATGTCAGGTGCGAACTCGCGTGCCCATGACCGGGTCATTGAAAGCACGCCGCCCTTCGACGCGCAGTAGACGGAGGCGTTCGCGCGGCCGAGATAGGCGAGTTCCGAAGCGACGTTGATGACCCGCCCGCCTGAGCCGGCAACCATCATGCGCAGGGCCTCGCGACCGACGAGGAAGGTCCCTCGAAGATTGACGGCCATCAGCCTGTCGAAATCGGAGGCAGAGGTTTCGAGAAGGGGCTTCTCGATCAGGATCCCGGCGTTGTTGACGAGGATATCGAGCCGGTTCCGGCGTTGGCGGAGGGTTTCGAAGAGGCGAAGAACAGCGGCCTCGTCCCCTACATCGACAGGACATTCCCATGTGTCGCCACCTGACGCCCGGATGGCGTCGGCTGTCTCGGCTGCCGAATGCCGGTCGGCAAGGACGACCTCCGCGCCTTCTCGCGCGAGCGCAAGGGCGATGGCGCGCCCGATCCCGCTCGCGGCCCCGGTCACGAGAGCTGTCTCGCCGGCGAGAGCCCCGCTCACACCATTATCTCCCCTCGATCGACATTCCAGGCCTGTCCGGTCACGCTGGCAGCGTGGTCGGACGCAAGGAAAAGGTAGGTTGCCGCGACATCGGCCGGTTCCATCAAGCCAGGTAGTGCCTGGGCGGAAAGGATCTCCTCGAGCAGTTCCGCCTCGGGCCGGCTCTCACGAGCCGCGACATCATGCAGGGACCGCAGCGCAGCGCGGGTCCGCACCCAGCCCGGGCAGACGGCGTTGACGCGTATGCCGCGAGGGACGAGCTCCTTGGCGAGCACGCGCATGAAGCCGATATTCGCGTGTTTCGACGTCACGTAGCCGGCAAAATCGGCGGCGCCCGTCTTGCCCCAGATCGACGAGGTAATGACGATCGAGGCGCCGTTCCGCATGCGCGGCAGGGCCTCCCGCGTCACGTAGTAGGTTCCGACCACGTTGGTCTGGATGATCCTCTCGAAGATCCGCTCCACCCCGTCCCCGAGGTCGAGCATCGGCGTGATGCGTTCGAGCCCGGCATTGTTGACCAGTACATCGAGCTCGGGAAGCTCACTGAGGGCGCTCCGCACGGCACTGCGTTCGGTGATGTCGCAGACAAGATCGGTAACCGGCCGGCCTGTATCTGCCTCGATTTCGCGCGCGGCTATCCTGATATCCGGTGTGCTGGAAAGGATGGCGAGATCCGCCCCGGCGCGGGCGAAGGCGCTCGCCACCGCCCGTCCGATGCCATGGCTTGCTCCGGTTACCAGGACCCGGCGGCCGCTGAAGTCAAAAACTCCGCCGGTCATGACACTTTCGCCATCTGTGCCTCCACAGCCCTGTCCTCCTCGATGCGCAGGAGCGCCAGCACCTCCTGGCGGAGGCGACGAAACCGGGGATCCTCCGTGATCTCGAGCCCTCGTTCCCGTGGAAGCTCGGCGGCCACGTTGATGTCGCGCAGCACGCGGGCGGGCCTGGCGGAAAAGACCACGATCCGGTCGGCGAGCAGCACGGCTTCGTCAACGTCATGCGTGACGAAGACCACCGTCTTTCGCTCTGTCCGTCCGATCTCGAGGAGCTGGACCTGCAGACGCTCGCGGGTGAGCGCGTCAAGCGCGCCGAACGGCTCATCCATCAGGAGAACCAGGGGGTCGGCTGCCAGCGTCCGCGCGATTGCCACGCGCTGGCGCATGCCCCCGGAGATGCGATTGACAAAGAAGTCGGCGAAAGGCTCGAGCCCGACGAGCCTCAGGTAATGTCGCGCGACACGTTCCTTTTCTGCCGGCCCGATGTCTCGCGATATTTCAGGCCGAACCGCACGTTGTTGAGCACCGTGAGCCATGGAAACGAGGAGTAGGACTGGAACACCATGCCCTTCTCGCGGCTTTGGCCGGTTATCGGTTGCCCGGCAAGGGTGATGCGACCGCCTGTCGGTTTCTCGAGGCCGCCGATCATCCGCATCACCGTGGTCTTGCCGCAGCCCGACGGACCGACGAAGACCACGAACTCGCCCTTGGCGATCCTGAGCATCAGCGGTTCGACCACCCGGATGCTGTCCTCCCCCTCGCCAAAGGTCTTGGTGATGTTCTCGAGGGTGATGAAGCCCGGCTCGTACACGCTGGCGTTCATGTCAGGTACCGAAAGGCGCGGCGGTGCAATGCCCGGATCACCTGGTCGGAGACGAGCCCGATCACGCCTATGGTCAGGATGCCCGCGAACACTTCCGGGGTCTTGCCGTAGCGCCGTGCCGTCCAGAGCTCGTAGCCGATACCCGAGTTCGAGGCCACGATCTCGGCGATCAGCAGGTAGGTCCAGCACCAGCCGAGCGTGATGCGCAGGCTGTCGACCATGTTCGGCAGCATTGCGCGGATCAGGACATCCTTCATCAACGAGAAATCGTTTGCTCCGAGCGTTCGCCCGGTCTCGATGAACTCTCGCGGAACCCGACGGGCATCATCGGCAACAAGCAGGACGAGCTGGAAGAAGGTGCCGATCCAGAGGAGGGCGATCTTCGAGCTTTCGCCGATACCGAGCCAGATCAGCGTGAGCGGAACCAGCGCCGGCACCGGTAGATACCGCACGAAGTCGACCACCGGCTCGGCAAATGCGCCAACCAGCCGGTAGCTGCTCATCAGGATCCCGAGCGGGATGGCGATCAGTGCGGCAGTGGCGAACGCCGCCCAGACGCGCCAGACGCTGATGCCGATGTCACTCAGGTAATCGGCGGTCACGAAAAGATTCCGGAGAGCCCGAAGGACAGCGAGAGGCGAGGGAAGGAACTGCGGATGCACGAGGCCGAGCTCGGTGACGAGTAGCCACAGGACCACGATGAAGACAAAGGCGCCGATGCCGACCCAGAGATCCCGGCCTGGCCGGGCAGGGCCGCGGAACTCGAAGAGCTCTCGCCCCAGGCTTCGACGCTCCCGGCTTGATGTGGACGCCAGCCGTCGCTGCCCGGTTCTCACAGCCCCGCCGCCCCGCATGATCGCTCGCGCTCCTCGCCTCAGTCCCGGTCCTCTTCAACCTGTTCGATGATCCGCGTCGTGATGTGGTCTTCCGGTACGAGTTCGACATCGGAGGATCCGAAATCGAGGTTGAGCTCCATGGTGGTCCGGAAGATGTCGTAGACGCGGCCGGGCTGGTCTGAGGTTCCCATGAACTCGACCGCTTCCTCGTAAGGCGTGTAGCGGAAGTTCTCGAGCGTCTGCTCGAAATCCTCGGGCGTGATCGAGAACTGACGAGCAATGATCGGGATCGCTTCCGCCCGGTTCGTGTTGAAATAATCGATCGCGCGATAAATTCCGCGGAGGAACTTCACGTACTTCTCCGGATTGGCCGCGAGCTCATCAGTGTGGACGAGGATGATGTCGAGGATCAGATCCTCGTAATCAGCCGAGGAAACGAGGATATGGGCGCCCCGGTCGGTGTGGGTCGCAACGACCTGGCTCAGTACCGGCTCGTAGGTGCCGACCGCCGCGACGTCGGGGCTGGCGAAGACGCCGATCGCATCAGCGGCCGCGATGTCACTCAGATTGGTGTCCCGGATCGAGAGGTCGCATTCCCTGCGCAGCGCTTCCTGCAGGATCAGCCGCGCCGGGAGGTTCGGCTCCACGGCGATCGTCTTGCCCTTGAGGTCGCAAACGGACTTGATCGAGCCGTCCGCTGCCCAGCCGTCACCTCCCGTCGATATGTCGATCGTTCCGATGATGATGCCCTGGGTGTCCTTCCGGCGCCCGAGTCCCTGGTACTCGCCGACCGTGCGCAGGTAGCAGTCGATGTCGCCACGCTCCATCGCCGCAACCCCGTTGGGCATGTCGTCGTCCAGGATCTCATCAACTGCGATCCCCTCTTCCTCGAAATAGCCAAGTTCATTGGCGAGGTGGACAGGCCCGAAGCCGACCCAGACCGGGTACATGCAGGTAACCCTTTCGGGTTCGCCGACTCCCGCTTCCGCGCTCGGCGCGAGTGCAGCTACCGCGAGGAGGGCGGCCGCCGCCACGATGCAAAACTGTCTCCCCTTCATCACACCGCTCCCTGTGCCGCTCCTGATCTTTCCGGCGCCAATTCCTGCCCGGTTCTGGACTCGCCCGCGTCGGGCCCCTTTCCGGAAAGGTGACACTCTTGAGGAAGTTGTATGGAGGCAGGTCGGTTGTCTGCCCAGGAAGCCGCTCCCGGGGAAATGGAACCGATTGGTTCACCTGACAGGCTTTCATGGGCGCCCCCACCTGTATCCGAACATTAAGCCTGTTTTCCTGATGCCAGAAAAGCCGGAATATCGGATAGAATCATCCGCTTTCCGGAAGTGATCCCATGCGGCGTATTACTGATATCGACTTGCGACAGATCATGACTTTCCGCGCCATAGTGGAATGCCAGGGCATGGCGGGTGCCAGGCTGGTGCTCAACCTGAGCCAGTCCCGCATTTCTGCCAGACTCGCCGAGTTGGAGGCGCGGATGGGAGCGCGGCTATGCCGCCGGGGCCGCTCCGGGTTCGCATTGACGGAGGCCGGGGAAGAACTCTACGCGGCGTCTCACGCGCTTGTCGAGGCAGTGGACCAGTTCTGCATCCGCACCAGCGATGTGGCTCCAAACGTGCGCAAGATGGTCAGGATCGGTACGGTAGATGCCATGGTCGGCAACCCGGACCTGTCACTTCCTGGCGCGATCGCCAGCCTTGTCGCACAGTGGCCGTCCCTCCTGGTCGACCTGGCCATTGCCGAACCCGAGGAACTCGAAAGGAGCCTCATGGACGGACGACGCGACATCATCGTCACGCCAAGCATCAACCGGAAGGCGGGTCTTGATTACACTCCGCTTTTCCAGGAGCACCAGTCCCTCTACTGTGGGAAAACACATCCCTTGTTCGCTCAGCCCGACGATCTGATCTCGGATGCTTGCCTGGCGCGTCAAGCATTCGTGGCCCGGCGGTACCTGCACCATGAGGATCTGAAGCGGATCGGACATTGGGAGCCGGGCGCGATGGTCGAGATGATGGAGGCCCAGCTCATTCTGGTTCTGAGTGGCGCATTCGTCGGCTACCTGCCGAGCCATTATGCGAATGCCTGGTGCGCCCGCGGCGAATTGCGTGCCATCCAGGACGAACGCCGCAGCTATCATTCCTGTTTCTACATCGTGACGCCGCGTGGAAGCATGGATAACCCGTTGCTTCGATACTTGCACGCTGTCCTGGTCAAGTCGACCGAAGGTTTTGCCAGGCAGGATCCATGTCCAGGCGCGTTGGGGGTGGGGAGCTGCCCATGAATACCAGGCCATCTTCCCGGGGACCATCGAGCCCATGCCGCGTGACAAGGTGAGCACGGCTTCGCCGCAGGCAAGCCGCTCGGGCAGTGACGCCAGGCGCCCCTCGATCCGGGAAAGCATCCGGCAGTTGTCGACCTCCTTCCGGAGGCGCGCAGGTATCGAACAAGACCTTACTGAGTTCCATTTCCCTAGAGTGCGAACGCAGGGGGTCTCCGAGTCGAGTTTTTATGTATCGCTTTCCTCCGCCATAACATAATGCCTTTGAAACAATTCCTGGCTGGCGCGATCTGCTGCGCCAGCGATCCTTCTGCGCAGGGTGCCTGAACGCGGTAGAACCTTCATGCGCCCGCAGACATGCTGACGCCGATTGATCGGAGGAAGTAGCGGATCGCTTATTGCCACCCCGGACCGGGCAAGGCAGCGGTCGCGGCTTTCCGTGCCTCGTCGCCCCGCGGGATTTCCCGGCCCTCCCTCAGGCAGACCGAAACCAGGGCATGGATCATGAGCCGCTCATTGCAGTGACCGGCGAAAGCGGTTCAGGGAAAACAGGAACAGGACCGTGCCGATCGCCGCGAGGGCGAGGAACTGCGGCCAGACCACACCGAAACCTGCGCCGCGGTAGAGGATGGCCTGCGCCAGCATCACGAAATGCGTGTTGGGCGCGGCGAGCATGAAGGTCTGCACGAAGTCTGGCATGCTCTCGCGCGGGGTGGCGCCGCCGGAGAGCAGCTGGAGCGGGACGATGATCAGCATCAGCAGCATGCCGAATTGCGGCATCGAGCCGGCAATGGTGGCAAGCGTGATGCCGAGCGAGGTGGCAGCGAAGAGATGCAGCGCCGCGCCAGCGAGGAACAGCGCCACCGACCCCTCGATCGGCACCGACAGCCAGCCCCGGACCACGAAGACGAGCGACAGGCCCGAAGCCAGCAACACCACCGTCCCCATCGAGAGCACCTTGCCCAGCATGATCTCGAGCGCGGTGACCGGCATGACCAGCAGATGCTCGATCGTGCCGTGTTCACGTTCGCGGATCAGCGCGGTGCCGGTAAGGATGATCGAGAGCATGGTCACGTTGTCGATGATGCTCATCACGGCGGTGAACCACCCCCTGTCGAGCTCCGGATTGAAACGGGCCCGGAGCGCAAGGTCGACCCGAGGTGCGGCGTCGATCAGGTGGCGGGCGGTGAACTCGCCTATCTCGCTCGTGACGATGGCCTGGATATAGCCGGCGCCGGTGAAGGCCTGGCTCGTCCTGGTCGCGTCCACGTTGAGCTGAATGGTGGGTACACGCCCCGCGAGGACATCGCGCTGGAAGCCCGGCGGGATGTCGAGGGCGAAGGTGTCGATTCCCGCGTCCATCCGCATGTCCATCTCGGTCTGATCGATGAGCACGGGAGGCAGGAAATATGGTGGATAGAGGGCATCGACGATCCGGCGGGAAAGTTGCGAGCGGTCCTCGTCCACGACGGCGATGGCGGCCCTGTTCAGCGTCTCGGGCGTGGCGGTCGCCGAGGCATGGACCGCCAGCGTGAAGGCGTAGACGATCAGCACCATGAGCAGCGGATCACGCAGGAGACTGCGCAGCTCCTTGACCCCGAGATTGAGGACATTCGCGAGGCGCATTCGTCACCTCGCCTGTTTCCGCAGCGCGAGCACGCCCGCGGCAAGAAGAACCGGAGCGGCAAGGAGAAGCGGCAGGAAGGAAGACGCGACGTCGGTGAAGTCGAGTCCCTTGGAGAAGGTGCCGCGCGAGATGGTGATGAAATGGCTCGCCGGCCAGAGCTGCCCGATCACCGCTCCGGGACCTTGCAGCGAGGAGACCGGGTCGAGCAGGCCGGAGAACTGCATCGTGGGCAGCATCGTGAGGATCGCGGTGCCGAAGATCGCGGCGATCTGGCTGCTGGTGAAGGTCGAGACGAGGAGGCCGATCCCGGTGGAGGCAATCACGTAGAGGAGTGCCGCCAGGGTCAGGGTGAACAGGCTGCCGGTGAAGGGAACGGCGAAGAGAAAGGACGACAGCGCCATGAGCAGCACGAAGTTGAGCATCCCGAGCAGGACATAGGGCACCTGCTTGCCAAGCAGGAATTCCGTGCGGGTTACCGGCGTCACGTAGAGATTGATGATCGAGCCGAGCTCCTTCTCGCGCACGACGCTGAGGGCGGCGAGCATCGCCGGGATCAGCATCAGGAGCATCGGGATCACGGCGGGCACGATCGCAACGAGACTCGCGATGTCGGGATTGTAGCGGTAGCGGATCTCGAGGTTGAAGGTTCCCTCGACCGGCGCGCCTGTCCTCTCCCGCATCTTCCGTTCCAGCCAGTGGGCATGCATGCCCTGGACATAGCCGCGCGCCGTCTCGGCCCGCTGCGGCATGGCGCCGTCGATCCAGGCGCCGATCTCGACCGGGCGGCCGCGCGCGATGTCGCGGGCGAAGCCGGGCGGGATCTCGAGCGCGAGCGCGAGATCCCCGGCGCGCATCCGGGCGTCCAGGTCGTCATGATCCCGTAGTGGCGGCCGCTCGACGAAATAGTCCGAGCCCGCGATGTCGAGAATGTAGTCGCGGCTCGTTGTCGTGCGGTCATGATCGAGCACGGCAAAGGTCAGCTCCTCGACATCCATGCTGATCCCGTAGCCGAGCACGAGGAGGAGGATGGCGCTGCCGATCGAGGCGAGCGCGCCGCGGATCGGATCACGAAGGAGTTCAAGCATTTCGCGCCGGGTGTAGCTCAGCATCCGCCGCGGGTCGAAACGCCGCTCACCCCGCGTCTCCTGCGCAGCCGTCCCGCCGGGAGAGGGTTCCGGGGCAGGCGCCGCCTCCTCGCCCGCCGCCTCCTCGAGATAGCCGATGAAGGCATCCTCCAGCGTGGCGCTGCCGCGCCGGGCGACGAGATTGGCAGGTGTGTCGCTGACGAGGACCTTGCCCGCATGCATCAGGGAGATCCGGTCGCAGCGTTCGGCCTCGTTCATGAAATGGGTGGAGATGAAGATGGTGACCCCATCGCGGCGGGAAAGCGTGACGAGCGTGTTCCAGAGCTCGTCACGTGCCACCGGGTCCATGCCCGAGGTGGGCTCGTCGAGGATCAGCAGTTCCGGCGAATGGATGAGCGCCGCGGCGAGCGATAGACGCTGGCGCTGCCCGAGCGGCAATGCGTCGGGACGGGCGTCGATCACGTCCTCGAGGCCGAAACGCTGTGCAAGTGTCCTGATCCGCGTGGCGATCTCCGTCTCCGCCATGCCGAACAGGCGTCCGTGAAGCTCGAGATTCTGGCGGACGGTGAGCTCCGTGTAGAGCGAGAAGATCTGCGACATGTAGCCGACATGGCGGCGGGTCTCGAGATCGTGGGGATCGACCGTCGCACCGAAGAGCCGGGCCGTACCCGCGCTCGGCGGCAGGAGCCCGGTCAGCATCTTCATGGTGGTGGTCTTGCCGCAGCCGTTCGAGCCCAGGAAGCCGAAGATCTCGCCCCGGCCGATCCTGAAGCTCACGTCATCCACGGCGGTGAAGTCGCCGAAGCGCTTGGTCAGCCCATCGGCCTCGATCGCGATCTCCCCGTCCGGCCCCTCGGGGCGCGGCGGAATGACCAGTTCCGCGTGATCACGCCGCTTCTCCTCGGGAAGGAGGGCGATGAAGGCGGCATCGAGATTGTCGGTGCCTGTCCGGCGCAGGAGATCCGCGGGGCTGCCGGTGGCGAGAACGCGACCCGCGTCCATCGCGACGAGCCGGTCGAACCGCGCCGCCTCGTCCATGTAGGCGGTGGCGATGAGCACGCTCATCCCCGGGCGGTTCCTGCGGATCCTGTCGATGAGCTCCCAGAACTGCCGGCGCGACAGGGGATCGACGCCGGTGGTCGGCTCGTCGAGGATCAGGAGGTCGGGGTCGTGGATCAGGGCGCAGCAGAGGCCGAGCTTCTGCTTCATCCCGCCCGAAAGCCTGCCGGCAGGCCGATCCGCGAAGGGCGCGAGCCCCGTCGCCCGGAGGAGTTCGCCGATGCGCCGATCGCGTTCGACCCGCCCCTGGCCGAAGAGGCGGGCGAAGAAGTCGACATTCTCGAAGACCGAAAGGGCAAAGTAGAGATTCCTGCCGAGGCCCTGCGGCATGTAGGCGATACGGGGGGAGGTCGCGCGGCGGTGCCGGGCATCCGCGATGTCACCGCCGAGAACGGTGATCCGGCCCTCCTGCATGGCGCGCGCCCCGGCAATCAGCGAGAGCAGGCTCGACTTCCCGACGGCGTCCGGCCCGATCACGCCGACCATCTCGCCGGGCGCGAGGTCGAGATCGACGGAGTCGAGTGCGCGGATCCGGCCGTGGGAAAGTCCCACCCCGCGGGCGCACACGATCAGCGGCGGGGTCGCCCTGTCGGACGGCACCCCGTTCATTGGACGAGATTCTGCTGCAGCCTCGCCGGCCACTCGGCCTCGGGGTCGAGCCGGACAAAGGCGACGCCCGGGAGGCCCGCCTTCACATACTCGATGTAGCGGCGCAGCAGTTCGGGAGCGACATGGGCGCGGACACGGAACATCAGGTTCTGCCGCTCCTCCTCCGTTTCCACGGTCTTCGGCGTGAACTGCGCGACATTGGCGACGAAGGTGACGCTCGCGGGGACGACGTATTCGGGCGCGGCGTCAAGGACGAGGCGCGCCTCGGAGCCGATTGCCACGCGACCCGCTTCCTCGGTGGGGAGGAAGAAAGTCATGTAGACGTCCTCGAGATCGATCATGTTGAGCACCACGCCTCCGGCGGCGATCACTTCGCCGGTCTGGACGACGCGGTACTGGACGCGGCCGGCGCGCGGGGATTTCAGGGTCGCGTCGTCGATGTCGGCCTGTATGCGCTCGATGGTCGCCCGGGCTGCATCGACCCGGGCATTGGCGTCGACGACCATGGTTTCGGCGGCACCGATCGCCGCATCCGCCGCGGCGACCTGGGCCTCGGCCGCGGCGACGGCGGCACGCGCGTTGAAATACCGCGCGCGATCGTCGTCGAGCACCTGCTCGGAGGTGGTGCCGCGTGCAGCGAGTTCCTCGGTGCGCCGAAGCCGCTTCTGTGCTGCGTCGCGTTCGGCCTCGCGCTGGGCGAGGATCGCGACCGCCGCCTCCCTCTCGGCCCGGCGCTGCACCACCTGGTCTTCCGCGGTCCTGATCCCGATCCGCGCCCGCTGCAGCTGGGCCTCGGCCTCGCGCAGCTGCGCCTCGAGCTGGTCGGTATTCATCCGGGCGAGCACCTGGCCCGCCTCGACGAAATCGCCCTCCCTGACGAGGATTTCCTCGACCCGGCCGGAGATGCGGCTCGAGATGTTGATTTCCGTCGCCTCGATCCGGCCGTTGCCGCGGGCAAATCCGTCGGGAAGGTCATCACTCCCCAGATTCTGCCAGAGGAGCCAGACCACGGCCGCGAGGATCAGGACAAGCGCAAGGACAGGCCACGACCGTCTTGTTGTCAGCATCGTTCACTCGTCGCGTGGCGATCCGATGAAGCGTCGAATCCTGTCCTGCCGGTTGCTCCCGAGGGGTGCGTGGATGAGCGCCCGGGTCCCGTTCCGCGCACCATGACCGGGGGTGCCCGGCCATTTCAAGGGACGATACGCCTGTCGCGTCCGGTTTCGCCCCGCGCCGGCCGATGAAACTTCCGGAATCGCCGGAATCCATGAGCCTGTCCTGGCAGACGAAGGGGCGCGGTCGAGGGTCCGGCTCTTCAGGGCCACTGTCCCTGTTCGGGCGAACCTCTCCCTGTTTCGGCGCGGGCCCGCGATACCCGGCCGGCGAACGTTCTGGCCCGTTCATGGAGGGGCGGGTGAGGGCGGGCCTTCCACGGCCGTGTCGTCGGCGACCATGGCCGATCGCGGCTGTCAGCGCGTCCGGAAAAAGCCGGCGTTGCGGATGGTGTCGTGAAAGGTCAGGCGTTGCTGCTCCGCCGTGCCGGTGGCAGGCCGAATGTCTCGATCACCTGCGCCTCGAAATCCTTGTCGGACAGGCGCCGGCGCAGGGGCACGAACCGTTCGGCCTCGCTGCCGACCATGACGGCGATGTCGCTGTCCTCGTTCTCGATGATGTTCCTGACCGCCTGGGCGATCGGCTCGGGGGAGGGGCCTTCGTTGATCGCCTTCGCCACGATCGGCACGAAATGTGCGACCAGGTCACGATAGGGCGAGGTCTCTGCCGTGGTCGCGGCATTGGCCACCAGCCCCTTCCTGACGAAATTGGTTCCGAACAGCCCGGCCAGGACGGAATGGACACGAATGCCGAACTGGCCGACCTCGAGGCGGAGCGAATCCGTGATCCCTTCCACCGCGTATTTGCTGGCGTTGTAATGAGCGAGCAGCGGCAGCCCCATCCGCCCGAGGAAGGACGAGATGTTGATGATGACGCCGCCACCGGCCTCGCGCATATGCGGCAGGACCTCGCGCGTCATGCGGATCAGGCCGAGGACGTTCACGTCGAACTGCTGCAGGATTTCCTCGTCGGTGCCGTCTTCCACGGTGGCGAGCAGCCCGTAACCGGCATTGTTGACCAGCACGTCGATCTCCCCGGCCCCGGCCACGACATGCGCGACAGCCTCGCGGATGGAGGCGGTATCCTGAACATCGAGGCGGACCGTCTCGATCGTCAGTCCGCGCTCTCCCGCCGCGGCCATCAGCTCGGCATCGCTGCTCCGGAATCCGGCGAAGACCCTGTAGCCGGAACCCGCGAGCAGCAGTGCCGTGGCCATGCCCATGCCGGAACCGGCGCCGGTGATCAGAACGCTCTTGGTCATGGTGTTGTCCCCAGATTCGGGCCATCCCGTAGTGGTGGCCTGGTGCACCGGGAACAATGCGCCAAGGCGCAGGTCTGCACCATCTCAATTCTCGGTCCGGGCGCCCGTGCGCACCTGGTCCTTCCCGTCCTTGGGCACCAGTCCGGCCGGTCCCCGACATCCGCAGCCGGATATCCGGGACACGGGGATTTCCGTGACGGAAGGCCCGTTCGGTTAACCATGTGGAGGCAGAAGGCCCGGACGCGGGTTGTTCGCCGCGGTCGTGCATGCCATCAGATCCTGAACAGGTCTGCGAATGGAATTCCGATGATCGTCCGACCACTGGCGGCGGCAATTGCCGTCGGCATGATCCCCTGTGCCGCCTCGGCCCAGGACAGTTTCGAATTCAGCTTCGGCGGCCGCATCGCCTCGGACTACATCTCCGACGGGGAATCGCTGTCGGACGGCAGGCCGGTGCTTCAGGGTTATGCCGAGGTCGAGCGCGGCCTGCTGTTCGGCGGGATCTGGGGTTCGACGATCGACGACGGCGAGAACGAGTTCGAGCTCGAACTCTCGCTCGGCATCCGGCCGCAACTCGGGGATCTCGACATCTCGCTGAGCTATGCCCGAACCCTCTACGACGATTCCGGCGATTGCTGCGGCGAGGTGATCCTGTTCGTCGAACAGCCGCTCTCGGACCGGATCTCGGCCGGCACCGGCATCTCCTACGACCCCGGCAATGACGAGTTCTGGCTGGAGGTCCTCAACGAATATGCCTTCGACGAGGTCTGGAGCATCAGCGGCGGTGTCAGTACCGATTTCGGCACCGACGACGAGGAGGACGGAAACGTGGTCACCTGGGATCTCGGCGTGACGCGGGCATTCTCCGAGACGTTCTATGGTGACCTGCGCTATCATGACTCCAATATCGGCTCGGCCAAGCTGGTCGTGGCGCTCGGGTTCGATTTCTAGCTGCCAGGACGCCTCATGATCGCCGGAGATCGGGACGGTCGTGCGCTCGACCGCCTCTGCCGGCGGCTCGCTGAGCTCGGAGCGGGACTGGAGCTTGCCGCCGTTCCTCCTCCGGGCGGAGAGGTCGGCCGTCACCGTCCGCCGGGACGACCAGTCGCCGCCCAGGCGGCGCAGCATGTCCTGCGGCAGCTCCTGTCGCGGCATTCGGACGCGCCGGTCACACCCGGGGCGTGGATTCTGACGCGGAGTGCCTCGGGGCAGCTCCTCGTGACCGGTCCCGGGACCGGCCTTGCCGTCTCCCTCGCCTACACGCCGCAGCTTCTGGTCGCCGCGGTTGCCCGTGGCCGCAGGGTTGGCGTCGATCTCGAGCCGGATTGCCCGGTGCCGGAGGCGGACCTCCCGCTCCACCTGCTTTCGCCAGCCGAGGGCGCGATCGTCGCGAGGACGCCCGAGGCCTTTCTCGTGATCTGGACGCTCAAGGAGGCCCTCGCCAAGGAACGCGGCGAGGGCCTCCTCGCGGACTGCCCCGCGATCGATACCGCGCCCTATGCCCGCGCGGCGCCGTTCGCTCTGGTCGAGCGGGCGGACGGCGGCATCGCCTGCCACGCCCGCTTCCGCTCAGGCAACAAGCCCTATCGTCTTGCGCTGGCGCTGGGTCCGCTCCGGCGCTAGGGCCGATCCGCGCGCGTGGCCGACCGGGCGGGCGGGGTTGCCGCCCCATCGCGATTTCGCCAGCGGTGTCTCACCCTTCATCAGGAAGCTGCCCGCCTCGATCACGGCCTCATCGCCCACCACCGTGCCGTAATGGACGAAAGCGCGAACGCCGAGCGTCACCCCGTCGCCGAGCACGATATGGTCGGACTTGAACGTGCCCTCCTCGAGGGAATGCGGCTGGATCGTCGTCATGAAGTTCAGCGTGCAG
>JAJUJF010000197.1 GCA_029265455.1 Paracoccaceae bacterium | reverse complement strand
GCCCCGGGCCGGAATCATACCTGCCGCGTGGCGGCGCGGGCGCGGATGCGGGCGCGCACCTCCTCGGGCTCCTCGGAGATGGCGTCGGCCAGGCCGCGCCGCGCCCGGCGCAACCCGTGGATCTGATCGACGAGCGACAGGACGAGCGCCGCCGCCTCCTCGTCGAGGTCGAAATCGGCCGAGATCTCGCACAGGAGCTGGAGCCGCGCGACGTCGGGTTCGGCGAAGATCGTCTGGCCGTCCCTCGACAGGGGCTCGACGCAGCGCGTGGCGGTGAAGCTTCGCAACCGGGCGACGGTCAGCCCCTCGACGCGGGCGATCACCTCTTCCTCGGTGAGATACGTGGTCATGATCTCGCTCCCTTGCGCGGGTCATAACGATGGGTCTCGCGCCAGCGGCGGAAGAATTCCTCCAGTTCGGCGTCGATCTCGGGCGGGCAGACGATCCTGAGATTCACCAGCTGGTCGCCGCCGCGCACGCCGCGGCCGCGCAGCCGGAGCATCTGGCCGCTGCTCGCGCCCTTCGGGATGGTGAGCGATACCGGCCCGTCGATGGTCGGCGTCTCGACCTTCGCCCCGAGCACCGCCTCGTCAAGGGAGATGGCGAGATCGACGTGGATATCGTTGCCCTCGCGGCGGAAGACCGGGTGCGGCTCGACCATCACGGTGATGAGCGCATCCCCCGGCTCGCCGCCGCCGATGCCGGCGCCGCCCTTGCCGCGCAGCCGGATCGTCTGCCCGTCGGCGAGACCTTCCGGGATCTTCACGTCAAGCGTGCCGCCTTCGGGAAGCGTCAGGCGCTTCGTCGCCCCCTTGGCCGCTTCGAGGAAACCGATGCTCATCGTGTAGTGCCGGTCGGGACCGCGCATGCGGAAGGTTCCGCGCGCCCCGCGGCGCCCGCCGAAGAGATCGTCGAAGACATCGGAGAGATCGGAGAAATCCTCGAACCCGCGCGAGGTCGAATAGGTGGCGCCGGGTCCTTCCGCATACTCGCGGTAGAAGTGGCGCTCGGGGCGCTCCTGGCCGGTGGCGTCGATCTCGCCCCGGTCGTAGCGCGCCCGCTGCTCGGGATCCTTGAGAAGATCCCAGGCCGCCGCCGCCTTCTTGAACCGCTCGGCCGCCTTCGGGTCACCCGGATTGAGGTCGGGATGCGATTCGCGCGCGATGCGCTTGTAGGCGGTCTTGATCTCCTCCTGCGTGGCGGTCTTCTTCACGCCGAGGGCTGCATACGGGTCATCACTCATGATGCGGCGGTTCCATCCGTTCGGGAAGCTTCTGCCTCGCTTGTCCCGATCCTAGGCAACGCCGAAGGCGGGAGAAAGAGGCAGCTGACCGGAAACGCAGAAACGGGGAAGGGATGGAACCGCCCACCGCCGCTGCCGGGACATTAACAAACGGGTAGCTTTTGCTTGTGCTTTGATATCAAGCAGTTGAATGGGTTTTCACGCGTGGGCGCCTCACGCCCACGCCTGTCCCGGGCCGCTGCCTCCGGCCGTCATGCGGCAATGCCTACCGCATGTAGGCACGGGGAATCGCGGCCCCGACCG
Source organism: Paracoccaceae bacterium (assembly GCA_029265455.1). Taxonomy (GTDB): domain Bacteria; phylum Pseudomonadota; class Alphaproteobacteria; order Rhodobacterales; family Rhodobacteraceae; genus Amaricoccus. Next base: position 999 of record JAJUJF010000197.1, on the reverse strand, counting down.
TGTACTTGGGGTCCACCATGTTGCCGAGCCGGACCCTGCCGCACATCGTCAAGAGGAGATAGGCCTCGTCCTCGGGCATCCCGGTTTCCGCCGCGACCCAGCGCACGAGTTCCCGATAGGCGATCCGGGCCGCATCCTCGAGCGGCCGCGCACTGCCGATCGTCATCAGGAAGTCCCCGGTCTCGAGCCGGGGCCAGGCGATCGCATGGTCCTTGACGAGATCGACCTGCAGTTCGACCGTCGCCGGCATCTCGAGGGCGACGCCGCAGATCTCGCCATCCCCCTGCACCGCATGGCAGTCGCCGAGATGGAGGAGCGCGCCCGGCCGGTTCACCGGGAAATAGGCGATGGCCCCTGGCGCCATGTCCGGCAGATCCATGTTGCCGCCGTAATAGTCGGGCTGGAGCGAGGAGATCGCCTCGATCTCGGGGCTGGTGCCGATCGTGCCGATGAAGGGCTGGTAGGGCAGGGTGATGCGGTCCGACCAGTAGACGCCGTCCTCGTCCACCCGCACCTTCTTCACCTTCTCCGGCAGCGGCGGGTGGAGGAGCGCGGTGTTGCCCGTCGCCACGAGGCCGCCGAATTCCGGGATCAGGCAGGTGGTGCCGACCGGCTGCTCGCCGCGCGGCCGGATCGAGCGGATGCGCACGGCGAGGCAGTCCCCCTTCTCGGCGCCACGGACGGCGATCGGCCCCGATTGCGGATTGAGATAGGGGAAGTTCAGGATCTCGGACGGCCGGTCATTCTCCGAGCGGATCCTGCCCTCGAACGCGTCATGCGTCTCGACCGTGACGACGGCGCCCGGCTCGACCTCCAGCACGGGCTCGGCATACGGGCCGTAGACATAGGGGAATTCCCGATGGTCGGCGATGGTGAGCGTGTGCCGCCTGCCTTCCCTGCCGCCGGCCACGCCGCGCCGGGCCATCAGCGACATCTCGAACCAGTTCATGCTGTCCCTCCCTCCGGTTGTTGATGGCGGTCCCGCCTTTAGGATCACGG
>JAJUJF010000198.1 GCA_029265455.1 Paracoccaceae bacterium | reverse complement strand
GTTAAGCATGAGTCGCCATCCTGCCTCGCGGGGACATCCCGGCTGCTATAGTCCCGGAAGCAGTGGGGAACGGTTCCGGGGTGGGGATGTTCAGGTCCATCAGCGGCGATGACCTCGTCGCAACTTTCGTCGCATTGCGGTGTCCGATCACGACGCGGAGCCTCGCTCTCGGCGAGGATTTCCTGCGCCTGATCTTTCCGGAAAGGCCGGCGCAGCATCAGGGACGCGATCCGAGCCTGGGAGAGGTGCTGGAGGAGGTCGTCGCCGATATCGACGCGGCGCATCCGCTCAGCAAGGTGGTGATCCCGCTGACGGCCGGGCTCGATTCCCGCGCGGTTCTCGGTGCGGCGCTCAGGGTGGTCGGCCGCGACCGGATTCTCTGCTTCACCGTGGGCGAGCGCCGCAACGAGGAAGTGGTCGCCGCGAAGGAGGTCTGCCGCCGTAACGGGCTCGACCACGTGACCGTCGATCCGGGAAGCTACCCGTGGGACGCGGAGGCGATGGTCGCCCATGCGGAGGAGAGTTTCCGCAAGTACCGCGCGTTCTGTTCGGTCGAGAATCCGCTCTTCGCCAGCTTCCGCGACCATTGCCGGCGGATCTACGGGCAGGATTACTACATGCTGAGCGGGTTCATGGGCGACGTGGGCTCGGGCGGCGGCCTGATCGCGCCGGAGATGGGGGCGGGAGTGGAGCCGGCGCTCGAGGAATTCGTGCTCCAGAACCGCACCTCCCGGGACTACCGGCCGGACGCGAGCCTGGCCGACACGATCTCCGCGTTCTGTGAACGGATGCATGACGAGATCCGCGAACGTGGCTATCCCGGGATCACCCATTTCGACGTGCTCGAGATCGGGCTGGAAATGGCGTTGCGGCTGCGCGGCGGGCTCCACGGCGGAGACATCGTCTATGCGCCGCATGCCGATCCGCGCATCATGTCGTGGTGGTACGGGCAGATCCCGCGCGAGCGCATGGGCCAGGTGCGCTACCGCCAGGAGCTCGCCGGACGCTATGGCGAGGTGTTCTGCCTCGTCGACGACAAGGTGCGCCGCGCCCCGGCCTTCGTCAAACGCCAGCGCAGCCTCGGCGAGCGGGTGGTGAACAAGGTGGTGAACATGGTGCGCGGGGGCCTCGGCTGGGGGCGCGGCACCTCCGAGCGCGGCGATCTCCGGACCGACACCCGCAAACGCGACCTGTTCGTCGGACTGGTCGAGGAGTTCGGGCAGCGCCGGCTGGTGGACCTCGATACGAACGCGCTTCTCGAGGCGTTCAGCCAGCAGCCTATGGGCAGGTCCCTCGCCCTCGTGAAATCCGTCGCCACCGTCGAGATGCATATCCGCGCCGGGAACGTCGACCGTCTCCGGAGCAACGCGCCACTTGCGGGCGGGGAGGCCGGAATGCCGCCCTCGCGCCGGCCGCTGGCGCGGATCGCCTGACATCCGGCCGCGCCAGCCCCGGGCGCCGGACTCAGGCGAAGGCGCGGCGCCAGACCGGGACGATGACGTGGCTCGCCACCGGGATCAGGGCGGCGCCCACCGCAAGGCCGACAAGCCCCGACCCGGCGGCGAAGACCAGCCATTCCACCACGGCCTCGGCGGCGGGAATGTTGCCGGCGAGGGTGACGGAAATGCCGTGGATGAGTTCCTCGGGGGCATGCCAGCCGAGGGTGGCGCTGCCGTGGAGGAGGATGCCGCCGCCGACCCAGAGCATTGCCAGCGTGCCGACAACGGCGAGGCCGTTGAGGAAGACGGGCATCCCCTTGACGAGGAGACGGCCGATGGCGCCGAGGACCGCGCCGCCGCGCGCGGCCAGCGCCACGCCGAGGTCGTCCGCCTTCACGATCAGGGCGACGGCGCCGTAGACGGCGGCGGTGATGCCGACGGCGACGATGGCAAGGACGAGCGCCTGGGTCGCCACGCCCTCGGCCGGGATGGTGGCGAGTGCGATCGCCATGATCTCGGCGGAAAGGATGAAGTCGGTCTTGATCGCGCTCGCCACCCGTGCGTCCTCGACCGCGCGCGGATCGCCGGCGCCGGGGATGATCTTTTCCTCGTGCGCATGCGCCGCATGGGGCGCGAGCTTCTCGTAGACCTTCTCCGCGCCCTCGTAGCAGAGGAAGGCGGCGCCGAGCATCAGGAGCGGCGTGATCAGCCAGGGCGCCACCAGCGAGAGGACGAGGGCCACCGGCAGCAGGAAGACGAGCTTGTTCCGGATCGAGCCGCGGGCGATCCGGGCGATGATCGGCAGTTCCCGCTCGGCGGCGAAACCGACGACGTAGCGCGGCGTCACCGCCGCATCGTCGATCACCACGCCGGCGGACTTGGCTCCCGCCTTGGCCGCGGCGCCGGCGATGTCGTCCACCGAGGCTGCCGCCATCCTCGCGATGGCCGCCACGTCGTCGAGTAGCGCAAGAAGGCCCGTGCTCAAGAAGATGCTCCCCGGTTGCGGCCGCGCAGGCGCGCTGCCATGCCGGCGACGCGCAAACGCCCCATCTTGTTCCCCTCCCCGATCGCCGCAGGCAAGATCC
>JAJUJF010000043.1 GCA_029265455.1 Paracoccaceae bacterium | reverse complement strand
GCTGTTCACCTTGCAGGCAGCCCGTTTCCACCCCGCTGACCGCGCCGGCAGCAAGACTCGATCGCAGATCCCACCGCTGGAACTCGATCATCCTAATCAGCGGGACAGGTCTTGCCGGAGTAGGGATACCGGATGTGAGCCGCCGGGCCGCGGCAAGCATGTCGGGAATCCGGCAATCCCGCTCATGATTGAGGCTCGCCCGTGCTGCAGCGACGTCACGCTGCAGCTGCCGTGTTCCGTGCCAAGACGATGTCATAGCTGGTTCGGTAGCTGCTGCCTTGATACGGTGGGGGGCACCGATAATGGTATGGTGATCTCGCCGGGCAGGATGTGTCCGGCGGCGGTGAGGGCGTTGCCTGAAAGAGCTTGACGCTTCCCCGCCTGCGAAATTGCGGAAAAGCCGATTTGAGAAGGAGACGGCATGTCGAACGGTTGGATCGAGGCAATCGATGCGCGTAGCGGCAGCGCGCTCGCGACCGGAGCGCTGCAGCCTGTTCAGGTCGAGCAGACCGAGGTGGAAGATGGCGGAATTCCCTTCATCCTGCGCTGGGTGTCATCGCTGGCGGCGAAGGATGCGGCCGGAAAGGTGGCGGTTCCAGGCGGACCACGTGACCCGAACTTCAACCCCTTCCTCAATCCTGACCCCGAATTGACCGTCGGGCCGATCGGGGACGAGCATGTCGCGATCCTGAACAAGTTCCCGCTCTGCGAGCGGCACCTGGTGCTCGCCCGACGCGAGTTCGAGGAGCAGTTGCTGCCACTCGCGCGCAGCGACTTCGCCGCGCTCGCCACGATCATGGGCGAGGCCGGCGGCATCGCTCTCTACAATGGCGGCACGGCCGCCGGTGCGAGCCAGCCACACAAGCACGTGCAGTGGATGCCCGAGGCAGAAGGCATTGCCAGCCTGAAATACTACGCACCCGGACTGCCGGCGGATTTGCCCGAGCAGCAGGTGGCGATGCATCCCGCGCTGGCCATGAAACACTGCTTCGTGCGCGTGCGCTGTGGCAAGGGTGTGCCGGTGGATGTGGCCGCGGACAGTCTGCATGCGGGCTTCGTCAGGGCCTGCGATGAGCTGGGCCTCAAGCCGGGAGCCGATGGTCTGCTGCCGCCGTGCAATCTGCTGGCGGGGGATGGCTGGCTGCTGCTGCTGCCGCGCAGCCAGGAACATTTCGAGGACATTTCGATGAGCGCGGTGTGTTTCGGCGGAACACTGTATACGCGCACGCCGGAACAGATCGAGGCAATCCGCCGCGTCGGGCCGCTTCGGGCCCTGGCAGCGGTGGGTTACCCGCGCTGAAGGTTCAGCGCCTGTCTGCGCATCCCGTGAAGTCGACCGCTGCAGCGATTTTCTAGGCGAACCCGAACGTGGTCCCGACATTCGCCACGTCCGGATCATGCTGCGGGAAGGAGGTTCTGAGGCTCCGAGGCAGATCGGCGGCGCAGGAGCTTCGTCAGACAGCGCCGCCTGGCGGGAACCGTCGGGTTCACGCGATCAATGCCGGCGGCCGCGCCCCAGGTGCCGCCGCCCCCACGAGCGCAGGCAGCATGCGGATCACCGCAAACCGGTCCGTCGGCAAGTGGAATGCCCGTATCGGCGGTGCCGTGGTGACGTCCCGTATCCTCGGCCTGCTGCTGCACCACGACACGTTCATCACCATCCCACGCGAACGGGGCGCGCCTGCACGCGGCGCGCCCCGTTTCGCAATATCATTCTCGCTGGAACGGGCAGGCGTGTTGCCCGGGCCTCACCCGGAGGCCGCCGGGTGAAGTTGCCTGAGATCACGCGCCTGCCAGCGAACCGGATTTCCGAATCCCGGGAGAAGGTGACGGCGCCAGCCGACTAGATTTGACGCACGTAGTTCCGCGCCCACGAGCGGGACGCCCGGGCAGCCGCCTCGCTGGCCACCCGCGGGATGTCCTCCCGTGACAGCCCGATAGCAGCAAGCTCCTCGGTGCCGAGCATTTCCAGCTCGCGGATGGTGGCCCGGAAAAGCCGGCGCTCAGCTTCCCGCTGGTTGCGCGGTGCAGAAAGAAAACCGACGGTGCCACGCACCGTCACGCCCGCCGAAGCGGACCTGTCAATGTTGGACATTCCTGCCATCCTCGAAAGCATCAAGACTTGACCGGAAGGTCATGTAGGCGCTCCCGGACAGGAGCATCAGCCCGACCAAAGGCAGACCCGCTATGCGCTGGCTGCACGACATGCGCCGAATCCCGAACGACATGAACCACCGCCGCCAGGGATCATGCGTTCGATGCGAAGCGGAGCATCGTACTTCCACGGGCCAAGAGGGGCCTGCGAGGCGGGGACCACCCTCGCAAGGGACCGACGCGGCGCACCGGGACCCGGCGCAAGAACTGCCTGACCCAGGAACGGTCGCTGGCGACGAGTGAACGTGAGGTTTCAACCGGCTCCTGAAAGTCAAAACCGGCCTTGACCTTGACCAAATTTGTCGGCCTTATAACCAAGCAAAATGGTGGGAATTTGGGAGCGGAGGTCGGAGACCATGGGGCCAGTGAGCGCTGCGGAAGCTCCGGAGACCGAGACTCTCATCCATGTTGGCCGGAATCAATCTGAACAGGGATAGAACAATGAACCGAAGCCGCTGCTGCCTGATCGCTGCCGCCGTCCTCGCCGCCGTGCCGGCAACGGCACAGAATCTCACCCTCTATTCCGGCCGTGGCGAGACGCTGGTTTCACCGATCGTGGCAGCGTTCACCGAGGAGACCGGGATCGAGGTGGACGTGCGATACGCCGGAACCTCCGAACTCGCGGTCCTGCTGCAGGAGGAGGGCGAGGCGAGCCCGGCCGATCTGTTCTGGTCCCAGGATCCGGGCGCGCTCGGCGCCGTGGCCGACCTCCTTGCCGAGCTCCCCGCGGAGATCACCGACCTCGTCCCGTCCGCGCTCCGTGATGACGAAGGCCGCTGGATCGCCACCTCGGGGCGCCAGCGCGTCCTCGTCGTCTCGACGGAACGCGTGGAAGAAGAAGAGATCCCCGAGAGCATCCTTGATCTCACGGGCGAGGAGTACCGTGGCCGCGTCGGCTGGGCGCCGACAAACGGCTCGTTCCAGCTGCATGTCACCGCCATGCGGGAGGCGCTGGGCGAAGAGGAGACCCGCGAATGGCTCGAGGCGATGGTCGCGAACGAGGCAGTGGTCTTCTCCAACAATGCGGCGATCGTTCAGGGAATCGCTGATGGCGAGGCCGATTTCGGCCTCGTGAACAACTACTACCTGCCGCGCTTCCTCGCGAGTGACCCGGAGTTTCCGGTCAGGATCGCGCATTTCGCGGATGGCGACGTCGGCAACCTTCTCTCCGTCGCCGCCATCGGCATCACTGCTTCTTCGGACCAGCAGGAGGAAGCCGCGGCCTTTGTCGAATTTCTTCTCTCCCCGCAGGCCCAGCAGTATTTCGCCAGCCAGGTCAAGGAATACCCGGTCACCTCTTCGGTCGTCCTCGACTCCGATCAGCCGACTCTCGACATGCTCGAGACGAGCGCACCCGATATCGACCTCAATTCGCTTTCCGATCTCGAGGGCACGCTTGAACTGCTCCGGGAGGCTGGCCTCTTGTGACCGCGAGCCTCGTGCCCGCCCGCCGGCGATCGGCGGGCCAGCTGTTGCTTCTCGCCCCGGCGCTCGTCGTCGGGGCTCTGATGCTTGCACCCCTCTTCGATCTTGTCCTCCGCGCGCTCGAGGCGGATGCGGCGACGGTCACCTCCCTCCTCCTGCGTCCGCGCACATTCGAATTGCTGGTGAATACCGCGGCGCTCGCCGCCGGCGTGCTTGTTCTTGCAACGCTGATCGCGCTGCCGCTCGCCTGGCTCACGACGCGGACCGATCTTCCCGGCCGGCGCATCCTCAACGTGCTCGCCGTGCTGCCCCTCGCGGTGCCCGGCTATGTCATGGCCTACGCGCTTATCGGGCTCTCGGGCAATTACGGCTTCATGAACGCGGTGTTCGGCGTCACGCTGCCACGGCCGCAGGGCTGGCTTGGCGCGACACTCGCGCTTTCGCTCTACACCTATCCCTATCTCTATCTGAACCTGCGCGCGGCTCTCTCGGGTCTCGACCAGACGCTCGAGGAAAGCGCACGGGCGCTCGGCTGCGGCCCGCGGGAGGTCTTCACCCGTGTCACCCTTCCACATCTGATGCCGGCGATGATGGCGGGCTGGCTCGTCATCGGCCTCTACACCATCGGTGATTTCGGCGCGGTCGCCCTCATGCGCTACGAGGTGTTCTCCTACGCGCTCTACCTCGCCTATTCCTCGGCCTTCGACCGGCTCTATGCTGCCTGGATCGCGCTCATCCTCGTCGTCATCGCCCTCGCCGTCGTCTGGTGGGAGGCGCGGCTGCGCGAGGATATCCGCCTTGCCCGCACCGGGTCGGGAAGCGGGGTCCGTCCCCGGCTCACCGCACTGCCGCCGCTTGCCTGCGCTGCCGCCTACGGCTTCTCCGGGACGGTCGTGCTTGCAGCCCTTGGCCTGCCGGTGGCGGTACTTTCCTTCTGGCTCCTGCGCGAACCCGTCTGGCCGGTCCTGCCCGATCTCCTGCGGTCCTTCTCCCAGTCCCTGTCGGCAGCGGCGCCTGCGGCGCTCCTTGCCGTCCTCCTTGCGCTTCCGGTCGCTGTGCTCGCGGTACGTTTCCCTTCGCCGATCTCGAATTTCGTGAACCGCCTTGCCTTCATCGGTTATGCGGTGCCGGCGCTTGCCTTCGCACTGGCCTTCGTCTTCTTTGCGCTCGAAGCTGCACCCTTCCTCTACCAGACCCAGGCCCTGCTCGTGCTCGTCTATGCGCTCGCCTTCCTCGCGCTCGCGCTCGGGCCGATCCGCTCCGCCCTCTACCAGGCCCGGCCAAATCTCGAGGATTCCGCCCGCTCGCTCGGCTATGGCCCGGTCGGCACCTTCATCCACGTCGTGCTGCCCTGCATCCGCCGAGGCGTGACCGCGGGCCTCGTCCTCGTCTTCGTCGTGGCCATGAAGGAGCTACCCATCGCCTTCCTGCTGTCGCCGGCGGGATTCCGGCCACTCGCGATCCAGCTCTTCAGCCGCACCTCCGAGGGGATGCTGATCGCCGCGGCACCCTATGCCGCTGCGATCATCGCCTTCTCGGGCTTGACCGTCGCCGCCGTGCTCCGGCACGAGGGGCGCCTTGAATAGGGGGGAGCCGTGAATGCCATGACCGACCGGGTGCCTGCGGTCGAGATCCCGATACTCGTACGGCGCAGGCCGCCTGTCCTGCTTGCGGTCGAAGGGCTTACCAAACGCTTCTTCTCCGACGAGGCCGCTGCGGTCGAGGATGTCTCCTTCACTGTCGCCGAGGGAGAGCTCGTGTCGCTTCTGGGCCCTTCGGGTTGCGGCAAGACGACGACGCTGCGTCTTGTTGGCGGGTTCGAAACGCCGGATACCGGCAGGATCTCCTTGCGCGGGCGCGACATCACACATCTTCCCCCCGAGAAACGCGGCATCGGCTTCGTCTTCCAGGATTATGCGCTCTTTCCCCAGCTCACCGTCCTCGAGAACGTGAAGTTCGGCCTCCGGAACATGCCGCGCGCCGAGGCCGACAAACGTGCTCGCGAGATGCTGGGCCTTGTCAACCTCGCAGATCTCGCCTCCCGTCGCCCGCATGAACTGTCGGGAGGGCAGCAGCAACGGGTAGCGCTCGCCCGCACGCTCGCGGTGGCCCCTCCCCTCGTCCTTCTCGACGAGCCCTTCTCCAATCTCGACGCGGCGATGCGGGTCGAGACGCGTCAGGAGGTGCGGGCAATGCTGAAACAGGCAGGCTCGTCCGCGATCCTCGTTACCCACGACCAGGAGGAGGCTCTGGCACTTTCCGACCGGATCGCGGTGATGGAAGGCGGCCGCATCCGTCAGATCGGCACTCCTGCCCAGATTTACCGCGAGCCGGTTTCGGAATTTGTCGCGAGCTTCATCGGCCGCTCGAACATATTGCCCGCGCAGGCGACGGGCGGCTCGGCCGAGACGATATTCGGCAATCTTGCGCTGGCGCGGGAGGCCGCGGGCGATGTGGCGGTCGCGGTCAGGCCCGAGCAGATCACCCTTCAGCCCGATCCCGCGGGCTCCGGCACGGTCGTCGGCCGGGAGTTTCGCGGTCACGACCAGCTCTACTGGGTACGCGCGGGCGGCCGTACCGTCCTCGTGATCGCCGGGCCTTTCCCGATCATCGAGACCGGCACCCGAGTGCGCCTCGAGGTCTGCGACTGCGTCGTGCCGCTGTCGGGATGAGCGACGCCACCCGGTCGGTCATGTGCGGGGATTCGAGAGTTCCTTCGGATCGACGACGTAATGCGCGCCGCAGAACTGGCAGTCGGCGGTGATGCTGCCCTCCGGCGTCACCATGTCGGAAAGCTCGCCGGCGGGATACGCCTCCAGTGACCGCACCACACGATCGCGCGAACAGGTGCAGCCGAAGCGCACCGGCTGGGCCGTGAAGACCCGTGGCGCCTCCTCGTGGAAGAGGCGCAGCAGGAGTTCGTCGGCGCCTACATGCGGCCCCACGAGTTCTGTGTCCTCGACCGTCGAAAGGAGCATGTTGACCCGCCGCCACTCCTCGGCATTCCGGCCGGTGAGCAAATCCTCGGCACTGAGCATGCCCGTTTCGGAGGCAGGCTCGGCTGCCGCATGCGGAGACGCCTTCGGCATGTGCTGGAGCATGATCCCGCCCGAGCGCCAGCGCGGTTTGCCGCCCGGCTCCTGCGCCGTGCCGAGCGCGAGGGCAAACCGGGTCGGCAGCTGCTCCGACTGGGCAAAATAGGCCTCGGCGCAATCGGCGAGCGAACCGCCCGCAAGAGGGGTGATGCCCTGATAGGGATGTGTATCCGGGCCCTGGTCGATCAGGATGGCAAAGAAACCCTTGCCGAGAAGGGCAAAGGGCGCAGCATCGGTTTTCGCCACCGCCTCTTCATCATAGGCGGCATAGGCGCGGAGCTTCGCGGGGGATCCCTCGGCTTCGGGTGCGAAATAATCGGTAGCGATCAACCGCACCGGTCCGTCACCGCGGATCTGGAGCGAGAGCTTCCAGCGCAGCTTGATCGTCTGGCCGATGAGGGCCGTCAAGAGCGCCGCCTCCGCCACCAGGGCGGCAACAGGCTGCGGATAACGATGCTGGCCGAGGATGGTCTCGAGCACATTGTCGATACGTGCGACCCGGCCGCGGATGTCGGCCCGGTCGAGCTGGAAAGGAAGGATGGTGTCGTCCCAGGCGATGCGTGCGGCCAGGGTCATCGTGCGGTCTCCGTTCGTGGCAGGCTCCGGAGATAGGGTGCGCCGCCCGCTGGTGCAAATGCCGGTGCCCGCTCCCCGGACCATTGCAGCTTGCGCCGCATCCGGTCCGGGGATAGCCAAGATCCGGTTCCACAATCGCTGAACGGAGGTACGGGCCAATGGCAAGAGCCAGGATCGCATTGATCGGCGCCGGGCAGATCGGGGGCACGCTGGCCCATCTCGTCGGCCTCAAGGAGCTCGGCGACGTCGTGCTCTTCGACATCGCCGAAGGTACGCCGCAGGGCAAGGCGCTCGACATCGCCGAGAGTGCGCCCGTGGACGGGTTCGACGCGCGCCTGAAAGGCACCAACGACTATGCCGACATTGCCGGGGCGGATGTCTGCATCGTCACCGCCGGCGTGCCGCGCAAGCCGGGGATGAGCCGCGATGACCTCCTGGGCATCAATCTCAAGGTGATGAAGGCGGTGGGCGAAGGCATCCACGATCACGCCCCAAACGCGTTCGTCATCTGCATCACCAACCCGCTCGACGCCATGGTCTGGGCGCTGCGCCAGTTCTCGGGCCTGCCTCCGGAGAAGGTCTGCGGCATGGCGGGCGTGCTCGATTCCGCCCGCTTCCGCCATTTCCTCGCCGAGGAGTTCAACGTTTCGGTCAAGGATGTCACCGCCTTCGTGCTCGGCGGTCACGGCGACACGATGGTGCCGCTCACCCGCTATTCGACCGTGGCCGGCATCCCCCTGCCCGATCTTGTCGCGATGGGCTGGACCACGCAGGAGAAGCTCGACGCCATCGTCCAGCGCACCCGCGACGGCGGCGCCGAGATCGTCGGCCTCCTGAAGACGGGTTCCGCCTTCTACGCACCCGCCGCCTCAGCCATTGCGATGGCCGAGGCCTATCTCAAGGACCAGAAGCGGGTCCTCCCTTGTGCTGCTCATCTCACGGGGCAGTACGGGCTCAATGACATCTATGTCGGCGTGCCGACGGTGATCGGCGCCGGCGGCATCGAGCGTGTGGTCGAGATCAACCTCGACAAGGCCGAACGCGCCGGTTTCGACAAATCGGTCGAATCCGTCCGGAGCCTCGTCGAGGCCTGCAAGACCATCGATCCGAGTCTGGCCGACTAGGTCCCACTGCCACTATTCAGAGCAGCGCCTCCGGGCGCCGCTCCCGCGGGGGCAACCCCCTGCGAATCACTCGCTGCACGCCGAGGCTCGGCAAAGGCTGGCATGTGATCACAGGCCGATCGCCGTGATCACAAATCTCCGATTTCCATCTCCCGGAAACCCTGAAGCCGCTAAAGCCGTTGCAACGCAAATCGCGGCAGCCTACGCCAATCGGAAAGGGCGCCAAGGGCGGTCCGCCCGGCTTTGAACTGTGCGGCGCCCTCGATTGAGAAGGAGTGGCGGCGCATGAACATCCATGAATATCAGGCAAAGCAGCTCTTGCGCGAATATGGCGCGCCGGTCTCCGCAGGCAGGGTCGTCTTCAAGGCCGATGAGGCAAAGACCGCGGCTGGTGAACTTGGCGGTCCGCTCTGGGTCGTCAAGGCACAGATCCATGCGGGTGGTCGCGGCAAGGGCAGGTTCAAGGAAGCGTCCGCCGGCGAAAAGGGAGGTGTCCGTCTCGCGAAATCGGTCGAGGAGGCCGCCGACGAGGCCCAGCGCATGCTCGGCCGGACCCTCGTCACCCACCAGACCGGCCCGGCCGGCCGGCCGGTGAACCGCATCTATATAGAGGAAGGCTCCGGCATCGAGCGCGAGCTCTATCTTGCGCTCCTCGTTGATCGCGCCTCGTCACGGATCGCCTTCGTCTGCTCGACCGAGGGCGGCATGGACATCGAGGAGGTCGCAGCAAGGACGCCGGAAAAGATCCTCACCTTCACCGTCGATCCCGCCTCGGGCATCTCCGGCTTCCACGGCCGCCGCGTCGCCTTCTCCCTCGGGCTCGAGGGCAAGCAGGTCAAGCAATGCGTGAGCCTCGTCACCACGCTCTACCGCCTCTTCACCGAGCGCGACTGCGAGATGCTGGAGATCAATCCGCTGATCGTCACCGATACCGGCGACCTCAAGTGCCTCGACTGCAAGATGGGGTTCGATGCGAACGCCCTCTACCGGCAGCCCGATATCCTTTCGCTTCGCGACGAGTCCGAGGAGGACCCCAAGGAGCTCCAGGCCTCGAAATTCGACCTCAACTACATCGCCCTCGACGGTGAGATCGGCTGCATGGTGAACGGCGCCGGCCTCGCGATGGCGACGATGGACATCATCAAGCTCTACGGCTCGGAACCCGCCAACTTCCTCGATGTCGGCGGCGGAGCCACCACCGAGAAGGTGACCGAGGCTTTCAAGATCATCACGAGCGACCCGAATGTGAAGGGTATCCTCGTCAACATCTTCGGCGGCATCATGCGCTGCGACGTGATCGCCGAAGGTGTGATCGCCGCGGTGAAGGAAGTGGGGCTGCAGGTGCCGCTCGTCGTCCGGCTCGAAGGAACGAATGTTGAACTCGGCAAGAAGATCCTCAACGAAAGCGGCCTCAAGGTGATCGCTGCCGACGACCTCGGCGATGCCGCGGAGAAGATCGTCGCCGCAGTGCGGGAGAACAGGTAATGGCGATCCTCGTCGACGAGAACACCAAGGTGATCTGCCAGGGACTTACCGGCTCGCAGGGCACCTTCCATTCCGAACAGGCAATCGCCTACGGAACGAAGATGGTGGGCGGCGTCACTCCCGGGAAAGGGGGTCAGACTCATATCGGCCTCCCCGTCTTCAACACCGTGGCCGAGGCGCGGGAGAAGACCGGAGCCACTGCCACCGCAATCTACGTGCCGCCTCCCTTCGCCGCCGATTCGATCCTCGAGGCGATCGATGCCGGGATGGAGCTCATTGTCTGCATCACCGAAGGGATTCCGGTCCTCGACATGATGAAGGTGAAACGCGCGCTCCAGGGCTCGAACTCGGTCCTGATCGGCCCGAACTGCCCCGGAGTCATCACGCCCGATGCCTGCAAGATCGGCATCATGCCCGGCCACATTCACAAGCGGGGCTCGGTCGGCGTGGTGTCGCGCTCGGGCACGCTGACCTACGAGGCAGTGCTCCAGACCACCAACGCCGGCCTCGGCCAGTCCACCTGCGTCGGCATCGGCGGTGATCCGATCAAGGGTGCGGAACACATCGACGTGCTGGAATGGTTCCTTGCCGATGACGAAACCGAAGCGATCATCATGATCGGCGAGATCGGCGGCTCGGCCGAGGAGGAGGCGGCGCAGTTCCTCAAGGACGAGGCGAAGCGCGGCCGCTCCAAGCCCACCGCCGGGTTCATCGCCGGACGCACCGCGCCTCCGGGACGGCGGATGGGCCATGCCGGCGCGATCGTCGCCGGCGGCAAGGGTGGCGCCGAGGACAAGATCGAGGCGATGAAATCCGCCGGGATCACTGTCGCCGACAGCCCCGCCACCCTTGGTGAGGCCGTCCTCAAGGCAATGGGCAGGCTCTAGCCCTCACGCCCGCCCCCGGCCTCCCGGGTGCGGGCTCTCACGCGTTGCCCCGGCGCCGGGGCGGCATTTCAGGGAGCGGAGTCCCGCACGAGGTCATGACCGAGCAAAGCCAGAACGCCCTTTTCCACTCGTTTTCCTTCCTGCAAGGCCACAACGCCGCTTTCGTCGAAGAACTCTATGCCCGCTACGCCGAGGATCCGTCGAGCGTGGATCCCTCCTGGGCCGAATTCTTCCGCTCCCTCGGCGATGACGATGACGCGGGCCGCAGCACCCGCGGCCCGAGCTGGGCGCGCACCGACTGGCCGCCTCGGCCCAAGGACGAACTCACCGCGGCGCTCACCGGGGAGTGGCCAGCAACGCCCGGGGCGAAGACCGTCGTCGAGAAGGTGAAGGCCGCGGCGGCGAAGGAAGGTGCCACGCTTTCGGCGGCGCAGGTCCGGCAGGCGGTGACGGATTCGGTGAGGGCGCTGATGCTGATCCGTGCCTACCGGCATCGGGGCCATCTCGTCGCGGATCTCGATCCGCTGGGCGTCATCGAACCCGAGCCCCACCCCGAACTGGACCCGAAGAACTACGGCTTCACCGAAGCCGACATGGACCGGCCGATCTTCCTCGACAACGTCCTCGGTCTCGAGAGCGCGTCCCTGCGCGAGATCCTCCAGATCGTGAAGCGCACCTACTGCGGCACCTTCGCGCTCCAGTTCATGCATATTTCCGACCCGGAGCAGTCCGCATGGCTCAAGGAGCGGATCGAGGGCTATGGCAAGGAGATCGCCTTTACCCGCCGCGGCCGTCGCGCCATTCTCAACAGCCTCGTCGAGGCGGAGGGCTTCGAGAAGTTCCTCCAGGTCAAGTACATGGGCACCAAGCGCTTCGGCCTCGACGGTGGCGAGGCGCTGGTTCCGGCGATGGAGCAGATCATCAAGCGTGGCGGCGCGCTCGGCGTCGAGGAGGTGGTGATCGGCATGCCCCATCGCGGCAGGCTCAACGTCCTCGCCAACGTCATGGGCAAGCCCTACCGCGCCATCTTCCACGAGTTCCAGGGAGGCTCCTTCAAACCTGACGAGGTCGAGGGGTCGGGCGATGTGAAGTATCATCTCGGCGCCTCCTCCGACCGCGAGTTCGACGGAAACGTCGTCCACCTTTCGCTGACCGCCAATCCCTCGCATCTCGAGGCGGTAAATCCCGTGGTCCTCGGCAAGGTCCGTGCCAAGCAGGCCCAGCTTGGCGACACCGCCCGCGCGCGGGTGCTGCCGGTGCTGCTGCATGGCGATGCCGCCTTCGCCGGTCAGGGGGTGGTCGCGGAATGTTTCGGTCTTTCGGGTCTCAAGGGCTACCGTACCGGCGGGACGATCCACATCGTCGTCAACAACCAGATCGGCTTCACTACTGCGCCTCACAACTCGCGCTCGTCGCCCTATCCGACCGATATCGCCCTGATGGTCGAGGCACCGATCTTCCACGTCAATGGCGATGACCCCGAGGCCGTTGTACATGCCGCCCGTGTGGCCACCGAATTCCGGCAGAAGTTCAACAAGGATGTCGTCATCGACATGTTCTGCTACCGGCGGTTCGGCCATAACGAGGGCGACGAACCGATGTTCACCCAGCCCCTGATGTACCGCGCCATCAAGGGCCACAAGACGACACTACAGCAGTATACCGACCGTCTTGTTCAGGACGGGCTGATCCCGGAAGGCGAGATCGAGGACATGAAGGCCGCCTTCCAGGCCCATCTCAACGAGGAGTTCGAGGCGTCCAAGACCTATCGCCCGAACAAGGCCGACTGGCTCGACGGCCGCTGGTCACATCTCGAGAAGCATCCCGGGCAGTACCAGCGCGGCAGTACCGCAGTCGACGAGGAGCGGCTGCGCCGGGTCGGTGCGGCGATCACCCACATTCCGGACAACAT
Organism: Paracoccaceae bacterium; assembly: GCA_029265455.1. Classification (GTDB taxonomy): domain Bacteria; phylum Pseudomonadota; class Alphaproteobacteria; order Rhodobacterales; family Rhodobacteraceae; genus Amaricoccus. The sequence continues at coordinate 7,060 of JAJUJF010000043.1, read as the reverse complement.
CAAGCCGCACCGCACGCTCGCCCGCATCTTCGACGCGCGCCGCCAGATGATCGAGAGTGGCGAAGGCATTGACTGGGCGACTGCCGAGGCACTCGCCTTCGGCTCCCTTCTCACCGAGAATTACGCAGTCCGCCTCTCCGGTCAGGACTCGAGCCGCGGCACCTTCAGCCAACGCCATGCCGCGATCGTCGACCAGGAAACGGAGGAGCGGTACATCCCGCTCAATCACATTGAGCCCGGACAGGCCCCCTTCGAGGTCGTTGACTCGATGCTCTCCGAATACGCCGTGCTTGGCTACGAATACGGCTATTCGCTCGCGGAGCCGAATGCACTCGTGCTCTGGGAAGCCCAGTTCGGTGATTTCGCCAACGGCGCCCAGATCATGATCGACCAGTTCATCTCCTCGGGCGAAGCCAAATGGCTGCGGATGTCCGGTCTCGTGCTGCTGCTCCCTCACGGATATGAAGGTCAGGGGCCGGAACATTCTTCCGCCCGGCTCGAGCGGTTCCTCCAGCTCTCGGCGGGGGACAACTGGATCGTGGCGAACTGCACGACTCCGGCCAACTATTTCCACATCCTGCGCCGGCAGCTTCACCGCAGCTTCCGCAAGCCCCTGGTGCTGATGACGCCGAAATCTCTCCTGCGTCACAAGCTGGCCACGTCGCGACTCGCGGACTTCACGGGAGACTCCTCCTTCCACCGCGTGCTCTGGGATGATGCCGATCATCCGACTTCACCGGCGAGCCAGGCCGAACTCGTGCCGGACGAGAAGATCCGCCGCGTCGTCCTGTGCTCGGGCAAGGTCTACTACGACCTCCTCGAGGCGCGTGATGCCCGCGGCATCGACGACATCTACCTGATGCGGCTCGAACAGTTCTATCCCTTCCCTGCCCTGTCACTGACCAAGGAACTGGGCCGGTTCAAGCAGGCCGAGATGGTCTGGTGCCAGGAGGAGCCGAAGAACCAGGGCGGCTGGACCTTCGTCGAGCCGAATCTCGAATGGGTCCTTGGCCGGATCGAAGCCCGGTATGGCCGGGTGCGCTACGTCGGCCGCCCGGCCTCGGCGTCACCGGCGACCGGCCTCGCGCGCCAGCATAACGAACAGCAGGCCGCGCTCGTCGACGAAGCGCTGACGATCTGAGGGAGGAGCCGGTATGATTGAGATCCGCGTGCCCACGCTCGGCGAGAGCGTCACCGAGGCGACCATCGCCACCTGGTTCAAGAAGGAGGGCGAAGCCGTCCGCGAGGACGAGATGCTCTGCGAGCTCGAGACCGACAAGGTCACGGTCGAGGTTCCCGCCCCCGCTGCCGGTGTGCTTGCCGAGATCGTTGCCAAGGAAGGCGAGACTGTCGGCGTTGACGCGCTCCTTGCAAATATCGACGAGAAGGCCGAAGTCCCGGCCGGCCGCAAGTCCGGACGGCAGAAGCCCACTTCCGGCGAAACCGCCGGGGCCGATGCCGACGAGAGCGAAGAGAGCGCCCCTGCGAACGCCCGTAGCGTCGACGTCCACATCCCCACCCTCGGGGAGAGCGTTACCGAGGCGACAGTCGCTACCTGGTTCAAGAAGGTGGGAGATCCGGTGACGCAGGACGAGATGCTGTGCGAACTCGAAACCGACAAGGTTTCGGTTGAGGTTCCCTCCCCCGCCACCGGTACGCTCACGGAGATCCTCGCCGAGAGCGGTACAACCGTAGCCGCGGGCGCGATCATTGCCCGCATCGCCGGAAACGGCGCCGGCAGGCCGGCGGCACCGAAGGCGACCGAGGCCGCCGCCCAGCGCGCCACTGGGCCGGCCGGAAGCGACACAGGTGACATCGAGGACGCGCCTTCCGCGACCAAGCTGATGGCAGAAAAGGGCATTTCCCGTGATCAGGTCAAGGCAAGCGGCCGCGGCGGACGGGTAATGAAGGAGGATGTCCTGAAGGCGATCGCAGAGCCCGGGAAGACGGAGACGCCGCAGCCGGCGACTGCCCCTTCGCCCCCCCCTCCCTCGACCCCGGCGCCACGTGCGCCTGTTCCGGCCGAGGACGCCGCTCGCGAGGAACGCGTGCGGATGACGCGGCTGCGCCAGACCATTGCTCGACGGCTGAAGGAAGCCCAGAACACCGCCGCCATGCTCACCACCTACAACGAGGTGGACATGACCGCGGTGATGGAACTGCGCAGCGCCTACAAGGACGAGTTCGAGAAGAAGCACGGCGTCAAGCTCGGCTTCATGTCCTTCTTCACCAAGGCATGCTGCCACGCGCTGAAGGAAGTGCCCGAGGTCAACGCGGAGATCGATGGCACCGACTTCGTCTACAAGAACTTCGTCCACATGGGGATTGCCGTCGGCACCCCGTCCGGGCTTGTCGTTCCCGTCGTCCGTGACGCCGACCGCCTTTCCTTCGCGGAGATCGAGAAGAAGATCGCCGAACTCGGCCAACGTGCCCGCGAGGGCAAGCTTTCGCTGGCCGAGATGCAGGGCGGCACCTTCACCATCTCGAATGGGGGCGTTTACGGCTCATTGATGTCCTCCCCAATCCTCAACCCGCCGCAGTCGGGCATCCTCGGCATGCACAAGATCCAGCAGCGCCCGGTAGTGCTGAACGGACAGATCGTTGCCCGACCGATGATGTATCTCGCGCTCTCGTACGATCACCGTATCGTCGACGGGCAGGGGGCGGTCACCTTCCTCGTCCGCGTCAAGGAAGCCCTGGAGGACCCGCGCCGGCTGCTGATGGATCTCTAGCAACCATGCTTCTCCGTTTGACGGTCGCCGATCGGTAGACCCCGAACGTACCAGCCAGAAATCTCCTGCTTTGCCTTCAGAATTGTCCTCTGACGACATCAAGAAGAGATCGCCCCTGTAAGTACTGACCTGAAGCCCGGCGATGCAGATTGCATCGCCGGGCTTCAACATCTTGCAGTCCTGGAATGACCTTTGAACAGGTCAGGTCGGTGATGGCCTTCATGCTCGGAGAAGGGCAGGTACGGCTCGTCAAATAATGACGCAAACAGAAACTCGTTGCTCGCAAGACATCAAGGGAGGCATTCCCTTTTGCGGGGGCATACCAAAGTTGGCATGCAATCCCGCGCCAAATGGTGCAAACGCTTCCCTTCGAAATATCCTGCCGGAACGAGCTCACCAACCAAGTGAGGATGCATGTGACGGGAGCACCAGAAGCGGTGGATCAAGACACATGAGTGCCGAGCTCACAGCCCTCGCGCTCGCTGCGCTGTTGCAGTTCGTGCAGATCGGGCTGGCCGGCCGGGCGATGAACCGCGACGTGGGCGTGACCTGGAACGCCAGCCCGCGTGATGTGGATGCATCCTCCGACTTCTCTCCGCTGACGGGACGGCTGCGGCGGGCAGTCGCCAATCACTTCGAGGCGTTGGCGCTCTTCACGATCGCTGTCCTGGTCGTCACACTCTCGGGAGCAGGCTCATGGCTCACGGCCGCCTGCGCCTGGACCTATCTCGTTGCCCGCATCCTCTACGTGCCCGCCTATGCCCGCGGCTGGGTCCCTTGGCGATCCATCCTCTTCGCCATTGGTGCCATCGCGACGATCACGATGATCCTTGCCGCGCTGTTGACTTGAGCATCATGCACATGCGTTGTGCATGGATTCCTGCATTGCTCGTGCAACGCAAAAGATGAACGGAGGGAAGTCCATGGCCGATTACGACGTCATCATCATCGGTGCGGGCCCAGGTGGCTACGTCTGCGCCATCCGCTGCGCACAGCTCGGGCTCAGGACCGCCTGTGTCGAAGGCCGGGAGACCCTCGGCGGTACCTGCCTCAACGTCGGCTGCATCCCTTCGAAGGCCTTGCTCCACGCCTCCGACCTCTTCCACCAGAGCCAGACCGAGTTCGAGAAGATGGGTATCTTGGGCGGCAAGCCCTCCGTCGATCTTCCGAAGATGCTCGACTACAAGCAGTCCACGGTGGAATCGAACACCAAGGGCATCGAGTTCCTGTTCAAGAAGAACAAGATCGACTGGCTGAAGGGCTGGGGCCGGATCGAGGCGCCGGGCAAAGTCAACGTCAACGGCGAGACCCATAACGCCAAGGCCATCGTCATCGCCACCGGTTCGGAAGCCTCCACCCTCCCCGGCGTCGAGGTGGACGAGGAGACGATCGTCACCTCCACCGGCGCCCTCGAGCTCAAGGAGGTGCCGAAGCGCCTCGTCGTGATCGGCGCCGGCGTCATCGGCCTCGAGCTCGGCTCCGTCTACAGCCGCCTCGGCTCGGCGGTAACGGTCATCGAATATCTCGACACCATCACCCCCGGTCTCGATGCGGAGGTGCAGAAGACCTTCCAGCGCATCCTCAAGAAGCAGGGGCTCAAGTTCATCCTCAACGCTGCCGTTCAGGGTGCCGTGAAGACCGACAAGGGCATCTCCGTCAACTACAAGAGCCGGAAGGATGACAAGGAAGCATCACTCGACGCCGATGTCGTTCTCGTCGCCACCGGCCGCCGTCCGTATACCCAAGGCCTCGGGCTGGAGGAGCTCGGGGTCGAGACCGAGCGCGGCATGATCAAGACCAATGCCCGCTGGCAGACCAACATCGAAGGAATCTACGCCATCGGCGATGTGATTGCCGGGCCAATGCTTGCGCACAAGGCCGAGGACGAGGGCATGGCCGTTGCCGAGACGGTCGCCGGCCAGAAGGGCCATGTGAACTACGACGTGATCCCGAGCGTGATATATACCGCTCCCGAAGTCGCCTTCGTGGGCCGGACGGAACAGCAGCTGAAGGAAGATGGCCGCGAATACAAGGTCGGCAAGTTTCCCTTCATGGGCAACGCCCGGGCCAAGTCCTATTTCCTCGCTGAAGGGTTCGTGAAGATCCTGGCCGACAAGGAAACGGACCGCGTTCTCGGCGCCCATATCATCGGGCCCTATGCCGGTGACCTGATCCATGAGGTCTGCGTCGCGATGGAATTCGGAGCCGCGGCAGAGGACATCGCCCGCACCTGCCACGCTCATCCGACCTTCTCCGAAGCAGTCCGGGAGGCGGCCCTCGCCTGCGGTGACGGCGCCATCCACGCCTGACCTGCCTGTGCAGCTCAGGGAGCTTCATGCACGGCAGAACTCCCTGAGCGAGACCTTCGAACGCATAAAAGCGCCATCGCGCAGACTTCCGTCTGCGTGAGCAGAGCGGCAGGCGGAACGGCAGACGGGCGGAAGGATCTGCGCCAGGATGCAGAGCCACTGCGGGACTTCATGTCGCCGTGGTGCCTGCCCAGCCTAAACGCGGCCGTCATGGCCGCTTGCCCGGCTTCCTCTCGGCTACAGGCAGGTACCGTCCGATCAGCACGGAAGACAATGCCGGTGATACCCGCATTGTAGCGACGGGCTGGATGGCGCGGTGGCATATGAACTCGGTGTCGCTCTCCGGCGATGGGATGAAGTCCTTGCGACGGAGAACGCAGACCATCCCCGACGACCATATCCACGGCGCGTCAGGCAGCAGGTCTTCCTGCGGCGCCGTGAGGGCGATGACGTGACGTGCGCCCCGCCGCTCGAAACGCAGTCCGATGGAACCGAACAGGGAAACCAGGAGATCCCGGTTCAGGAGAGCATTGAAGAGTGCCTCGATCCAGTCACTGGTTGCATAGACGGCCCTTTGCCTGCCTGAGGCACGAGATGCATCCCAGGCAAGGCCGGGTTCGAGCCGATCCAGCAGGGTCTCACGGTTCGTACCATGCAGGAGAAAGGCGCCCGTACCGACGAGAAGCGCCAGGAGCTCCACCACTGCCACAGGCTCCACGTCGGTCAGATCGACCAGGGTCCTTTCCGCCACCACATGGCTGAGAAGGTCCTGCAGATCCGGGGCAGGATCACGCGGCAAGGGCGGCGGTTCGCTCGTCCAAGGGAGCGAAGAGTGCGACTCCGATGGATGTCAGCGCCGGATTTCCCCTCAGCGGCCTCGCCAGGGTCTCGACATCCTCGCGGAGGCCGTCGCGGTTGGCCGAAACATAACCGTCGGTGTCCAGCCCTGCGTCCAGAACGCGATCGAACAGGATCAAGGTGTTTGCGAGCGCATGATAGGCCATGAGGACCCGGCTCAACGGTCGCTCCTTGCGTATCGGAGGCGACCAGTAAAGCCGGGTGTCGCTCCCGTCATCCATCGGCCCGAGCCTTTCAAGCATGTAGAAATACTGGTGCGCGCACTCGTGGACGAGAAGCTCGGCCACCTCGACAGCGCCATGGGGATACGATGAGTGGATATAGCCCGGTACCTCCTCCCAGCTTCCGGTGACAGTGCGAAACTGCGGTTGAAGGGCCCCGACCACGATGCCGTTCAGGACGCGGTCAACCCATTGCAGGTAATCCCGCGCGGCGGCCTCCAGAAGGGCGTAGCCGTTCCGGAAGGTAGAAAGCGCATCGTCATCCACGGTTTCCACGCTGTGGCATTCCCGGAAAAAATCCGCCGCACCGCCAATCGGCAATGCCCCGTTCGGCAGCAGAATTGCACGACCGTGTGGCGCTACCGACCGCATCGGGGCAAGCGTGTCACAATGCCACCGGCCATCCTGACGCCTGAAGACATGGCGCTCCCCTTCGTCGGTCACGATCGACACCATGCCGATGTCCTCGCCCGGCGTCGCCTCGGCCCCGACGGCGCGCTCCACAAAGTAGCGATCGAAGATCATTGGTGCGACGCGATTCCGTGATTCCCACCGTGAGGGAATCCAGGTCTCGGCAATCCTGAGACCAAGTCGTGTCGCGGTTTCCGGAATGTTGCCGCGAACATCCTTCATGGCGAGCCCGGCCATGCCGAAGGCGAGGCTCCATGCCGTTGCGGACCGCTCGGCCGTCGGGCCCGGCTCGCACCAGGCAGCAAGAACAGCCAGCAATCCCTGTGACTCACGCTTGATTGCGAGATGGTAGTGATCGAGGAAGGTCTGCATCGTGGCGACGCCAGAGGACGCGATGATCGCGTGAAACAGTGCCTCGTCCACACCTGGCACCGGCAGACTGAAGGGCTGCAGCAGATGCGGGTTCAACATCCGATCGTCTCCATTCCCGGGGATACAGCCGATTTCTCGAAGAGTGCCGCGGGCACAT
>JAJUJF010000191.1 GCA_029265455.1 Paracoccaceae bacterium | reverse complement strand
TGGTCGGGCTCAAGCCGACCTTCGGCACCATCGAATATGCCGGTGTCAGGTCATTCGCCTCGAGCCTCGATACGCTCGGAGCCTTTGCGCGCAACGTCGGTGACGTCGCGCTGTTCATTGCGGCAATGGCGGGCTGGCCGGTGCTCGCTCGTATCGAGCCGAAGCCCCCGGCGCGGGTACGGATCGTGCGGGGTCCGCGATGGGAGGCGGTGACGCCGGAGGCAGGGGCGGCGGTCGAGCGGGCGGCGACAGTCCTTGCCGAAGCCGGGATTCCGGTGGAGGAGGCAAAGTTGCCGGAGGAGTTCGACTCGCTCGTCGACTTGCAGGACCGGATCCAGATTTACGAGGGACGGCGGGCGCTTGCCTGGGAACGGACGGCGCGGGGCGAGCTTCTGTCGGAAGGGCTGCGGTATCATCTCGACCGGGCGGGGACGCTCTCGTTTGCCGATTACCGCGCCGACCGGATCGCACAGGTCGAATGGCAGCGCTGGGCCGACGAGACGCTGACCGACGGCGAGATCTGGCTGACGGCGAGCGCGCCGGGAGAGGCCCCGGAAGGGCTCACCTCGACCGGCGATCCGGTCTTCTGCCGGGTCTGGACGCTCCTGCATCTGCCCTGCATCAGCCTGCCGAACGGGGTGGGGCCGCGCGGGCTGCCTCTCGGCACGCAGCTGATCGCGCCGCGCTGGAAGGACGCCGATCTCGTCGCGGCTTCGGCATGGCTCGAGGCGCGGCTGGGCTGAGACGATGGCGGATCCCCGGTGTCCTGTCTGCACCGCGCCGATCGGCAGGCATCGCGCGACCTGCCGCATCTGTGGTGCGGTGCAACCGCAGAAACGCCCCGGCAGCACGATCGGCCTCGCGGTCCTGATCGCCGGACTTGCAGTCTATACCCTGTACGCCATGGTGAGCGGCTAGGAGGAACGGATGGCAACCGGCTTCTGGTGGGACGAGCGCTGTTTCTGGCATGCGGGCGGCAACTATGCCTTCCTCGCCCCGGTCGGGGGTCTGGTGCAGCCGCTCGCGGCGGGAGGTCTTCCGGAAAGCCCGGAGAGCAAGCGCCGGCTGAAGAACCTGCTCGAGGTGACGGGGCTCATTCGCGAACTGGACGTGGCCTCGGCCCCCGAGGCGACCGAGGAGGATCTGCGCCGGGTGCATCCGGCCGACTATCTCGCGGAGTTCCGGCGTCTGAGCAGTGCGAGCGGCGGCGAACTGGGCGAGCGGACGCCGTTCGGGCCCGGAGGATTCGAGATCGCGTCGCTGTCGGCAGGACTTGCGAAGGCTGCGCTGATGGCGGTGCTCGCCGGGCGGCAGCGCAACGCCTATGCGCTGTCGCGGCCGCCCGGGCATCATTGCCTGCCGGCAAAGCCGATGGGCTTCTGCCTGCTCGCGAACATCGCCATTGCCATCGAGGCGGCACTGGCGGCGAAGGCGGCGGAGCGGGTGGCGGTGATCGACTGGGACGTGCATCACGGCAATGGCACCGAGGCGATCTTCTACGAGCGGCCGGACGTACTCACGATCTCGATCCATCAGGAACGCGACTACCCGCCCGACACCGGCAGCGCCGCGGATCGCGGGCGTGGTGCCGGCGAGGGGTTCAACCTCAACCTGCCGCTCGCGCCTGGGGCCGGGCATGATGCCTACCTGCGGGTGATGGAGCGGGTGGTGGTGCCCGCTGTCCGGAGGTTCCGGCCGGACGTGATCGTCATCGCCTGCGGTTTCGACGCTTCGGGTTTCGATCCGCTCGGCCGGATGATGGCGAGCTCGGCGACCTTCGGCGAGATGACGGGAATGGTGTTGGCGGTGGCGGACGAGGTCTGCAGCGGTCGGCTGGTCCTCGTTCACGAAGGGGGCTATTCGGAGGTCCATGTGCCGTTCTGCGGCCATGCGGTGCTGGAGCGTCTGTCGGGATCGCCACTCCGGGCAGGAGATCCCCTGCTCCCGCGCCTGAATGCGCAACAGCCGGGAGGAAAGGCGAAGGATTTCCATCGGGCATGGGTGGACGAACTCGCCATGACGCACGGTTTCTGACGGGAGTTGCGAAGAGCAGTGTGAAGATGCCGCGTGTCGTCCGCCGGCAGGACAGGTCGCGCGGTCGCATTTCACTCCGGAAGAGACTGGAAGGTGCCGCGCGATCGAGACGGCTCCGAGGCTGCCGCTGATGTCCCTCATGCAGAGGGCCGTGCCGGAACAGGCCGAACCACCCGGAGGGGAGCATCAGCAATCAGGGAGGCGCTGGGGATGAAGGTTCAGCCTGACGCGTCGGAACTTCAGTCGATCCTCGACGAGATTCACGAGGAACTGAAGCCGCGGTTCGGCGAGGGGCAGGTGGCAAGCTATATCCCGCCGCTCGCCCGGGTCGATCCGCGACATTTCGGAATGGCGGTGGCCACGCTCGACGGCGATGTGGTCGCGACGGGCGCCGCCCATGTGCCATTCTCGATCCAGAGCATCGCCAAGGTCTTCCTGCTCACGCTCGCCCTCGGCAAGCACGGGGAGGGGCTGTGGTCGCATGTCGGGCGCGAACCCTCCGGTTCCGCGTTCAATTCCATCGTGCAGCTCGAGCACGAGCAGGGCTTCCCGCGAAACCCGTTCATCAACGCGGGTGCGATCGTGATGACGGATCTCGTCCTGGCCGGGCATTCGCCGCGGGAGGCGATCGGCGAGATGGTGCGTTTCGTCCGGTTCCTCGGCGGCACCGACGAGATCGCCGTCGACGAGCGGGTCGCCAAGGCGGAAATCGCCACAGGCTTCCGCAATTTCGCACTTGCCTATTTC
>JAJUJF010000020.1 GCA_029265455.1 Paracoccaceae bacterium | reverse complement strand
TGCCCTCGGTCTCGTTGTAGAGGCTGACGTTGCCCGAGACGATCGGCATGTCGAGGGCGCGGCAGGCCGCGCCGATGCCACGGATGCAGCCGACGAACTGGGCCATGATCTCCGGGCGTTCGGGATTGCCGAAGTTGAGATTGTCGGTGCAGGCGAGCGGCCGCGCGCCGGTGGCGACGAGGTTGCGCCATGCCTCGGCCACGGCCTGTCTGCCGCCTTCCTCGGGGTTGGCGAAACAGTAGCGGGGATTGACGTCGGAGGTGAAGGCAAGCGCCTTCGATGTTCCGTGGACACGGACGACGCCGGCATCGGACCCCGGCGGAACCACCGTATCGCCCATCACCATGTGGTCATACTGCTCCCAGACCCAGGCGCGGCTGCAATGGTTGGGCGAGGAGGCGAGGCGGAGGAGCGCCTCGGCCGGGTCGATCTCCGGCACATGTCCGAGCGGCGGCGGGGCCGGGGGCTCGGTGAAGGGGCGGTTGTAGACCGGGGCCTCGCCCGAGAGGGCCTTGAGCGGGAGGTCGGCCTTCTTCTCGCCGTTCAGGTAGACGAGGAAGCGGTCCTCGGCGATGGTCTCGCCGACGATGGCGAAGTCGAGATCCCATTTCTCGAAGATCGCGCGGGCCTCGTCCTCCTTCTCGGGGCGGAGCACCATCAGCATCCGCTCCTGGCTCTCGGAGAGCATCATCTCGTAGGCGGTCATGCCTTCCTCGCGCACCGGCACGCGTTCGAGGTCGAGGCGGATGCCGAGGTCGCCCTTGTCGCCCATCTCGACCGCGGAGCAGGTGAGACCGGCGGCGCCCATGTCCTGGATCGAGATGACGGCCCCCGTCGCCATCAGTTCGAGACAGGCCTCGAGCAGGCGTCTTTCGGTGAAGGGGTCGCCCACCTGCACGGTCGGACGTTTCTCCTCGGCGTCGGCACCGAATTCGGCCGAGGCCATGGTGGCACCGCCCACCCCGTCGCGTCCGGTCTTGGCGCCGAGATAGACGACCGGCATGCCGATGCCGCTTGCCCTGGAGTAGAAGATCCTGTCGCTCTCGGCGAGGCCGGCCGCGAAGGCGTTGACGAGGCAGTTGCCGGAATAGGCGGGATGGAACCGCAGCTCGCCCCCGACGGTGGGAACGCCGAAGGCGTTGCCGTAGCCGCCGATCCCCTCGACGACGCCATTGACGAGGCTCAGGGTGCGGGGATGTTCGGGCGGCCCGAAGGACAGGGCGTTCATCGCCGCAATCGGGCGCGCGCCCATGGTGAAGACATCGCGCAGGATGCCGCCCACCCCGGTCGCGGCGCCCTGATAGGGCTCGATGTAGGAGGGGTGGTTGTGGCTCTCCATCTTGAAGACCACGGCGAGGCCGTCGCCGATATCGACGACGCCGGCGTTCTCGCCCGGGCCCTGGATCACCTGCGGGCCTTCGGTGGGAAGCGTGCGCAGCCAGACCCGCGACGACTTGTAGGAGCAGTGCTCGTTCCACATCGCCGAGAAGATGCCGAGCTCGGTCCAGGTCGGCGTCCGGCCGAGGAGCGTGAGGATCCGCTCGTATTCGTCGGGTTTCAGCCCGTGCGCCTCGGCAAGCGCGAGAGTGACGTTCGGCTCGGGGCCGGAAGAAGTATCGGACATGGCACCGCCCGTTTCCTGTAGCTGGGGGCTTCTTGCAGCAAACGGGCGGCAAGCGGAAGGGCCTCCGGCCCGGAAGGAGCGGCCCGCGAGCTGCCCGGCAGTTCGCGACGCGGTCAGGGGGACGGGAGGCGAGCGGAACGGACCCCGGTACGGGTTTCCGGCCCGGAGCGGCGAGGGTCAGGTCAAAAAAAAGGCCGAGCGATAAGCTCGGCCCAAGTCCAACAGGGAGGTTGAAGTCGCCAGCGCCTAGCGCCACCCGACTTCGAGGGGACATATAGAGCGGTGCACGCGGGCCGACAAGGGAACGACCCCCGCCACCTTGGTATGGCCGTCATCACGTGGACGCATGGCTGGGTCACTGCTGCCCGGGGGCCGCGGATGCTTCCATCTGCCGGCGCAGGACCGCGATCTCCTCGACGACGAAATCGCGGAAGGCCTCGAGCCGCCGCGACTGGCGCAGTTCCTCGGTGTAGGCGAGGTAGACGGGGATCGACGCGCTCTGGGCCTCGGGCAGGACATTGACGAGATCGGGGAAGTCCACGGTGACGTAATCGGGCAGCACGCCGATGCCGAGGCCGTGGATCACCGCCTGCAGGATCCCGAAATAGTTGTTCATCCGCAGATGGGAGGTCGGCTCCCCCGCGAGAAGGGCAGCGGTGAAATCCGCGCCCGCCCGGACCTGTGGCGTCGCCGGCGTCTGCGAGATCAGCCGGTGCCGGGCGAGATCGGCGGTACTCGCCGGCATGTCCCGCCCCTCGAGATAGGCGCGGCTTGCGTAGAGGCGCATCCGCACGTCGATGAGCTTGCGCCGGATGAGTTCGGCCTGGCTCGGCTCCTTCATCCGGATCGCGACGTCGGCCTCGCGCATCGGCAGGTCGACCACCCGCTCGGTCAGCATCACGTCGAGCTTCAGGTTGGGATAGCGCGCGTAGAGCCGCGGCAACCGGGGCGCGAGCCAGAGCGTGCCGAACCCGGTGGTGGTGGTCACCCGGAGCTCGCCGAAGATCTCGTCCTCGGAATCGCGGATGCGGGCCTCGGTCACCTCGAGCCGCTTCGTCATCATCCGCGTCGCGTCGTAGAGGAGCTCGCCCTGTTCCGTCAGGATCAGGCCACGCGCGTGGCGGCGGAAGAGCGTCGTGTCGAGGCTCTCCTCCAGCCCGCGGATCTGGCGCGAGACCGCCGACTGGCTGAGATGGAGCTGCTCCCCGGCGCGGGTCAGGCTGCCTGCCTCGGCAACGGCATGAAAGATTCGCAGCTTGTCCCAGTCCACAGCCATGGATCGCGCGTCCTGCCCGTCTCGGTGGTGCAATCCGACCCCTGCCACAAAGCTGCAACGCTGTCATGCGGTATTTAGGTATGCCGAAAGCATCAGGGATGCGGCCCCGGACCCGGCAGCTGCCGTTTCCCCGTGAGGATCACCCCTGCGGCAGCAGCAGCGAACTGTCGCCGTAGGAGAAGAAGCGGTAGCGGCTGGAGATGGCGTGGGAATAGATCGCCCGCATCCGCTCGATCCCGACGAAGGCCGCGACCAGCATGATCAGCGTCGAGCGCGGCAGGTGAAAATTGGTCATCAGCCCGTCCACGGCGCGGAAGGCGTGGCCGGGGCGAATGAAGATGTCGGTCTCTCCCTGCCACGGGGCGACGCGACGGGGCGCCACCGCAGCCGTCTCGAGGAGGCGCAGGGCCGTGGTGCCGACGGCGATCACCCGGCCGCCGCCTTCCCAGGTGGCGTTGATCGCCGCGGCGGCCTCCTCGCCGATCTCGCCGCGTTCCGCATGCATGCGGTGGCGGCTCACATCCTCCTCCTTGACGGGAAGGAAGGTGCCGGCGCCGACATGGAGCGTGAGCCGGGCAAAGCGGATCCCGGCCGCGGCCAGGGCCGCGATCAACGCCTCGTCGAAATGGAGCGAGGCGGTGGGCGCGGCGACGGCGCCGGGTCGCGTGGCGAAGACGGTCTGGTAGTCCTCGCGGTCGGCGTCGTCGGCCGGGCGGCGGGTGGCGATATAGGGCGGGAGCGGCATCTCGCCCGCGGCGGCGAGCGCGGCCTCGAGCGCCTGACCGGCACGGTCGAAACGCAGGCGGACCACGCCGCCCTCCTCCCGCGCGAGGACCTCGGCCGCAAGCCCGCCGGGAAAGACGATGGTCTCGCCCTGCGCGAGGCGACGGGCAGGCCGTGCGAGTGCCTCCCATTCCGCCCCGCCGTCGCCGGAGACCAGGGTCACCTCGATCCGCGCCCGCCCGCTGCCGCTCGTCGTCGGCCGCGTCCGGATGCCGGTCAGCCGCGCCGGGATCACCCGCGTGTCGTTCAGCACCAGCAGATCGCCGGGACGGAGCCATTCACCGAGTCGCGCGACCGTCGAGTCGACAAGCGTTTCGCCGCTCGCGACGAGCAGGCGCGAGGAGGGGCGCGGACGGACCGGACGGAGCGCGACGAGCTCGTCCGGCAGCACGAAATCGAATTCCTCGAGTCGCATGGGCGGGGTGATTCCCTTGCCGTGGACCGGCTCACATATCCGCCAGTGCCTGCGCCGACAATCGAACCCGCCCACCTTGCCGCGATCACAAGATGTTAACCGGCATCGGACTGAATCAAGATTCGCGTTGCATCGTTCCCGTTTTGGCCTCAAGTTGACGATCAGAACAAGTCAGGAACATTGGTGGGTGGAAGGCTGATTGCCGCGCCCGGGAAAAAGTGGAATAAGAGGCTGACGATGGCGACACCTCTGGTGGATCTCTCCGAAAGACGCGGCATGGACAAGCAGAAGGCGCTCGAATCGGCGCTGGCGCAGATCGAGCGGAGCTTCGGCAAGGGCTCGATCATGAAGCTCGGCTCGACGCCGGCGCTCGACATCTCCTCGATCTCCACGGGCTCGATCGGACTCGACATCGCGCTTGGGGTCGGCGGCCTGCCGAGGGGCCGGATCATCGAGATCTACGGCCCCGAAAGCTCCGGCAAGACGACGCTTGCGCTGCATGTGATCGCCGAGGAGCAGAAGGCGGGCGGCGTCTGCGCCTTCGTCGATGCCGAACATGCGCTCGATCCGGTCTATGCGCGGAAGCTCGGCGTCGACATCGACGAGCTCCTGATCTCCCAGCCCGACACCGGCGAACAGGCGCTCGAGATCACCGAGACGCTGGTGCGCTCGGGCGCGATCTCGGTGGTGGTGGTCGACTCGGTTGCCGCCCTCACCCCGAAGGCCGAACTCGAGGGCGACATGGGCGACGCCCAGGTCGGGGCCCAGGCCCGGCTGATGAGCCAGGCGATGCGCAAGCTCACGTCGGCGATCAGCCGGTCGAACTGCATGGTGATCTTCATCACCCAGATCCGCATGAAGATCGGCGTCATGTTCGGAAGCCCCGAGACCACCTCGGGGGGCAATGCGCTCAAGTTCTACGCGAGCGTGCGGCTCGACATCCGCCGCATCGGCTCGATCAAGGACCGCGACGAGGTGATCGGCAACACCACGCGGGTGAAGGTGGTCAAGAACAAGGTGGCACCGCCTTTCAAGCAGGTCGAGTTCGACATCATGTATGGCGAGGGCATCTCGAAGCGCGGAGAGCTCATCGATCTCGGGGTGAAGGCCGGGGTGGTGGAGAAATCGGGGGCCTGGTATTCGTTCGCCGACCAGAGGATCGGTCAGGGCCGGGAGAACGCCAAGACCTTCCTCAAGGACAATCCCGACATCGCCAACCAGATCGAGGACAGGATCCGTGCCGCCCATGGCCTCGACTTCACGCTGCAGGGTGACGAGTCGGACATCATCGAGGACTGAATTCCGGGCGCCGGGTGCAGGCTGCGGCCCGCGCCCGGCCGGACCGGAAACCGGGTGCGGCCTGCTACTTCATGCATGACCGTGCCGCGGGCCGGCGCTCCGGAGCAGCCGTGCGGAGCGGCGGTCGTATGGAAGCCGAGGCGGACTGTCCTGCCCGACGAGAAGCGGCGGCGGACAGCACCGGACCATGTCTACCCGTGGACAGCGGTGTGCTGTGACGCTAACAGCACGGAAATCCACATCCGCGCCGCCGCCTGCGGCGCGTGCGCCGCGGGATCCAGCCAATGCCGAGCCTCAACGAGATACGATCCACCTTTCTCGACTACTTTCGCAAGAACGACCATCGCGTGGTTCCGTCCTCGCCGCTCGTGCCCCGCAACGACCCCACGCTGATGTTCACCAATTCGGGGATGGTGCAGTTCAAGAACCTGTTCACCGGCCTCGAACATCGTGACTACGTCCGCGCCGCAACATCGCAGAAATGCGTTCGCGCCGGCGGCAAGCACAACGACCTCGACAATGTCGGCTATACGGCGCGGCACCACACCTTCTTCGAGATGCTGGGCAATTTCTCGTTCGGGGACTATTTCAAGGAAATGGCGATCCCCTACGCCTGGGAGCTGCTCACCCGCGAGTTCGGCCTGCCGGCAGAGAAGCTCCTGGTCACCGTCTACCATGATGATGACGAGGCGGCCGAACTCTGGAAGAAGGTGGCAGGGTTGCCGGAGGAGCGGATCATCCGCATCGCCACTTCCGACAATTTCTGGATGATGGGGCCGACCGGACCCTGCGGCCCCTGTTCCGAGATCTTCTATGATCACGGGCCGGAGATCCCGGGCGGCCCGCCGGGCAGCCCGGATGAGGACGGTGACCGGTTCATCGAGATCTGGAACCTCGTCTTCATGCAGTACGAGCAGCACGAGGACGGCTCGCGCACGCCCTTGCCGCGGCCCTCGATCGATACGGGCATGGGGCTCGAACGGATCGGTGCGGTGCTGCAGGGAGTGCACGACAACTACGACACGGACCTGATGCGTCGGCTGATCGAGGCCTCGGCGAACGTGACTGATGGTGCTCCCGACGGGCCGGGGCGTCTGCATCACCGGGTGATCGCCGATCATCTGCGCTCGACGTCCTTCCTGATTGCGGATGGCGTGATGCCGTCCTCGGAAGGTCGCGGCTACGTGCTGCGCCGGATCATGCGCCGTGCCATGCGGCATGCACATCTGCTCGGCTCCGGGGATCCGGTCATGCACCGGCTGGTCCCGGTGCTCGTCGCCGAGATGGGCGAGGCCTTTCCGGAACTCGTGCGGGCGAAGGCATTGATCGAGGAGACACTGCTCTCCGAGGAGACACGGTTCCGCACGACCCTCGACCGCGGCCTCCGGCTTCTTGACGAGGAGCTCGCGGCGCTGCCGGAAGGTGCGCCCCTGCCGGGAGAAACCGCGTTCCGCCTCTACGACACCTACGGCTTCCCGCTCGATCTCACCCAGGACGCGCTCCGGGAAAAGGGGCGGAATGTAGATGTCGCCGGGTTCGATGCGGCGATGGAGGAACAGAAGCGCCGGGCGCGTGCGGCCTGGGCGGGCTCGGGCGAGACGGCAGACGAGGCGGTCTGGTTCGACCTCGCCGAGACCTTCGGCGCGAGCGAGTTCCTCGGCTACGACACCGAGGAGGCGCAGGCGCAGGTGCAGGCGGTGGTCGTCGACGGCAAGCCGGTCGACGTCGCGCCGGCGGGATCGTCGGTGGCCATCGTGGTGAACCAGACGCCGTTCTACGCGGAGGCGGGCGGCCAGGTCGGCGACACCGGCACGCTGGTGACCCCGGAGGCCCGCGTGACGATTCACGACACCCGGAAGAAGGCGGGGCTCATCGTCCATTACGGCACCATCGAGACCGGAGAGCTGCGCCGCGGCGCCGCGGCGGAACTCGTGGTTGACGGCGAGCGGCGCGCCCGGATTCGGGCGAACCATTCGGCAACGCATCTCGTCCATGAGGCGCTTCGTCGGACGCTTGGCGATCACGTGGCCCAGCGCGGCAGCCTCGTCGCGCCCGACCGGCTGCGGTTCGACTTCGTCCACTCGAAGGCGATGACGCCCGAGGAGCGGGAACGGGTGGAGGCCGAGGTCAACAGGTTCATCCGCCAGAACACCCCGGTCGAGACCCGGATCATGACGCCCGAGGAGGCACAGAAACTCGGGGCACGGGCGCTTTTCGGGGAGAAATACGGCGACGAGGTCCGGGTGGTGGCCATGGGGCATGCCGAGGACTCCGGCCTCGGCGCGTCAGGTGACGTCTATTCGCTCGAACTCTGCGGCGGCACGCATGTGGCACGCACCGGAGATATCGGCAGCTTCCGGTTGATCTCGGAAGGCGCCTCCGCCGGCGGCGTGCGCCGGATCGAGGCGCTGACCGGTGACGCGGCGGATGCCCATGCGGCGGCGGCAGCGGCGGCGCTTTCGGCGACGGCGGGCCTGTTGCGGGCACGGACGGAGGAAGTCCCGGAACGCGTACGCGCGCTGATGGAGGAGAGGAAGGCGCTGGAGGCCGAGGTGACCGAACTTCGGCGGCGGCTGGCGGTAGCGGGAGAGAGCGGCGGAGCGACGCCAGGCCCCGAAACCGTCGCCGGGATCCCCTTCCTCGCCCAATCGCTGAAGGGGGTCTCCGGCAAGGACCTGCGGCCGCTGATCGACGAGCACAAGGCCCGGCTCGGTTCGGGAGTGATCCTGCTCGTCGCTGATACCGGCGGCAGGGCGGCGGTGGCGGCGGGCGTGACGGACGATCTCACAGATCGGATCTCGGCCATCGATGTCGTACGAGTGGCAGCCGAGGCGCTTGGCGGCAAGGGCGGCGGGGGCCGTCCCGACATGGCCCAGGCGGGAGGCGCCGATCCCGGGCGCGCGCCGGAGGCGATCGCAGCGGTGCGAGCCTTTCTCGAGGGGTAGAACACAAGCGGAGGCGCTGATGCCGGCCTACTGGATATCCCATGTGACGGTGAGCGACGAGGAAGCATACGGTCGGTATGCCCGGCTCGCGACGGATGCGATAACGAAACACGGCGGGCGATTCCTCGCCCGCGGGGGCAGGCATATCCAGATGGAAGGCCGGGATCGCCCGCGCAATGTGGTCGTCGAGTTCCCGAGTCTCGAGGCGGCCGAGGCCTGCTATCGCTCGCCGGAATATCAGGCGGCACTGGAACATGCGCGGGAGGCATCCGAGCGGGAACTTGTCCTTGTCGAAGGGGCGGCGCCCTGAAGGAGAGCCCATGCGTGCGGGCCCGGGATCGGGTCTCGCGGGCGTGAAGGCGCCATGCCCTCTGACACAAGGCGGAAGCTCCGGCCGAGGCGGTTCCGTCAGGGCCTGAACGTGATGTCTCGACCTTTCAGAGAAGGTATCGGCCGTCAGGCTGGCCATCCTGCGGGTGCCGGAACCACCAACTGTCCATCTCCGGCCGAAGACAGGGAGCGGGCGGGCGAATCGGCCCCGGAAGGCCGTTGCTTGGCAACTGCCGATGACATGCCGCTCCCGCATCGGGGCTCAGGATGGCCGGCACGCAGAGGGATCCTGCGCCCGCGGCGCTGTCCCGGGAGGGACAGGGAGCGCCCCTGGAATGGCGCGCTCCCGAGAGGACTCAGCCTGCGAGGGCCTTGTTGAGATTCTCTTCCACCTTCTCGAGAAAGCCCGTCGTCGTCAGCCATTTCTGATCGGGGCCGATGAGGATGGCGAGATCCTTGGTCATGTAACCGGATTCGACTGTCTCGACGGTGACCCGCTCCAGCGTCTCCGCGAAATTCCGGAGCGCCTCGTTGCCATCGAGCTTGGCGCGGTGCTTGAGGCCACCGGTCCAGGCAAAGATGGAGGCGATGGAGTTCGTGGAGGTTTCCTTGCCCTGCTGGTGCTGGCGGTAGTGGCGCGTCACCGTGCCATGCGCAGCCTCGGCCTCCACGGTCTTGCCGTCCGGCGTCATCAGCACCGAGGTCATCAGCCCGAGCGAGCCGTAGCCCTGCGCCACCGTGTCGGACTGGACGTCGCCGTCGTAGTTCTTGCAGGCCCAGACATAGCCGCCCGACCATTTGAGCGCCGCGGCGACCATGTCGTCGATGAGCCGGTGTTCGTAGGTGAGACCGGCCTTCTGGAACCGGTCGGCGAATTCGGCGTCGAAGACTTCCTGGAAGAGATCCTTGAACCTGCCGTCATAGGCCTTGAGGATCGTGTTCTTGGTCGAGAGATAGACCGGGTAGTTCTTGTCCAGCCCGTAGTTGAACGAGGCGCGGGCGAAGTCGCGAATCGAATCGTCAAGATTGTACATCGCCATCGCGATGCCGGAGCCGGGCGCGTCGAGGACTTCATGCTCGATCGTCTCGCCGTCCTCGCCGACGAACTTGATCGTGAGCTTGCCCTTGCCTGGGAAGCGGAAGTCGGTGGCGCGGTACTGGTCGCCGAAGGCGTGGCGGCCGATGACAACGGGCTCCGTCCAGCCGGGAACGAGGCGGGGCACGTTGCGGCAGATGATCGGCTGGCGGAAGATGACGCCGCCCAGGATGTTGCGGATCGTGCCGTTCGGCGAGCGCCACATCTTCTTGAGACCGAATTCCTCGACCCGGGCCTCGTCCGGGGTGATCGTCGCGCATTTGA
The DNA here is from genome assembly GCA_029265455.1 of Paracoccaceae bacterium. Classification (GTDB taxonomy): domain Bacteria; phylum Pseudomonadota; class Alphaproteobacteria; order Rhodobacterales; family Rhodobacteraceae; genus Amaricoccus. Next base: position 19,522 of record JAJUJF010000020.1, on the reverse strand, counting down.
CGCCGACGCCGTACTGCTTGATCGCGTTGGCGGCATCGACGGTGATCTGGTCGTCGGTGCGGTCGCGCTCCTCGATGCCGAGGTCGTAGTATTTCAGGTCGATGTCGAGATAGGGCAGGATCAGCTTCTTCTTGATGAAGTCCCAGATGATCCGCGTCATCTCGTCGCCGTCGAGCTCGACGACCGGGTTCTCAACCTTGATCTTGGACATGGGGCGCTCCTTCACGACCACGGTAAGGATGCCGCCTCTTAACCCAATCCGCGGCGCCGGGAAAGCCCGGTATGCGGAGGTATACCGCTGTTTATGCCGATTGCCAGCGCGAGGAGGCCGGGTTAAGCGCGCGGTCGATGGCGGGAACCGATCACAGGATGCGGCATGAGGGGGGCGAGGGACCGGTCTTCGTCCTCGTCGAGCCACAAATGGGCGAGAACATCGGCGCGGCGGCGCGGGCGATGTGGAATTTCGGCCTTGACCGGCTGCGACTCGTGAATCCGCGCGATGGCTGGCCGAACGAGCGGGCCATCGCGCTTGCCTCCGGGGCGGGCGTGGTCCTCGACCGGGCCGGCATCTGCGACTCGACGGCGGAGGCGGTGGCGGATTGTCATGTCGTCCTTGCCACCACGGCGCGGCCGCGCGACCTGACCAAGGACGTGCTGACGCCGGAAGCGGCAATGGCGGAGGCGCGGAAGCGGATAGCGCGCGGCGAGCGGGTGGCGGTCCTGTTCGGGCCGGAACGCGCGGGACTTGCCAATCCCGACATCGTGCGCGCCGATGCGATCATCTCGGTGCCGGTGAACCCGGCGTTCGGTTCGCTCAACCTCGCGCAATGCGCGCTGCTCCTCGCCTATGAGTGGCGGCGGCAGGAAGGCGGGGTCGCGCCGGTCGCGCGGTCGCTCGCGGGCGGGCGTCCCGCGACGAGCATCGAGGTCGACCGGCTGATCGAGGGACTCGAGGCGCGGCTCGACGCGGTCGGGTTCTTCTTCCCGGAGATCAAGCGCGAGAGCATGCAGGCGAATCTGCGCAACCTGATCCGGCGGATGAGCCTCACGGACGCCGATATCCGCACGCTTCACGGAGTCTTCAGGGCGCTCCACGTCAAGAGACCCGGCCGGAAGTGACGCGGAAGACCACGCTTGCCGCTTTCCGCGCCGCGGCATAGACCGGGCCGCGAAAGGAGGCGCGGCATGGCCAAGGGACGCAGCATCTTCGAGGAGGTCGGCGAGAAGCGGGTGGAAGCGCCGGTGACGGTTCGCCGACGTGTGTACGCCCGGCGCGGCATCGCGATCTGGATCGGGATTCTCTTCGTGATGGTGGTGGCGATGATCGTGGTCGGCGGGCTCACCCGGCTTACCGGCTCCGGTCTGTCGATCACCGAATGGCGGCCGGTGACCGGCGCGCTGCCGCCGCTCACGCTCGAGGACTGGGAGCGGGAATTCGCCCTCTATCGCCAGATACCGCAGTACGAGCGCGTCAATCAGGGCATGAGCCTCGCCGAATTCCAGGTCATCTACTGGTGGGAATGGGGGCATCGCCAGCTCGGGCGGGTGATCGGTCTCGTCTGGGCGGTCGGTTTCGCCGGGTTCCTGATCGCGCGGAAGGTGCCGCCGGGGTGGACGGGGCGACTTCTGCTCCTCGGCGTCCTCGGCGGGCTGCAGGGGGCGATCGGCTGGTGGATGGTCGCGTCGGGCCTCGAGGGCGAGATGGTGCGGGTGGCGAGCTACCGGCTCGCTGCCCATCTCGGCCTCGCCTTCGCGATCCTCGGGCTGATCGCGTGGTACATGCTGGCGCTTCGCCGCGAGGAGGGTGAGCTGCTGCAGGCGCGGCGGCGGCGCAACCCGCGGCTGATGCGCTGGGGAGACGTGCTGGTCTGGGTGGGGTTCGTCCAGATCCTGCTCGGGGCGCTGGTGGCCGGGATCGACGCCGGGCGCGGCTATATCGACTGGCCGCTGATGGGCGGGCAGTTCGTGCCGCCTGCGCCCTTCGCCCTGGAGCCGCTCTGGACGAACTTCTTCGAGAATCCCGGCCTCGTGCAGTTCAACCACCGCATGGTCGGCTATCTCCTCGTCATTCTTGGCGGCATCGCCTGGTGGCGGAGCCGGGGCGTGGCCGGTCGCGCCATCAGGCGGGGGTTCGATGCGATGGCGATCGCGTTGCTGGCGCAACTCGTGCTCGGGATCGCGACCGTGGTGCATGCCGCGCCGTGGCAGATCGCGATTCTCCACCAGGTCGGCGCCGTGGTGCTCTTCGTCCTGATGATCCGGGCGCGGTTCCTCGCCCAGTTCCCGCCCGAGGAACGGATCGCCCGTGCCTGATCCGTGAGGGACTGCGCGGCCGCGCCTACTGCTTCCAGACGGGCGCGCGTTTTTCGATGAAGGCGGCAATGCCTTCCTGGGTGTCGGGGAGCAGCATGTTCTCCGTCATCACTGCGCCGGCATGGGCATAGGCCTCGTCAAGGTCGAGCGCGGCCTGGTCGTAGAAGGCGCGTTTGCCGATCGCCACCACGGGGCCCAGCTTGCCGGCGATGGTCTCCGCCAGACGGCGGGTTTCAGGAGCAAGATCGGATTCGGGCACCGTGCGATTGACGAGGCCGATGCGGGCGGCTTCCTCGGCCTCGACGAACTCGCCGGTCACCAGCATCTCGAAAGCGCGTTTGCGGCCGACGGCGCGGGTGAGCGCCACCATCGGTGTCGAGCAGAAGAGGCCGATATTGACGCCGTTCACCCCGAATCGGCTGCCATGCGCCGCCACCGCGAGGTCGCAGCTCGCGACAAGCTGGCACCCGGCCGCGGTGGCGATGCCATGGACACGGGCGATCACCGGCTGCGGCAGACGGGTGAGGCCGAGCATGACGCGCGAGCAGCGCTCGAAGAGGTCGAGATATGCCGAGCGGCCACCGTCGGGCGCCTGGCGCGCGGCCTGCATCTCGCGCAGGTCGTGGCCGGCGCAGAAGGCGCGGCCGGCACCGGCGAGGATCACGACGCGGATGCGCTGATCGTCGGAGAGGCGGTCGATCTCGGCCTGGAGGGCCGCGAGCATCGCATCCGAAAGGACGTTCAGCCGGTCGGGATCGTTGAGGGTGAGGGTCGCGATCGCGCCGTCGTCCTCACGGATCAGGATGGCCTCGCTCATTTCCTTCTCCTCGCTTGCTCCGGCACCGGGTCTCGCGCAGCCTGCGCGGGATTTCAACCAGCGGAAAGAGGGCCATGAGCGCGCAATTCACGATTGCCGAGATGCATGAATTCCTTGACGAGGTGTTCCCGCAGGCCGGCGGCCGCTACGAGGTCCTCGACCTCGGCGAGGCGGGGGCAACGGTGCGGATGGTGGCCGGGGAGCCGGATCTGCGGCCGGGGGGCACCGTATCCGGTCCGGCGCTCTTCGCGCTCGTCGACATCGCCTTCTACATCGCGGTGCTCGGCCGGATCGGCCGCGAGGCGCTCACGGTGACGACGAACGTGAGCCTCGACTTCATGCGCAAGGCGGGTCCGGGCGAACTGATCGCGGAGGCTCGCATCCTCAAGGCGGGAAGGTCGCTCGTCGTCGGCGACGTGCTGGTGCGCGCGTCCGGCGTCGACGGGCCGGTGGCGCGGGCGGGTCTTACCTATTCGGTGCCGCCGCCACGCTGATCCTCGATCTCGAAGACGATCTCGACCATGGCGGAGAGCTCGATGCTGCCTTCCGAGATGGCGCCCCCCATGCCGGCGGCTTCGGCGCGCACCATCATCGGGAAGGGCTGGTCGACCGGCTGCGTCTCGCGGATGTTCACGACCTTGCCGAGGCGGACGCCGGCCGCCTCGGCAAGCAGTTCCGCCTTCGCCCGTGCGTCCGCAACGGCGTCGCGGCGCGCGGCATCGAGATGGGGGCGCGTCTCCGCCACCGAGAAGGAGATGGAATCGATGCGGTTGATTCCCGCCTCGCTCATCGAATCGAGCACATCGCCGACATGCGCGACCTCGCGAACCCGCACGGTGACCATGTTGCGCGCGATGTAGCCGATCACCTCTGCGCTCCAGGCGCCGTTCTCGCCGGGGCGGTAGACGGGCGTAAGAGCGAGATTGCTCGTCTGGATGTCCCTCGCCTCGATCTCCGCCGCCTCGAGCGCGGCGAGCACGTCCCGCATGGCGCCGGCATTCGCCTCGAGTGCGGCGGCAGCGGTATCGGCCTGCGACTCGACGCCGGCGGTGACGATGGCGGTGTCCGGCACCACGTCCGCCACACCCTGCCCGGTGACGATGATTTCGCGCGGAAGTTGCTGGGCGCCGCCTGAAACGTCCTGCGCCACCGCGGCGCCGGCCAATCCGAGGATGAGCGCGAACGGGAGGGCGATACGGCGCATTGCATACTCCTTCTACTCTCGGCGGATTTCTGCCGTCGGCCCCTTATGCCCCGAATGCCATGAAGGGCAATGAAAAAGCTTCGTGATCGTTGATCGGTTCTGGCCCCGAAGCGCGAGTTCCTGTAGCCTGGGCGTGCAGAAAAACACTCGGCGAAGATCGAGGGAGAGGCAGATGAGCAGCAGGACCGGGCCGCAGCATGCGGTCTGCCGACTTCACCTGAGCGATACATCGCTGCGGCTCGAAGGTCCAGACGGCCTCGACGAGCGGATCGATTGCGGTGCCGATCGCGATGGCGTGACCTTCCGGCGGGCGCTCGGTCTGCTTGCGAGGCGCTGCACCGGACCGGTGGTTGCGGTCCTGCCGCCTACCGCTTTCACGATCATTCCGATCGGGCGGGGGTGGCGGGCAGATCTGCTCCGGCATTTCGTGACGCAGCGTCTGGCGGTGGTGGCGGGGCGGCGGAGCGGAGCCCCGCATCTCATCGGCGTCCCGCGTGCTGTCCTGAGCGAATGCGCCGCCCTCCTGACGGAGGCAGGTTTCACCGTGGAGGCGGTCGAGCCGGATCCGGCGCTGCTTCCGGGCAGACAGGTGCCGGCCTTTTCCATGACAGGAACCGGAGCGCGGCTGCGTCTGCCCCCGTTCGTCCGATGGCGGGCTGCAGGACGGCAGGGGGCGATTCCGGCCGCCGTGGCCCTTGTGGCGGCGATCGGTCTCGGCGCCCTCGAGTTCCGCACGAAGGATGCGCCGCTGGTGGTGGCCACGGCAACGCCCGGGCCGGATGCTGTGGCGGACGACCCGGACGCAGCGAAGACGGTGCCGGCCGAGGCCCCCCCCATGACCGGACTGGTCGTTGGTTCCGCGTATCCGGAGGCATCTCCTGCATCTCCGGCACCCGAGGCGCCACGGCCGCTGAAGCGGCCGCAGCTCGCCCAGGATGTAGCGGGGCAGAGAAGTCCTGCACCATCCCCGCTGCCGGAGATCGCAGCAAGAGCGCCGACAACGGTGATGATGAGCCGCAACGTGCCGCCGGAGCTGAGGGAGGCGGCGCTCGCGGCAAGCGGGCGCAATACGGCGGAAAGCTCTGCGCGCATGGTGATGCTCGGGCCGGTGCCGCGGCCGGTCGGGGTTGCGCCCGCAGCATCGGAGGCGGGGTTGCGGCCGCTTGCGCGGCCGGGCGGGGTGGCGTCGACGCCGTCACTCGCTGCCGGGGCTTCGACATCGTCGCGGCCGCTGCCACGGCCCGGGGATGGGGATGACGCAAGGCAGATTGCCGAGGCGGTGGCCGCGGCGCTGGAGATCGCGGCGGCGGATGGTTCGGGAACTGGCGCAGCGCCGGGCATGCGGCCGGAGCCGCGCGGGGTTGCGCAGCCGGCCCCTGCGCAGCCGGGCGGACCCGCCCGCACCAGTCTGCCTCCCGCAACAGTTGCGGCAGGGCCGCCCCGGCAGCAGGCGGCCCGCGTCGCTCCGACACGGCAGTCGGCCCGGGTCACGACAACGCAGCAGGTGGCACGCAGCCAGCCGCAGCAGCAGGCGCCGGCGCGGAGCTGTGCGCCGCAGACCGCGCGGGTCAGTGGCGAGCTGACGCTGGTCGGGGTATTCGGGACGTCGAGCCGGCGCCATGCGCTGGTGCTGCTGCCGGGCGGCGCCATCCAGCGGGTGCGGCCCGGGGAGACGGTGAACGGCGTCGAGATCGCCGCGGTGGGCGAGGATTCGGTACGGGTGCGGGTGAACGGCCGCGACGGGGTGCTCCGGCTTCCCGACTAGCGCCCCGCGCGCCAGGCCTCCCATGCTTCGGGTGTGTCGAGGTCGAGCGTCGCGGCGCGACCGGGCGTCGGGACGTCGACGAGGTGTTCGGCCGCCTCGCGCAGGATGTCGCGCGCGCCGCGGTCGCCTTCGAGGGAGGCGAGGCTCTCGAAGAAGCGCCGGCCGAAGAGGACCGGATGGCCGGGCCGGCCTTCCGTGTCGAGGGCGCGGCAGATCTCCTTGCCGGCGACGGGGTCGAAGGCGTCGACAAGGCGATCGACATGCGTTTCGGTCACCTCGGGCATGTCGGCGAACATCAGGACGACGGCGTCGGCCCGGTCGGAGATCGCCGTGATCCCGGTGCGGAGCGAGCCGGCCATGCCTTCGGCGGCGGCGGGAGCCTCGACGATCGCGACAGGAAGCCCGGCGAGCGCGGCGCGGCGCGCCTTCGCGCCGGGAGGCAGGATGACGATGACCCGCTCCGCACGGCTGGCAAGCGCTGCACGGGCGGTACGGGCGAGGACTGCTTCGCCCTCGATCGGCTCCAGCAGCTTGTCGCGCCCGGCCATGCGGCGTGAAGCTCCGGCGGCGAGGATGAGTGCCTCCACGCGTGGCCGGGAAACAGGCGCAGTACGTCCGGCGCGGGGCTGCGGCCGGGTAGGAATTTCCTTCAGGAGCCCGCCCACGCCCATCCTGGCGATGTCCCCGGGTGTCACCGCGATCCCCGCGGCGAGGCGTTCGAGCACCCAGTCGGCGCCGCTGAGAGCCGGCGAGCGGACACTGCCGGGGAGGCCGACGACGGTGCGGTCCTCGTGGGTGCCGAGAAAGAGGAGGTTGCCGGGATCGACCGGCATGCCGACGCGGAGAAGCTGGCCGCCGGCGAGGACCAGGGCTGCGGGACCGGTATCGGCCGGGTCCGAGGTTGCGGAAGCGGTGAGGATCAGGAGCGGATCGCCTTCGGTGGTCCGGATTGCCGCCGCCACGGCCTCTGCTTCATGCGGCACCACGCGCGGCGTCTCGACCCTGCCACCGAGGGCAAGGATGCGCGTGGCGATGGCCTCGGCACCCTTGTCGATGAGTTTCGGCTTCATGCCCGGGAGGCGGGTCAGGATCAGCCCGGCGCGGAAGGGACGGAAGGGGTGGACCCGGATCGGAGGAGCCGCGAGCTGCGCGCAGGCGCGGGCGACCATGGCGCGGGGAACGCCAAAGGGAATGATCTTGATCGTCGCGACCATGGTGCGGCGCTCGACGCGTGCCCAGTCGGGGAGGGTAGCGAGGGTGATGGCGGATTCGACGGCGTTGAAGGCGTCGACCGCCGCCCGGTCCACGCGCAGGATACCCGGCGCAGTAGCGAGAAGATTGACTCGTCCGGTGAACGGCGCGGCGCGCACGAGGCCGAGAGTGGCCGGATCGGGGGCGAGCGCCGCGCCAAGTCTGGCCGCAGCCTCGTCTTCCCCGAGATCGTCCGGATCGAGGCGGGCAGCGACCACCTGATCGATCCCGGCTTCCGCAAGCGCGCGGATGTCCTCCGCATCGAGGCGGCGGCCCTTCCTGATCCGGGCGCGGCCGACGGCAAGCGAATGCGCGAGGATTGCGCCCTCGGCCTCGGCGAGGGGAATGGGGCCGAAATGCATGGATTCAGGGCCGGATACCGGGGCGGCGCAGCCGCTCGGTGATCTGGGCAAGGATGGCGATGGCGATCTCGGCCGGAGAACTCGCGCCGATGGGGGCACCTATGGGGGCATGGATGCGTGCGATTTCCGCTTCGGAAAAGCCGGCGCTGCGCAGCCGGTCGACGCGTTTCGCGTGCGTCCGCGTCGAGCCGAGCGCGCCGATGTAGAAGGGGCGGGCGCGAAGCGCGGTCACGAGGGCCGGATCGTCGATCTTCGGATCATGGGTGAGGGCGACGATGGCGGTACGGCCATCGATGCCGAATTCGGTGAGTGCTGCATCCGCCCAGTCGTGGGAAAGCCGGGTGTCGGGAAAACGCTCGGCGCTCGCGAAGGCCTCGCGCGGGTCGATCACCAGCACGTCGTAGCCGGCGATGCGGGCCATCGGCACCAGGGCCTGAGCGATGTGGACGGCGCCTATCACGGCCATGCGCAGGGGCGGGTTATGGACGCCCAGGAACCAGTCGCCCGCGAAGCCCGAACGGTCGGCGGCAAGCGCCGTTTCCGCCTCGGGCCAGAGCGGATCGCCGGGGCCGGTGAGCAGGCGGCGCTCCCATGTCTCGGGGCGGATGGCGTAGACGGTCGGCTGACGCGATGCGCGCGCGGCAACGAGGTGGCGCAGAAGGGAGAGGGGCATGCCCTTGCCCCGGTCCACCGGCTCGACCAGAACCCGGATCGTGCCGCCGCAGGCAAGGCCCACCGCGAAGGCATCCGCGTCGGAGACCCCGAAGGTGAGGAGGCGGGGGGTGCCATCCTCGATCGCCTCGAGGGCTTCGGCCACGACCGCCCCCTCGACACAGCCGCCGGAGACGGAGCCCATCATCTCCGCTCCCTCGCCGATCGCGAGCTGTGCACCGCGCGGTCGCGGTGCCGAGCCCCAGGTCTCGATCACGGTGGCGAGCGCCACGCGGCGACCGGCCTCGTGCCAGGCGAGCGCGGTCTCGGGGATGCGGTCGTGTTCGGCGGTTTCCATGTCTGCAAACATAAGTGGGTGCTTCCTGCGATGAAAGCATGGCGGCCGAGGCTTTCACATGGATCGAATGGCAGTCGGCCGCGTTCGACAGGAAATGCCCCGAGGGTGGCCGCGGGAGGGCGCGCATGATCAGCGAACGCTGGTACAGGAACGCCGTGATCTACAGCTGTTCGGTGGAGACGATGCTCGACGCCAACGGAGATGGCATCGGCGATTTCATCGGGCTCGGGCGGCGGCTCGACTACCTGCAGGGGCTTGGCGTGACCGCGATCTGGCTCATGCCGTTCCAGCCGTCGCCGCGGAAGGACAACGGCTACGACATTTCGGATTATTACGGGGTCGATCCGCTCTTCGGGACCCTGGGTGATTTCGTCGAGTTCACCCGTGGCGCCGAGCAGCGGGGCATCCGGGTGCTGATCGATCTCGTGGTCAACCACACCTCCGATCAGCATCCCTGGTTCCGGTCGGCGCGGCAGGGACCGGAGAGCCCCTATCACGACTGGTACATCTGGGCCGACAGGAAGCCCCCCGACGCGCACAAGGGCGTGGTGTTCCCGGGTGTGCAGGAGACGACCTGGACGAAGGACAAGAAGGCGGGGAAATACTACTTCCACCGCTTCTACGAACACCAGCCGGACCTGAACATCGACAACCCGCATGTGCAGGCGGAGATCCTGAAGATCATGGGCTTCTGGCTGCAGCTCGGCGTGGCCGGGTTCCGGATTGACGCGGTGCCCTTCATCATCGAGCGGGTCGATCCCGAAACGGCCGAGGAAACGCCGCATTTCGAGTTCCTGCGGGTGTTCCGCGAATTGGCCCAGTGGCGGAAGGGAGAAGTCGTGCTGCTCGCCGAGGCGAATGTCGAGCCGGAGGAGAACATGCGCTTCTTCGGGGATGACGGCGACCGGATCCAGATGATGTTCAACTTCCCGGTCAACCAGGGCCTGTTCCATTCGCTCGCGACCGGCGAGGCGAGGCCGGTGGCGGAGGCGATGGAGCGGACGCGGGAGCGGCCGGAGGTTGCGCAATGGGCGCTGCATCTGCGGAATCACGACGAGCTCGACCTCGGGCGGCTGCCGGATGAGGTGCGCGAGAAGGTCTTCGCGGCATTCGGGCCGGAGCCCGAGCACCAGCTTTATGATCGGGGTATCCGGCGGCGGCTCGCGCCGATGTTCGGCGGCGACCGGCGGCTGATCGAGCTCGCCAACAGCCTGCTGCTGACGCTTCCCGCGACGCCGGTGATCTGGATGGGCGACGAGATCGGGATGGGCGACGACCTCAGCCTTCCCGAGCGGTATTGCGCGCGGACACCGATGCAGTGGTCGGACGAGCCGAACGGTGGGTTCACGCTCGCCAGGAAACCGGTGCGGCCGGTGATTTCGGGCGGTCCCTACGGGTTCGAGCATCTCAATGTCGCCGAGCAGACGCGCGATCCGGATTCGCTCCTCAACTGGTTCGAGCGGATGATCCGGATGCCCAAGGAGATCCCGGAGATCGGCTGGGGCAGGTTCGAGGTCGTCGATGTCGGCGATCCGGCGGTGCTCGCGGTTCGTTATGACTGGCGCAACAACAGTGTCTTCTTCCTCCACAACCTCGATGCGGAAGGGCGGGAGGTGTGGTTCCGGACGGGTGTCGCGGACGGGCGCGGCGACCGGCTCGTCAACCTGCTCGGGCGCGACCACAGCGAGGCGGCCGAGGACGGCAGGCACTGCGTCCTGCTCGAACCCTACGGCTACCGCTGGTTCCGGGTGGGCGACCTCGACTATCTCCTGCACCGCTCCGCGATCTGAGAGGGATCAGAGCCGGGCGAGAAGGCGCGCGCGTTCGCCCGTGTCCTCCGGGCGGGAGAGGGCAGCGGCAAGGTCCTCGAGCGAGGCGATCGAGTGGCAGGCGCGGAAGCTGTCGACATGGGGCAGGATGGCGCGGACGCCGCCGGCGCGCGGCGCGAACCCGTCCCAGCGCAGCAACGGGTTCAGCCAGATCAGCCTGCGGGCGGAGAGATGCAGCCGCTCGACCTCGCGGGCGAGGAAGTCGGGATCGTCGCGGTCGAGACCGTCGGTGATGAGGAGGACGACCGCGCCCGAGGGCAGGACGCGGCGCGACCAGTCGCGGTTGAACTCGTGGAGACAGGCGCCGATCCGGGTGCCGCCTTCCCAGTCGCGGGCCTCGCGGCCGGCCGCGGCAAGGGCGGCATCGACGTCGCGGGTGCGCAGGTGGCGGGTGATGTTGGTGAGCCGGGTGCCGAAGGTGAAGGCATGGACCTGCGCCCAGCCCGCGCCCTTCTGGTTCGCCACGGCGTGGAGGAAATGGAGGATCATCCGGCTGTAGGAGGCCATCGAGCCCGAGATGTCGCAAAGGGCGACGAGATCGGGCCAGCGGGTGCGGCGGGCCTTGAGGACGAGCTTCTCGACCTCGCCACCGGTCCGCAGGGCGCGGCGCAGCGTCCCGCGCCAGTCGGCGGCGCGGCCCTGCGGCGACGGGCGGGTGCGGCGCGAGGGAATGGGGCGGACCCCGAGGTCGAGCCGGGCGATGGCGCGTCTCGCCGCCGCGATCTCGGCAGGCGACATCTGCTCGAAATCCATGGACCGGAGCCGCTCCTCCGCCGAGAAGGTGAGGCGGGCGTCGAATTCGACCTCCTCTTCCTCGGCTGCGTCGCCCCGGGCCGGGGGCGGGGCTCCGGTTCCGGCGAGCAGGGCCTCTGCGGCGCGGCGCTCGGCATCGGCCGGGTCGCGGGCTTCGCTGACGCCGCGCAGCCCCGGCAGCAGCAGGCTCATCATGTGTTCGAGGAACTGCGGGTCGCGCCAGTAGAGGCGGAACATCTGGGCGAAGACCTGGCGATGCTCGGGGCGGGAGACGAAACAGGCCTCGAGCGTGTGGAAGAAGTCCTCGCGGTCGGTGAAACCGGCGGCCTCGACCGCACGGATCGCATCGACGACGCGGCCGGTGCCGACGGGAAGACCGGCCCGGCGCAGCGCCCGCGCGAAGTGGAGGATGTTGGCCGCGAGCTTGCCGTCCTCGGGCACGGGAAGATCGGCGAAACCGGCCATCAGGTCCCGCTCCCCGACCGTGGGGAATATGTGCCCACGCGTGAAAACCAGATCAAGTAATTGATAATGAAGGAAAACAAGATCCTACCCAGGGGTTAACGCCGCCGGGGGACGCGCAGGATCTCCCGGCGGAAGGGATCGCTCCTCAGTCGTCGATCTCGATGATCCGGAAGTTCCGGTCGAGCTTGAGGTCGTGTTCCCGCCCGTCCGCGGCGATGGCGTCGTCCACCTCCCAGACGCCGTCATCGAGCTCGATCTCGTCCCAGCGGGTGTAGCCCTCCGCGCGCAGGACCTGTTCGATCCGGGCGCGCTCGTCGGGATTCGGCGCGCGGTCGTCGTCGGCAAGGGCGATGGCGGGCGCGAGGGCGAGGAACGCGGCGAAGGCAAGGGATGTGCGCAGCATTGATGACCTCCATGGATGGCGAGGCAACGGGAACCGGAGCCCGGAGCGGTGCAGGACCTCAGCCCGGGCCGAGCCCGGTGCGTGCCTCGTCAAGGAGGCGTTTCACTTCCGAACCCTGCAGCCGGGCGATGTCGTCCTGGTATTTGAGTATCGCGCCAAGCGTGTCGGAAATGACCTGTGGCGAGAGTTCGGTCGCGTCAAGTGCGACAAGGCACTTGGCCCAGTCGATGGTCTCGGCCACCCCGGGCTTCTTGAAGAGATCCTCCTGCCGGAGGCGCTGGATGAAGGCGACGACCTCGCGCGAGAGGCTCTCGGACGCCTCGGGCGCACGGGTCATCAGGATCGCGAGTTCGCGGTCGAAGGAGGGATAATCGACCCAGTGATAGAGACAGCGCCGTTTCAGCGCGTCGTGGACCTCGCGCGTGCGGTTCGAGGTGAGGACCACGATCGGCGGCGCCTCGGCGCGGATCGTGCCGAGTTCCGGGATCGTCACCTGGAAGTCCGAGAGCGCCTCGAGGAGGAACGCCTCGAACGGTTCGTCGGTGCGGTCGAGCTCGTCGATCAGGAGGACGGGCGGACCTTCGGGCTGGGGCGACATCGCCTCGAGGAGGGGGCGGCGGATCAGGTAGCGTTCCGAGAAGAGTTCCTCGGTCAGGGCGCGGCGATCGGCGATGCCCTCGGCCTCGGCGGTACGGATCGCCACCATCTGGGCGGGGAAGTTCCATTCGTAGACGGCGGAGGCGGCGTCGAGCCCCTCGTAGCACTGGAGCCGGATCAGGCGGCGGCCGAGGGCCTGGGCGAGGGCCTTGGCGATCTCGGTCTTGCCGACACCCGCCTCGCCCTCGAGGAAGAGCGGCCGGCCGAGCTTCAGCGCGAGAAAGACCACCGTGGAGAGGCCGCGGCTCGCGATGTAGTCGGCGGAGGCGAGCAGTTCCTGGGTCTCGTCGATATCGGCGGGAAGGGGCATGGCATGCTCTCGAGGCAGGATGGCGCCGCATTAGAGGGGCGTCGGCAAGGCAAAGGCAAGTCCGCGCTCAGGCTGCGAGCTGCCAGACGAGGAAGGGCGCGCCGATCGTGAGGGCATAGCCGAGGATCACCAGCGCGCCGTCGCGCGTGAGCAGGCCGATCGAGAAGATCGAGATCACCGCCGCGGCGATCGAGCCGCTTGTGGGGATGAATTCGAGCGCCGGCATGCTGATGCCGATCAGGAAGACGAGCGTGAGGGTGATCCATCGGAAGGGCCGCCGGAACAGGAAGGTGAGTCGCGGCCGCAGGAAGCGCTCGATGAATTTCAGCGGTGGGCGCAGCCAGCCGATGGCCTTGCAGAGCCTGTCGGTGGGGATCGCGCGGCGGGTGAGCTTCTCCGGCAGCCAGAGCGAATCGCGGCCCCAGAGCATCTGGGCGGCGGTGGTGGCGACGATCAGCCCGACGGTGACCGTGACGCCGGGAATGCCGCTCAGGGGCGAGACCGCGAGGAGGGCCGGGATCAGCATGATCGCGGGGAAGGAACGCCGGCCGAGCCCCTCGATGATGTCGGCGATCCTGGTCTCCTTGTCGCGGACGGCTTCTTCCAGCCGGTCGAGGACCTCGCTGAGCGCGTGATCGTTGCCGTTCTCCGGGGTCTCCGATGCGTTCATGACCACCTGTCCGCCTGCGTTCCGCCGACAAAGCGCGGGGCCGCGGGCGGTTCCCGGACCGCGCGGCCCCGGCGGTGTCAGGCGGTTGCCTTGGCGAGGGCCTGGTCGAGGTCGCGGATGAGGTCGTCCGCATCCTCGATGCCGATCGAGAGGCGCACCGTGTCGGGACCCGCCCCCGCCGCTTCCTGCTGCTCGGGGGTGAGCTGGCGGTGGGTGGTCGAGGCCGGGTGGTTGATGATCGACCGGGTGTCGCCGAGATTGACGACGTGGCTGAAGATCTCGACCGAGTTGACGAGGCGGGTGCAGGCCTCGTAGCCGCCCCTGACCCCGAAGGTGAAGAGCGCGCCCGCGCCCTTGGGATAGAGGCGTTTCGCCCGCTCGTACCAGGGCGAGGAGGGCAGGCCCGCATAGGTCACCTCGGTGACGCGGGGATCGGCCTCGAGCCAGGCGGCGATCTTCTCGGCGTTGCGGACATGGCGCTCCATGCGCAGGCTCAGCGTCTCGATGCCGAGCAGCGTCTGGAAGGCGCTCATCGGCGCCATGGTCATGCCGAGGTCGCGCAGGCCGATGGCGATGCCGTGGAAGGTGAAGGCCATCGGGCCGAAGGTCTCGTGGAACTTCAGCCCGTGATAGGCGGGCTCGGGCTCGGTCAGGGCGGGGAACTTGCCGGCAGCCGTCCAGTCGAACCTGCCGGAGTCGATGATGGCGCCGCCGACCGAGGTGCCGTTGCCGGAAAGATACTTGGTGGTCGAATGCACGACGAGGGTGGCGCCCATCTCGATCGGGCGGCAGAGCCAGGGCGTGGCGGAGGTGTTGTCGACGATGAGCGGCACCTGCAGCCGCTCGGCCACCTTCGCAAGGGCGGGGATGTCGCTGACGTAGCCGCCGGGATTGGCGATCGACTCGCAGAAGATCGCGCGGGTGCGGTCGTCGGCGGCGGCCTCGACGGCTTCGAGGTCATCGGTATCGACGAAGGTCGCCGACCAGCCGAAACGCCGGATCGTGTGCGAGAACTGGGTGACGGTGCCGCCGTAGAGGCGGGTCGAGGCCACGATATTGTCCCCCGGCCGCATCAGCGCGAAGAGCGCCATGATCTGCGCGGCATGGCCCGACGAGGTGCCGACGCCGCCCACCCCGCCCTCGAGCGCGGCGATCCGCTCCTGGAGCACGGAGACGGTGGGGTTGGTCAGGCGGGAATAGATGTAGCCCACTTCCTGGAGGTTGAAGAGGGCGGCGGCGTGGTCGGTGTCACGGAAGACATAGGCCGTGTTCTGGTAGATCGGCGTCTGCCGCGCTCCCGTCGTGGGATCGGGCCGGGAGCCCGCGTGGATCTGCAGGGTGTCGAAACCGTACGACTTGTCGGACATCTGGCGTCTCCTCCGCTTGTTCAGGCGAAGGCTTACGGGAGGGCGGGAGGTCCCGCAACGCTCCCGCGTCCCGCAGGGGAGCCCCGGAGGGCTCCCGACGGTCGCCGGCTCACGCCTCCGGGATGACCGCGCAGGCGAGCCGCTCGCCGGCGTTGCCGCTCGGGTCGGAGGTGTAGTCGTCGGGACCGGCATGGACGACGATCGTCCGGCCGCGGACGCTCGGCTCCTCGCCATCAAGGGAGACGTTGGGATTGTGCACCCGCGTGCGAAGGGTGCCGTCCTCGGGCACGTACTGGTTCGGCATGTCGCCGGCGTGGCTGCCGCTCGTGTTCAGATAGCCATGTTCGGCATCGGTGGGATTGAAATGGCCGCCGGCGCTCTCGAACCCGCCCTCGGCATCGCATTCGCCGCCCTCGTGGATGTGGAACGCATGCCACCCGCTCGGGAGGTTCTCGATCACGGCGCTGATCAGCAGGCCGCCGATCGGCACGTCGACGAGATGGGCGGTCCCGATCTCGGATCCGTCGGCGCCGATGACCGGGACCGATACCTGGATTTCTACGATGTCCGGGTCGCCGAGTTCGTCCTCCTCGGCGGCGGCGGTTCCGGCAAGAGCGGTGGCGAATGCGGCGGCGGCGAGCAGGGGCCGGTATCTCGTCTTCATGAAGATGGTCCTCTCTGTTGTGCTTGTCGTCGGGCAACAAAACCCAGACGGAAGGGTTCCGGCACGGACCAGCCTAGAGGCGTGCGCGGAGGCCGGGAACCTTATTCTTTCTGCTGTTGACAAGGGCGGGGCACCCTCTTAGGTTCCGCGCGCTCGGAAGGGGGCAGGGCCCTTAACGAACAGCCACAATCAGGCGGTCACGACTCGGGCGCAAGGCCCCAGTCCTCTGGAATGCTGCCGCAGCGGGACGCGATCGTCCCGTGGCGGCGCCTTTGGCGTTCCGCGAAGAGCGGGGGGCCGCAATCCATGTGGTCCGCGGCAGGCGGACCGGAAAAACCCCCGCACGCCAAGCGGGCCAAACGAACGGTAAGACGGGAAGACCGAATGCCAACGATCCAGCAGCTGATCCGCAATCCGCGGCGGCCGAAACCGAAGCGCCAGAAGTCGATCCATCTGCAGGGCAACCCGCAGAAGCGGGGTGTCTGCACGCGCGTCTACACCACGACGCCGAAGAAGCCGAACTCGGCCATGCGCAAGGTCGCCAAGGTGCGCCTCACCAACGGCTTCGAGGTGATCAGCTACATCCCCGGCGAGAGCCACAACCTTCAGGAGCATTCGGTGGTCCTGATCCGGGGCGGCCGCGTGAAGGACCTTCCCGGCGTGCGCTATCACATCCTGCGCGGCGTGCTCGACACGCAGGGCGTGAAGGACCGCCGCCAGCGCCGGTCGAAATACGGCGCCAAGCGTCCGAAATAAGGAGAGACGGAGATGTCGCGTCGTCACCGCGCCGAGAAGCGCGAAATCCTGCCGGACGCCAAGTTCGGCGATCGCGTTCTCACCAAGTTCATGAACAACCTGATGTACGACGGCAAGAAGTCGGTCGCCGAATCGATCGTCTACGGCGCCCTCGACCGGGTTCAGGAGAAGCTCCGCCGCGAGCCGATCGAGGTGTTCCACGAGGCCCTCGACAACATCAAGCCCTCGGTCGAGGTCCGCTCCCGCCGGGTCGGCGGCGCCACCTACCAGGTGCCGGTCGAGGTGCGTCCCGAGCGCCGCGAGGCCCTGGCGATCCGCTGGCTGATCGATGCATCGCGCAAGCGCAACGAGCACACGATGGAGGAGCGCCTCGCGGCGGAACTCCTCGACGCCGCCAACATGCGCGGTACCGCCGTGAAGAAACGCGAAGACACCCACAAGATGGCCGACGCCAACAAGGCGTTCAGCCATTACCGCTGGTAAAGGACTGATCTGATGCCCCGGGAATATCCACTCGAGCGCTACCGCAACTTCGGCATCATGGCGCATATCGACGCCGGCAAGACCACGACGACCGAGCGGATCCTGTTCTACACCGGCAAGGCGCACAAGATGGGCGAGACCCATGAGGGCGCCGCGACCATGGACTGGATGGAGCAGGAGCAGGAGCGGGGCATCACCATCACCTCGGCCGCGACCACGACGTTCTGGCGGCGCCAGGACGATCCGGGTCTCGAGGGGATGGACGACGAGAAGTTCCGTTTCAACATCATCGACACCCCCGGTCACGTCGACTTCACGATCGAGGTCGAGCGGTCGCTCGCCGTGCTCGACGGCGCGGTCTGCGTGCTCGATGCGAATGCGGGTGTCGAGCCGCAGACGGAGACCGTCTGGCGCCAGGCCGACCGCTACAAGGTGCCGCGCATCGTCTTCGTCAACAAGATGGACAAGGTCGGCGCCGACTTCTTCAACTGTCTCCGGATGATCAAGGATCGCACCGGCGCCACGCCGTGCGCGATCCAGCTGCCGATCGGTTCGGAAGGGGATTTCATCGGCATCGTCGATCTCATCACCATGGAGGAGTGGGTCTGGCAGGGCGAGGACCTCGGTGCGTCCTGGGTGCGCCAGCCGATCCGCCCCGAACTCGCCGACCGCGCCGCCGAGATGCGGGCGGAAATGATCGAGATCGCCGTCGAGATGGACGACGAGGTCATGGAGAAGTACCTTGAGGGCGAGGAGCCGGATGTCGACACGCTGCGCCGGCTGATCCGCAAGGGCACGCTCTCGATGTCCTTCGTGCCGGTGCTCTGCGGCAGCGCCTTCAAGAACAAGGGCGTGCAGCCGATGCTGAACGCCGTGATCGATTATCTGCCGGGCCCGCTCGACGTGCCGCCCTACATGGGCTTCCTGCCGGGCGACGAGACCGAGACCCGCAACATCGAGCGCCGTCCCGACGACAACGCGCCGTTCTCGGGGCTTGCGTTCAAGATCATGAACGACCCCTTCGTCGGCTCGCTCACCTTCACGCGCATCTACTCCGGGACGCTGAAGAAGGGCGATTCGGTCCTCAACTCGACCAAGGGCAAGCGCGAGCGCATCGGCCGGATGATGCTGATGCATTCGAACTCGCGCAGCGAGATCGAGGAGGCCTATGCGGGCGACATCCTCGCGCTCGCAGGGCTGAAGGAGACGACGACGGGCGACACGCTCTGTGATCCGGCCAATCCGGTGGTCCTCGAGACCATGTCCTTCCCCGAGCCGGTGATCGAGATCGCCGTCGAGCCGAAGACCAAGGCCGACCAGGAGAAGATGGGCCAGGCGCTCGCCCGGCTCGCGGCGGAGGACCCGTCCTTCCGCGTCGAGACCGATCGTGAATCGGGCCAGACGATCATGAAGGGGATGGGCGAGCTCCATCTCGACATCCTCGTCGACCGCATGAAGCGCGAGTTCAAGGTCGAGGCCAACATCGGCGCGCCTCAGGTGGCGTACCGCGAGACGATCTCCCGCAAGGCCGAGATCGACTACACGCACAAGAAGCAGACCGGCGGTTCCGGCCAGTTCGCCCGCGTCAAGCTCGAGATCGAGCCGACCGCACCGGGCGAGGGCTACTCCTTCGAGAGCCGCATCGTCGGCGGCGTGGTGCCGAAGGAGTACATCCCGGGCGTCGAGAAGGGCATCCAGTCGGTGATGGATTCGGGCCCGCTCGCGGGCTTCCCGGTGATCGACTTCAAGGTCGCCCTGGTCGATGGCGCCTATCATGACGTGGACTCGTCGGTTCTCGCCTTCGAGATCGCGGCCCGGGCGGCGATGCGCGAGGGTCTGAAGAAGGCCGGCGCGAAGCTCCTCGAGCCGATCATGAAGGTCGAGGTGGTGACGCCGGAGGAATACACCGGCAACATCATCGGCGACCTCACCTCGCGGCGCGGGCAGGTGCAGGGGCAGGACACCCGTGGCAACGCGATCGCCATCAGCGCGATGGTGCCGCTTGCCAACATGTTCGGCTACATCAACACCCTGCGCTCGATGTCCTCGGGTCGGGCCGTGTTCACGATGCAGTTCGACCATTACGAGGCGGTGCCGCAGAACATCTCGGAAGAGATCCAGGCGAAGTTCGCTTGATCGGAATGCAGTTCGGGACCTGACGGGGTCCCGCCGCTACAGGACAGGAGGCCATCATGGCGAAGGCAAAATTCGAGCGGACGAAGCCGCATGTGAACGTTGGCACGATCGGCCATGTCGACCACGGCAAGACGACGCTGACGGCGGCGATCACCAAGTACTTCGGTGACTTCAAGGCGTATGACGCGATCGACGCGGCGCCGGAGGAGAAGGCGCGCGGGATCACGATCTCGACGAGCCATGTCGAGTACGAGACGGACTCGCGGCATTATGCGCATGTCGACTGCCCGGGGCATGCCGACTACGTG